>JBJELO010000029.1:0-20158 GCA_051879195.1 Lachnospiraceae bacterium
CACACCGGTCAGCAGCTGCATCAGAGCAAAAGCAAACAGAATCAGGCCGTATTTCCATACCTGACCCATATCGCCCTGATCGATGCCAAAATCGATGATGTTGGACATGCACAGGGGAATCAGAATTTCAAATGCCACTTCCAGTATGGACAGCAGCATGGTTATGACAGAGCCTTTTTTATGCTGGCGCAGGCTCCCGGCGAGTGTCTGGATCATAGGATTATTCCTCCTGCCTTTCAAAATAATTCATCAACATAATACTGCAATTGATTATATGGAAAACCATAAAATCAATTATAATGTAACATGTTACACTTTTGGACAAAACAGAAAGCCGGTTTTTCCGGCTTTCCATTTTTCATTCAGGTTTGTTGATCGGAATGTCAGGTAAGATTACCGGCAACAACCCTCAGCAGCCTCTTCAGCTGTGCAATCTCTTCCTCCGAAAGCCCCTGCAGCATGGTATGTTCCCAGTGCAGGCGCATCTGCTCCATGGTCTCTCCCAACGCTCTGGCCTCCGGAGTGAGCCGAACCATCTTATTGCGTTTGTTGCCGGGATCGATCCAGGTTGTCAGATGGTGATTCTGCTCCATGCGGGATACGATACCTGTCACAGCAGGATGAGATATGTTCAGATGAAGCTCAATCTCCTTCTGTGTCGCCTGACAGTTTTCCTGATTACTCAGAAAAAGAAGGACCGTGCTCTGTGCCATGGTCAGATTGTGAGCTTTCAGATCCGCATCGGCCTTCGCTCTCAGCTTTTCATCAATCATCTTAATCAGACAGCCAAGATCATTCTGTTCCAAAAGTATTCCCTCTTTCATTCAAACATGTAACACGTTACGTTTTTCACATTATATATTCTGCTGCGCACTCTGTCAAGGGACTTCTGAATATTTTTCAGGATGTCGTCCCGATATCCTGATTTACCTGCCTTCTCCGTATCAGCGATTTCTTATTCTCTTGTAAGATGTTTCATCCATTGGCCATAACGTATCTCCAGAAAAACGGGGATACATTTGAAAATCTGATCGGAATTCAGGCAGCATACAACCACTTCCGGCGACGCCTTTGCAATAAATGCCGCATAGAAGGAAAGCGGCAGTACAATAAACCATGTACTGATAATATCCATCCTGACTCCAAAAGATGTATTTCCACCGCCTCTGATAATTCCCCAGTTCGAAGAAAGCTGATAGGACATGCCCACACATACAATACTTAAAATCATTAAAAAATGGTCTGCCATCCGGCAGGTATCTTCTGACAGATCATATAAACCAAGGACAGGAATTCTGATAAAAAACAGAATCATTCCGGCCAGCATTCCTGTTACAATAAAAATCTTCTGAAGTCTGACCGCATATTTTTCTGCCTGCCGTATATTTCCCGAACCTATGGCCGAGCCGATGATAAGGGCTGCCGCGGAAGCAGAGCCAGTTGCCATAGATTTTACCACCAGATACAGTGTACCTGCCACACTGTTCGCTGCAATGGCATTTGCCTTCATATGTCCTAAAATAACCGTCTGCAGACCTGTGCTGATGCCCCAGAGCCCCTGAACCAGAAGCAGAGGAAAGGCAATTTTCAGATAATCTTTGATAAGCCTGAAATCGTATGAAAACAGATCCTTCGCTCTGATTTCCAGTATATCATCTCCGTACAGGGAATAGACAATCATGATCAGACATTCCGCAGTACGTACAATAAGCGTACTGACCGCAGCACCGGCCGCGCCCATGGAAGGGATTCCAAAATGTCCGAAAATAAACACATAATTCCCAATTATATTGATAAAAAATGATGCAACCGACAGGCGAAAGGCAATTTTCACCTTTTTGATGCTGCGGAAAGAAGCCAGCAGCATTTCCGTTACGGCAAAAAAAGGATGGCTGAACCGGACAATCTTCAGGTAGCTGACGCCTTCTTCCATGATGACAGCATCTCCGGTAAAAATCCCAAGTATCTCATGTGGAAATGCACCTGTGAAAACGAATAAAAGAAACGATATGAAAAAAGCTGTCCATACGGCAGCCGCCGTAATTCGTTTGATTGGAAGTACCTGTTTTTTCCCCCAGTACTGGCTGCCCGGAATAACAAGGGCATCGGCCAGGGCCAGCAGAAGCTGCTGATACAGAAACTGTATCTGATTAACAGAGGCTGCGCCCGCAAGCGCAGCCTCGCTGTATGATCCCAGCATAATATTATCTGTCAGGTTCACACTCAATGTTACAATATTCTGCAGTATCAGGGCAATTGCCAGAGATAAAAAATGATGTATAAAATCCATTTTTCTATCGTTTAATCAGCACCACCGCCACGTCATTCACATTGGTTCCTGTGGCGCCGGTTACGATCAGACCTCCGGTTTTTTCCAGAGCATGATATGCGTCGTTTTCCTGCAGCGTCTCAAAAATGCTGATTCCTGCTTTTTTGAGAATGTCTGCTGTCCTGCCGTCACAGTATCCGCCCGCAGCATCTGTGGGACCATCGGTTCCGTCACTGCCCACGCTGAAAACGGCAGTTCCGGGAAGGCCGGCTATTTTTTCTGCAGCGGCCAGTGCAAGTTCCTGGTTTCGCCCGCCTTTTCCTTTTCCGGTAAGGTGAACGACCGTTTCTCCGCCTGCAATGAAAGCCAGGCTTTCTCCGGTTTCCTGATGACTTTTTGCAACTGCCCCCAGAAAAGCACCTGCTTCCTTTGCCTGGCAGTCCATCTGATCGGTCAGCAGGATCGTGCGGTATCCAAGCTGTTCGCAGGCCGCTTTGGCTGCCATGCAGAGATTTTTTACGCTTCCTGTAATCACTGTTTCCACGTTATGCAGTTCTTTGGGTGTTTCCTCCTGCAATAAGGCTTCTGCTTTATCGCTCAGATCAAGCCCGTATTTTTCAGCAATCCGAAGTGCATCCGCACTTGTACTGCTGTCAGGGTAAGCCGGGCCGGAAGCAATCATGTCCAGAGGATCGCCCAGAATATCACTCAAAACGATACTGTATACGTGAGCCGGTTCACAAAGCTGCGCAAATTTCCCGCCTTTCACAGCCGAAAGACGCTTTCTGATTGTATTGATTTCCGTAATATCGGCACCGCAGGCCAGCAGCTGCCCGGTGATCCGGGAAAGCTCCTCCTCTTCAACCAGAGGCTTTTCAAACAGGGCAGAACCTCCGCCTGAGAGCAGAAACAGCACGGTATCTTCCTTTTTCAGATCCGATACCATATCCAGTGCAGCCTGAGTACCTAAAAAAGAATTCCTGTCCGGAACGGGATGCCCTCCTTCAAAACAAATGATTCCGGGGATTTTTCTTTTCACATGGCAGTATTTCGTGCATACCACTCCGGAAGTAATTCTTTCTTTCAGAATATCTGAGGCAGTATTTGCCATTTCCCATGCCGCTTTTCCGGCAGCTACCACATAGATGTTCCCGGCACCAAAAGTCTTTTCCTTCAGTGCCTGCTCTACTGCCTCATTGGGCAGAACCTTTTTGATAGACTCGCGGATGATAAAGTCCGCATCTTTTCTTAAATCCATAATCTGTACCACCCGCTTTCTTCGGATTTTACCGGATGAAATTGGTCGCCACGGATTCTTCCTGCTGCGGAGGCCGAATTCCGGCATTTTCCGCCGCCTGACGGCATTTCAGAAAATACGCCATATTTCTTGCCAGCACCCGCATCACCTGAAGTCCTTCCAGATCCTGCTCCACTTCCTCCGGTTCCTGACCGTGAACCATGTTCCAGTAGCAGGAAGAAATCACCGGCATTTCCATAATGGAAAAATATTTATTGAGTCGGTCCAGCGCCGCAGTGGTGCCTGCACGTCTGGCGGATACGATGGCCGCTGCCGGTTTCAGCCGGAAATGGCAGCCACCATTTCCGTACTGTTCCGACATGAACACTCTGTCCATAAAAGCAGTCAGCGCACCTGCGGCAGATGCATAATGTACCGGACTTCCGAATACATATCCGTCGGCATCATCCGCGATTCTGTGAAATTCCCTCACAGCATCGTCAAATACACACTCACCTGTCTCTCCGCAGTGCCAGCAGGCCAGGCATCCGTTCAGAGGTTTTTTCCCGAGCCAGAATATTTCCGAATCGATTCCCTCCTGCGAAAGTGTGCCTGCAATTTCCTGCAGCGCCCGGTATGTACATCCTCTTTGATTGGGACTTCCGTTAACCAGAATCACTTTCATCTTCAGATCTCCTTTTTATTACTGAATTACAAATTTTTCATTTTTAAAGCTGATGAATGTGGCAGTACCGTTCATGATAAAATACAGAATTGTCAGAACAAAAGAAACATTTTTAAACATGCCAAACTCCATGCTGCCCACAAATGTCATAACAGCAACCGTCAGAAATGCGGCAAGTACCACAAACGATACTGTTCTGAGAACCTTCGGTACCGTACTGCTCTTTTCCGGAAGCTGTGCTGCTTTTTCCAGTTCTTCCTCCGCGATTCTGTCAACCAGATCTTTCAGATCCTGCTGCAGTTTCGCTTCCTGTGCCTCACGTTCCGTATAATCTTCCTTCGCACCGAATACTCCGGCCAGAACCGTATAAAGAACAGCTGACAGAAGATATTCCGGCATGAAAATAAAGTAACGATCCAGAAGTCCTGTTTTCAGCATGGTCAGTACAAAGACGATGCTGACAGCCCAGGTAATCAGCGCAGCCCAGTTGATTTTCTGTTCCTTGTACATGGACCAGTATTTCGTATAACTGATTCTGGGGAATACATATTCTTCCACGATACACATGGCTCCCACGCCAACTGTTACCCAGCCCAGGATCAGTGCAATGGACGGAATATTCTGCATGGCCGGGAAACATGCCAGCACAGTCATCAGCGCACCTACCAGATAGGTAGCCTGTTTCTGACTCATTTTGGAAAGCAGGCTGTTGACTGACAATGCGCACCGGTAAATGGTAGGGTTGGCGGTTGTCCAGCCCGCTACTACAACGGCACAGATTCCGGTAGCTCCCAGAACTGTATTGGTTGTTACGCCGGGATCCAGTTCAGCCATGGTCACTTTCAGAACTGCAGCAGCAGTTGTTCCCATGATGGCCGCCATGGTCCATGCAAAAAAGTGACCGATGAACATGCCGACCGCCGAGATATATCCGTATTTATAGTTCTTCGCGAAACGGAACATTCCCATATCATTCAGGCCCACATGCCATGCCAGATTGCAGGTCCATGCAAAGCAGATAACATGGAAAATACCGAAACTGCTGTCAGCCATGCCGCTGTTCAGACCTACATTGCTGTCAATAATATTCCAGATATCGGAAAGTGAATTGATGCTCACACCGGTTGCCTGGGCAAGCTGCGGCAGAGATGCCATCGCTCCGATAAAAAATACCAGAATCATCCACGGCACACAGGTTGCACCGAATTTTGCACATGCTTCAAATCTGTTGGCTGCAACCAGGGTTACAACCAGTCCCAGCAGAACCACGATCACCACAAAACCGATGCTGGTGGGATACCATTCCTGCTGAACACCGATTCCCGCGATCTCTTTCAGCGCGGAAGCGGAAACGCAGATGCCGGAAGCAGCCAGCGCGGTACTGCATACGCCCCACACGAGCGTATAAAATTTCTGAACATGGGAGCCCAGTATTTTTTTCAGATAGCTGTACAGCGTCAGATGTGTCTTTGTAGCCATCATGGCACATAAAAATGTGAACGAAAGCGTTGCCAGAATATTACCGATAAAAAGTCCCAGCAGTATCATTTTTGCCGAGCATCCCCATGTGACCATGGTCGCACCGAAAACGAATTCAGTGGCGGCAATATGTTCCCCTCCGTAAAGTCCCATGAAATCGCCTATTCCCGATAATGTTTTCTCAGAAACCGGCCGGTCCATCTCCAGAACATTTTCTGCACATAATTTCTGCTCCATCTTCATCCTCCTTTATATTTCTTAGTTCTCCTCCATAAGTAAAGGGCGTCTGCCCATAATAGGAACTGTCTGTCCGTATAACGGGAGCTGCCCATGTTAATGAGCTATTTGCCCATGAAACCTCCGTCCACCGGAATTACAGCGCCGGATACGTAAGCTGCCGCTTCCGATGCAAGGAATACGACTGCTCCCTGAAGGTCTTCCATATTGCCCCAGCGTCCCATGGGAATTCTTCCGGTAATTTCTTCGTATTGCTTCGGATTGACCTCCTTCATATTGGCTGTCAGCTCCGTTGCCATATAACCGGGGGCAATGGCATTTACCGTAACGCCTCTGGAAGCCCATTCATTGGAAAATGCTTTTGTCAGCTGTGCCACTCCGGCTTTGCTTGCACTGTAAGCAGGAATCAGCACACTGGCAAAATAGACCGTCATGGAAGCAACATTGATAATCCTGCCATATCCCTGCTCCAGCATGGTGCGTCCTGCCAGCTGGGACATGTAAAAGACGCCGCTTAAATTAACGTCCAGGATTTTCTGCCATTTATCAGCGGGGAAATCCACCGCGGGACAGCGATACTGAATTCCTGCGCCGTTCAGCAGAATATCCACACGTCCGCCCAGTTTTTCCAGACATTCGTTATATACCGCTTCCAGCGTTTCCGGTCTGGACAGATCACCGATCACCGCATGAACAGGTGCTCCTGTGCTGCCCATCTTTTCAGCTGATTCCACTGCCATATCCATAATATCCAGCAGAACGACTTCCGCTCCTGCATCATGCAGTGCCTGCGCCATACCGTTGCAGAGTCCTTTTGCTCCGCCTGTAACAATTGCCTTCCTGCCTGTAAGATCGAACTTATTAATAAAACTGTTCATAATTTCACCATTCTTTCCTTTATCTGGACAATTTCCGCAGAATATTTTTTACAGCATCATGTTCTGATCCGGTATTCATAACCGCATCCATAAATACCCTGTTTTCCGTCACCGGCTTCAGAATCTCCGGATCTGTTTTTTCCAGAATCTCTGCAAGACTCAAATGCGCCATCTGTGAAAGATTGCTGAGAATTTTTCTGCTTGCACCCTGGCTTTCCGCACGGTGAAGCGGATAACCCTGGCCTGCAGGATCTGCAAATAATTTCTCAAATACATACTTCAGATTGATATCTGCTGCCCAGCCGTAGCCTTTATTCAGCGGCAGAGATACGCAGTTTCCGCCGTTGATCTGAGAAAACAGCCACGCATCCAGCGGGTCCGCCACCAGTCCGCAGCTTACTCCCGGAAACTGCAGTACAGCATTCAGAAATCCCTGTCCGGTACCGCATCCGCTTACTACAAAGTCGCATGCTCCGGTGTTCAGAAGAACTGCAGCCATATAGCTGGTCTGAATATAGGTCAGCGCAGGCTCTTCTTCCGGATTTTTCATACCGACATTCAGAATCTCTGCATCTGTTGTCTGTTCCAGCGCAGAGACAATATCAGCATTTCTTGCACAGGAACTTACCTCATTAATTACGGCAATTTTCATTGTCTGATCCTCCTTCTTCTATTGATATAACTGTTCAGAGCAAACCGGGAAAACACCATATGCTTTCCCGGTTTTATATAACCGACAGGAGTCACCTGCACTTCCTCCTGCCATACACTGGCACAGTTCAAGTGTCACCTGCCCCTGCCGGTCATAATCCGGTTAATTGTACGAATTATTTTAAATAGCGTGCATCTGTTACTTCTTCAACTCTGACAGGTGTCTTTTCCTTTGCTGAACAGATTGCAGCAAGTGTTGTTTTTACATCATGTACACCGTCTTCACCGGTGTAAGGCATATCTGTGCCGTTCAGAAGGCCGTCCACCATTCTGTGAATCAGATTGATATGTGCATGGCTGTAATAGGACATTTCCGATTTCCAGATGTCATCCCCGCCCTCTTCAAAACGCATGGTCTGTACAGTTCCGTCCTTTTTACGGAGAATCAGATGTACATCCTGTCCGCCATACTGCAATCCGCTGGCACCTTCGCCCAGTACTTCGATCATACCCTCATCACCGATTACCGTAATGGAAAAACCGGTCATGTAATCGTATTTACCATTGATTTCTTCTGCGCGCATCCATACGCCCTTGCAGGCAGGATCTTCATGACTCCAGGTCAGCATGGTAATATCGCCGATTTCTGTTCCGCCATGGAGTGACATCTCAATCTTGTCTTCCGTATCCTTGTGCATCCATGAATTGTCTGCCATCAGAGAATATACTTCCGTAATTTTGCTTCCCATCAGGAATTCCGCTGCTGT
Organism: Lachnospiraceae bacterium; assembly: GCA_051879195.1. GTDB lineage: Bacteria > Bacillota > Clostridia > Lachnospirales > Lachnospiraceae > TWA4. The sequence continues at coordinate 8,204 of JBJELO010000029.1, forward strand.
AAAGAAATGTACGCAGTGATCAAACATCCAGGGGAATCCATTGCCGCCGGCCTTATCGGTGTTCATTCTCCAGCCGCGGTGCAGTTCTGTGGTTTCACGGGTATCCAGTACGCCTTCTTTGGGAATCCATTCACCGAAACGCTGTCTGATCTGGGTAGGTTTTCCGATTTCACCCGCATTGATCATCTCTTTTGCCTTCAGGATGGATGTCATAAAACGGTAGGACTCTTCAACGGTGAGAGAAACTCCGTTTTTCCTGGCTGCTTCACAAGCGGCGATGCCTTCCTCGAGATTCATGCAGAAGGGCTTTTCACATAAAATATTTTTCTTAGCCTCAGCTGCTGCAATTGTCATGTTTACATGTGTAAATGTGGGTGTGCAGATATCCACCAGATTGATTTCCTCATCCCTGAGCATTTCATTGTAGTCGGTGTAATATCTGGGAATTCCGTACTCTTTGATTACTTCTTTTGCGTGATTTTCATCCAGATCGCAGACTGCAACAACTTCTGCTCCGCTGTGAGACTGAAATGCTTTAATATGGGAATCCGATACCAGTCCGAGTCCTACCAGACCAACTTTAACTTTATTTACCTGCATAATCTTTTTCCTTTCCTGACTCTCTTTGTATTTCCTGTATTTTTCCATGCCTGTATCCCAGGCTCCTGATTCTGAATTTTCTGCTTTACGCCTGACATTTTGTGAAGTACATAGAGATACCCTGTCCGCCACCGATACACATGGAGATCATGGCATCCTTCTTGTCGGTTCTCATTAATTCATACAGCACCTTAACCGTAAGGATACAGCCGGTTGCACCGATGGGATGTCCGATGGAAATTCCGCCGCCGTAGATATTGACTTTATCCTTGTCCAGACCCAGGTCTCTGCTGACTGCATATGCCTGGCTGGCAAATGCTTCGTTGATTTCAAACATATCGATCTTTGTCAGATCCAGATTCAGCTTCTTTGCCAGCTTTTCGCTGGAGAATTTCGGAGAATAACCCATCAGTTCCGCATCAAAGCCTGCCACTGCAAAGCCTTCGATTTTCAGCTTCGGAACCACACCCAGTGCTTCTGCTTTTTCTCTGGACATAACAACCACTGCTGCTGCACCGTCATTCAGAGAAGAAGAATTTCCTGCTGTAACAGTACCGCCTTTTACAAAGCAGGGACGGAGTCTTGCCAGCTTTTCCATGGTCTGTCCGTCTCTGGGACCTTCATCCGTATCGAAAACAGTTACATTGCCTTTTCTGTCCTTTAATTCCACAGGAAGGATTTCTTCTTTGAATTTGCCTGCCTTGATGGCTGCGCATGCCTTCTGGTGGCTTTCCAGCGCAAACTGATCCTGTTCTTCTCTTGATACATTGTATTTATTTGCCACATTTTCTGCAGTGACACCATTATGATTTCCATCCAGAGGCCATGTAAGGATGTCGATGACACCGTCCTCGAAACTCTTATGTCCCATTCTCGCACCCCAGCGGGCATCTCTTACGTAGTAGGGAAGCTGTGAGATATTCTCTGCGCCGGCAGCTACAACTACTTCTGCATTGCCTGTCTGAATTTCCATAACCGCATCCGCAATGGACTGAAGGCCGGAACCGCACTGACGGTTAACGGAAAATGCCGTACATTCCTTCGGCATGCCGGCCTTTAAGCTGATTGCCCGGGCAACAAAGCCGTTTTCAGCCACTTCGCCGACCTGACCTACAATCACTTCATCCACATCCGCAGGCTGGATTCCTGCACGTTTTACGGCTTCCTTCACAACCATCGCCCCCATATCGATGGCGGGAATGTCTTTCAGGCTTCCTCCGAATGAGCCAACGGGAAGTCTTACACCACTTACAATTACCACATCTTTCATGTCGTTCATGATTTTTTTCCTCCTTTTATTTTTCAGGAATACTGCTGAGTCCGGGCAGTTCCTGTATTTCCGCTTATATCAGGCTGTTTCTTTTTATATCAGGCTGCTTTCCTGCATCTCAGGCGATTATACGATCATGCCGCCGCCTACATTGATAACTTCCGATGTTACATAAGCAGCTTCATCCGATGCCAGGAATGCCACCATATTGCCCACATCTTCAGGCTTTCCAGCATATCCCATGGGGATTCTCTGCATCATGCTGTCCCATGCGGCGCCATCGTTTACTTCCTTTAATTTCAGAGTCATATCCGTTTCGATAAATCCGGGGCAGATTGCATTGCAGGTAATGCCTTTTCTCGCATTTTCGCGGGCTGCTGTCTTTGTAAGTCCCACAACACCGGCTTTTGCTGCCGCATAGTTCGCCTGTCCGATATTTCCCAGCCAGCTGCCTGAAGAAATATTGATGATACGTCCATAATTCTTTGTACGCATGTATTTCAGTGCTTCCTGTGTTCCGTAGAAAGTTCCTGTCAGATCTACTGCGATAACAAGATCCCAGTTTTCTTTCGGCATCTTGTGGAGCATGCCGTCACGGTTGATACCTGCGTTATTGACCATAATGTCAAGCGTTCCGTAAGTATCGACTGCAAACTGTACCAGTTTCTGCATATCCTCCTGACTGGAAACGTTCACGCTGAGGCAGGATGCTGTACCGCCCTTTTCCGTGATTTCAGCAACCACATCATCTGCGGCCTGCATATCGGCAATTACAACTTTTGCGCCTTCTTCTGCCAGTTTCATGGCAATTCCCTTTCCAAGACCTCTTCCGGCACCTGTTACGATTGCTACTTTGTCTTTCAGCTTCATGGTTTTATCCTCCTTTATGTTTATAATGTTTATAATGTTTCCATTGTTTTATATTTTCGGCATCCGGTTCGCAGATACCGCAAATCACTTAAGCAGTTCTTTTAATCCAAAAGGTCCGTCTTCTCTGAACAGCGCAGGATTCATCACCTTCAGATCCGGACTGATCAGGGGTTTAAATTCCATCAGATCCAGCACCTGAGTCTGCAGATCAATACCCGGTGCGATTTCTGTGAGGACCATTCCGTCCTTCCCCAGTTCAAAAACGGCTCTTTCCGTTACATAATGCATTTTCTGCTGTTTTGCGCGGGCAATTCTGCCGTTATAGGAAATCTGTGTCACCTGATTGACCATTTTAATCAGGCTTCCTTCCTGATCTATGCGCAGCTTTCCGCCTTCAAAGCTGCATTTCAGCCCCTTGCCCGTAAATGTGGAACAGAACACCACATGTTTTGCATTGGTTGTAATATCAATAAATCCCCCGGCTCCTGTAGGCATGGCTCCCAGTTTTGTTGCATTTACGTTGCCTTCTGCATCAAGCTGTCCGGCGCCCATAAAAGTCACATCCACACCTGCCCCGTTGTAATAATCAAACTGATCATCATGGCGTATCAGAGCAAAATTGTTTTTGGCAATTCCAAAATCAATACCTCCCAGAGGAATTCCTCCGTAGATGCCGGATTCCACGGTTACTGTCACATCCTGATCGATTCCTTCTTCTGCAATGATGGGACCCACAACGTCATTGGGAATACCTGTACCTACATTCAGCACATCATCCCTGGACAGTTCCATCAGTGCTCTCCTTCCAATCAGCTTGCGGACACTCAGAGGCAGTACGTCAGACTGGCTGACCGGAACCTTGATATCACCGCAGTAAGCGGGGTCAAAGGCAAAGCTGTGGGTCTGGCGGTGATCCTCCTCCGGGTTGGGACACATGACAACCGCGTCGATGAATACGCCCGGAACTGTGACCTTTTTGCAGTGGAGCTGACCGCTTTTTACCTTATATTTTGCCTGGGCGATTACCTTGCCGCCGAATTTTTTACATGCCATAACCGCCGAAAATACTTCAAGCTGCATGGCTTCCTCATCTGTGGTAAGATTACCCGCTTCATCCACATAGGTTCCGCGGATCATCACATAATCCAGGGGAATGGGACGGTAACGCATATATTCTTCACCGTCTATGATTACCACATCGGAAATATCCGGTGCATTTTTTGTGAGTTCATTCATCTTACCGCCTTCAATGCGCGGATCTACAAATGTTCCCAGACCAACTTTTGTAATCTTGCCGGGCTCGCCGCCTGCCATGGAACGGTACAGCTGTGCAAACTGTCCCTGCGGAATACAGTAAGCCTCAATTTTGTTGTCTGCGATCAGCTCCATCATCCTGGGCTGGAGTCCCCAGTGACCACCGATGATCCGTTTCAGCATTCCTTCGTGGGCGAAATGCTGAATTCCCCGATCCCGGTCGCTCTGCCCGCAGGAATGAACCAGTGTCAGACCGCGGGGGCTTCCTGTTTCCAGAAAACGCTGTTCCACTGCTTTCAGAATGCTTTCCGAAGCAGAGACCAGTGTCATCCCGATTGTCGCAATGGTGCTGTTGTCCTTGATCATCCGTGCTGCTTCTTCCGGACTGATAAATTGGGGTTGCTTCATTGATTTTCCTCCTCAGATCTATTTGATAATTGTTTACGGATTGCTTTTTTGTCGATCTTCATATTAGCTGTTAAGGGAAGTCTTTCACAGAATACGATTTTTGCCGGAATCTGAAATTTTGCCAGCTGTGTTTTCAGAACTGACCTGATTTTCTCCTCCGTCAGCATGGCATTGGGATCCGCCGCCACCATGGCAGCCGGAACTTCACCGTACCGTTCATCCGCGATTCCCACCACCGCCGCTTCCCGGATTCCGGGGATTCCATAGAGAACGTTTTCCACGTCGAAACCGCATACCTTTTTGCCACCCCGGTTAATCATGTCTTTCTTTCTGTCCACGATGTAAAGGTAGCCTTCCTGATTGAAATATCCCATATCCCCCGTATCCAGCCATCCGTCCGGCAGCATATCCCGGCTCTGGCGGTAATATCCGGGAGTAACCGTGGTCCCCCGAAGCATCACCGCTCCCGTTCTCAACGGCGGAAGTGTATTCCCATCATCATCACAGATCTTAAACTGCACTCCGGGAACCGCAAAGCCCGATGACCCGATAAAACTGCTGCCAGCTGCATCTCCAGGGAAAATGGAAGCCGGTGATGAAGTCTCCGTTAATCCATACACGGTATGAAATTCAGCCCGGGGCATCCATTCCTTCATCTCCAGGATTCTGTTCTTCGGCATATTGCTGCTGCCGCAGGCAATGTTTTTCACATCCGGAAGCACCGGATACTGATCTCTTTTTTCCAGCAGAAAGGAAAATACCGTGGGAGACGCATGCAGAAAGGTCAGATGCTGATTTTTTATCTCATTCAGCACACGGTCCGCATCAAAAAATTTATGCATCCAGATGCAGCCGCCTGCATGTAAAAACAATGCCATCAGTCCGATCAGGCCTGTAACATGATAGGCAGGAACCGGAATCACGGTCCGGTCTTTTTCAGAAATACCAAATACTTCCTGATAGACCATGACAGCGTGCATAATATTACTGTTTGTAAGCAGCACTCCCTTACTGTGAGAGGTTGTTCCGGAAGTAAACATCAGAATCGCCGTATCTTCCCTTTCCGGTATCTTCTGTTCCGGCACCTGATCCGGTCCTGATTTTCTTTCCGGTTTGAGTTCCGCTTCCGATCCTGACTCCCTTTCCATAATATCCGCTGCCATACCCGGAACACCGCTTTCCATACAGATATGAAATCTTTTCTCCTCATCCTCCTGGAACCACGTACAAAAATCCTTATGGTAAATAATCCCTTCCAGATCTGCTTTTTCAATCAGCGAACAGGTCTCAGGCCTGCGGTATTTTGTGGACAGGGGAACCGCCACTGCCCCGAGTCTGTTCAACGCGTAAATGCTCACGCAGAATTCCAGACTGTTGTACAGAAGAATTCCAACATGCATTCCGTCTTTTACATGATAGGTACCGGACAGCATTTGCGCGAAATCATTCACCCTGCCCCACACCTGGCGATAAGTATACGCCGCCCCATCATCATCAACGAGACAACATCTGTCAGGCCATCGTTCCTGCGCTCTGCTCAGAGAATCGTACAGGGAGACCGGTATGTTTTTTTCTTCCAGTTCATTCAGAACAGAATCCGGCCAGAAATCATTTCCACTGTAAATCCACTCTTCCTTGATTTCTTCCACGTTTCCTCCTCCAACATTTCTTCTATATTTGATTCATTTCATGTTTTGTCTTTATGTCTTGATTATATTGCCGGCAGGTCGGAAAAAAAATCCAATTCAGGGCCATAATTAGTAATATAAAGACTTGATTTTTATTCATCGTTTTTATATAATTTCACTATACAAAGTGCTTTTTCCCGGTTTTTTAAGCTTTATTTTTCATACTTGTAACCAAAATCCAATATTGAAACTATTAAAATCCGGACATGAAATATATGGTACAGGACTGCCAGACTGTCATAAAGCTTTCACTGACTGTATAAAACCCCCAAAACACAGCACAAAAGAGGAGGATTTATCCCTATGATTGATAATTCAGAATTTTTATCAGGACTTGATCAGAAAGAAATTCTTTCCAGAATTTCAGCGGAATTTCCCTATGTCTGCAAATATGCTGAACTGGATTCCCGAATCGATCGGTGCATCCCCTGGCACTGGCATCCTGCTCTTGAAATTGACTATATTGCAGACGGTGAGATTGAACTGGAAACTGCTGACAGTATCAATTACGTTAAAAAAGGAGAATTGATTTTTGTAAATTCCGGTGTTATGCATGAAATACGGGCGAAAGACAGGATGCATCACTGCAGGATTTATGCTCACATATTCAACATGGAATTTCTGTCAGGCATCTGCAACAGCCTGTTTGAGCAGAAATATCTCTTTCCCATCATAAAATGCAGCAATCTGGAAACATTTACCGTTCATGCGGATACCTACCGAAATGTACGCATGATTGAAAAATTCCTGAAAACAGTCGAAATGAATAAAACAGAACCTTTCGGATATGAATTTGAAGTGCGGACAGAGCTTTGCCGGATCTGGTGCATGCTGCTGGAGGAAACCGAAGAGCTCCGTGCCTCCAGCACGAATAAAAACAATATTGACGTGGAACGAATCAAACACATGATACAGTATATCCAGGATCACTATGCGGAAAAAATCACCCTTGATGATATTGCATCGGCGGCCAGTATCAGTACCCGCGAATGTAGCCGGTGCTTTCAGAGATGCATCAAGCTCTCCCCCATTCATTACCTGAATGATTACCGGATCCGAATGGCCGCCCAGCTGCTGCTGCACACCGATCAGAGTATTATTACCATAAGTGAAAACTGCGGATTCAGCTCCAGCAGCTATTTCGGGAAAACATTTTATAAAGCCATGGGATGCACACCGAAGGATTACCGTAAAAAATAGCAGAAATATACGCGCCGGACACATCCGAAACGAGCGCCGCCGGACGCACCACGTAAAAAAGCGGACTTTCCTGATTCAACAGGAAAACCCGCTTTTCTATCGTTAAATAATTTCCCATAAGTTCCACGCCGTCATCAATGGCTTCCGCCCGGCGCATCCTTACTGCGCTTTGCCGTTAGGGGGGAAAGTTCCATCAGCAGGCCAACAAGGCCAACTGCGGTACCGATTTTAGATGCAACAGACAATCGCAAGCATTGCAAGAGACATTACAGATGAGAACTCCAATACAGTAGGAAACGGTTCTTGTCGGCCACGCCCAGAATATCTTTCGATACTCATGTCATGTTTTGCCCCTCCGTTTGTTTTTATAAAAGCTTGATCAGCTTTACATCACCCGTTATTCCAATCGGCTGCCATTTTTTCTGATTGACGCCACGCTCCCGTTCCAGTGTTGTAGCCACCTCAATACGAATTTCGTTTTCCCCCGGTCTGATTTGTTTTGTAATGTCAAAATAGAAGGGCGGAAGAACTTGTATGCCGAGGGTTACATCATTGACAAATACCTCCACATCTTCCCCGGCATCACTGATAGCAAGTACATAGCGGCTTCCTTCCCCCGGTTCTTTCTCCGAAACCAGCAGTCTGTTCTCGTATCGAATATATCCGGAGAATTTTTTGTCCTCTTTCCCTACATCTGTAAAGTTGCTGATTTGCTTCTCTTTCGTAAAATTCGGATAATCGATGGACCGGCATTGACTTCGTTTCCATTGTCCCATAAATGTAAGCTGCTGACCGGACGCAAGCTGCTTCTTGTTGGGAGCAGGCAATTGAGACTTCATTTCGCAATCTCCCATTACCAGGATGCAGCTTTCACTGGGCCGCAAGGAAAGTGCGACCCGGACTGTACCGTTCTCCATCTGCTCTTGTTCTGCGAGGTAGACTGTGTTTTCCCAGGCATCATAGAAATAACCTTTTTCAAAATAAGGAAGCTCCACAACGCCGCTGTACTCCTCACTGTCCTCGTTTACAAAGAAATAAAGCTCCTCTGCTCCGCGATAATGATATGTGCGCATCCGCCAGGACGCTGGAGAAATACAGATCTCTTTTGATACAACCGTCGTGATTTGATCCGGAGAAACTACAGGGCAGGCAGTAATACTGTTCCACAGAATGTTTCTCTGTGCTTCTGACAGCGTGGAGGTTTTGATCTGCTCCTGTGAAAAAGCTCCCACATTCACGATCTCAGCTGGAAGTGCATCGACAAAAACTACCTTGCATCCGCTTTTGCAGAGTGTATCAATGGCTTCCGCCAGATCTAAAGAGATATACTGAGCATAGGGGATCAGCAGCGTATGATAGCAGTTCCCATTCACAAATAATCCGCCGTCCGTGATTTCCGTACCATACTGAAGTTTCCGGGTAAACACATCAATGGGCAGGAGATGAAAATCCACCTGTGCTTCCATTAACTTGCGCGATACTTTCTGATCCCACATGCACTCGCCCATCCATTCTGCCTCTGCGTGATACAATACCGCCGTATCCACAACCGGCTTTCCCCCGGAGATAAGATTGCATACCCTGTTTGTATAGGCCATTACCTGACCAAAAGCGCGGTATTGCGGATTATTGCCGTGCGCGTAGAAGTGCGGAGGACAATCCCTATCAGGATACGCTTTGGGGCTGAACGCGTGAGGAACAAAACGATTGATGCCCTGTGCCATAAAGTGATCTACCAGGTATTTCTCCAGACGTGGTCCTTCGCTCCACCCGTAATTACCAAAAATCTCACACATGCATCGGCCCTGTTTCCGTGGATCAATCGCCGCAGCTGACGCACCGAGCTTTCCGAGCATATAGTGCGCGAATTCACCATCCCGCTTTCCAATGATTGCGAAGATTCCTTCGGCTGGTGCATCCTCCTGCTGGGGAAGAACCTGCCCGCCGATATCATCGATTCCGGCCATGTGCTGCCCGCCAAGTCCACGGAAATAATGTCCCAGGCTTGCGCCAAGGCGCGCATGCTGATTGTTATCCTCAATAATATGGCCGATGTATTCTACACCGCGTTCTGCGCACCAGTCTCCAATCTGTCTGGAAAAGTCCCGCTCAACCAGATTGGTTACGATTTCCATGTATTCCATACGCAGTTTCGCGCACAGGGTTGTATCATTTCCTCTGTCCCACAAAAGCGGGAGCAGCTTTTGGTATCCAGAACCCCACAGTTTTTCCAGCTCTTGGGCCAATTCCCGACTCCATGGCATATCAAAATCATTGCCGATCTTTACCTGATCGGTAAAATATACGCCGTTGCCGATTTCCGGCTCGTCAGAGAAAAAGCCTGCAATTACAGTGCCAAATTTATCTTTGTAGTGCGCATAATGCGGTTCATAAACCGCATCAATCTGGAGCCGACAGGATGCTTTATCAAGCATGTTAATATAGCTTCTGTGAATACCGCAGTTTCTGGTCAAGAACGTCACATAGACTTTTACGGCATTTTCCGGTACTCGTGCATAGAGCCGCTTGCCGGAGATTTCATATTCCAATTCGACAGGAACGGCCTTGCCGGGGATCAATGCACCAACGGTAAGGATCTGATCATCATCAAACTTGATTCTCCCGTTTCTAACAAGGAGATTCCACAAGCTGCCCATTTTGGTGGCAGGCAGCTTTTTCATAACCCTGGAAACATCACAGGAAAATTTCGTTTTACCTTTCTTATGAGAAAACACGCGGGTATAAACGCTTTGCCGCCGCAATTCATTAGGTGCTTTTTCCGCAGCACCGTTTGCGAACCCTGTTGGGAAATGACTGTCATCCAGGATCCACACTTTCATACCGCGCTTTTCCGCTTCATCCAGAATGATGTCCAGATCCCGCCACCATTTCTCTCCGCAGAAATCAGGATGCGGGCGGCTTTCCAGGCACACAGCATGGCAGTTTGATTCGTCAATGACACGCATATACTCCCGTAAAGTTCCTTCATCCTCTCCATGCTGCCAGAAGAAGGGGAAAATGTAATTATCGTACTTGCCACTTAGCAGGTCACATACTGTTACGCTCATGGCGATTCCTCCTCATAGAAATTTCAATAAATACATTTTAGCATGTCTGTTTTTTGTAGAAAATTACGAAAAATCCTAAACTATCACATTATCGTCCCATTGATTTTTTCGCTGAATTTGGTATACTGATTATAGATATTTTTTGCTGGGAGGACGGAAAATGTTTGAAAAAATCAAATTTGAAAATGTCGCAACACCGCTTCCAATCACACCGGATATCATTAATGGCATTCTACTGAACAACAAGGAGACCTCCACAGATCTTGATCAACTTCAGAATCATGCTGAACATCGGGCAGCGATCCTTTTTATGCAATCCCAGATGAAGAATCTGGACTTTTACCTGGATGGGACCATAAAATTATTTCATATTCCACCGATTTCGAAATACGCTGCTGAAAATCTCATGTATCTGGCGGATTTTAATCTTTATGACTACCGCTGTCCCTCGTTTAGCAAAAGGGAGTATTATCCCTACTATCTGCTTTTTTACACTTATAATGGCTACGGGTATTTGGAATATGAGGGCAGGCACTACCACTTAGGGGAGGGGGACGGTTTCTTTATTGATGGAAGAAAGCCCCACAAATTTGGATGCAGCAGCGACTATTGGTATCATGCCTCCGCTGCTGTGTGCGGGCCAACCATACCGGAACTGTATAAAAACTTTGCTGAAAATGGAAATCCTGTTTTTTCACAGTCTATTACTGATTCGATCCCGGAAGGCTTTGAAAAACTGCTGTGTTTATACAGCATTGCCGAACCGTATCGCGACTGGCAGGTATCCAACAATATCGGAAACATGCTGACGGATTTATTGGTTTCTTCTTTATCAGAATCCAGCCGGACTGCTGCAACAGCCTCGACCATGCGGCATCTCATACGATACATGGAAAAGAATTACACAGAACCGATCAGCGTGGAGCAATTGACGAAAGACTTCGGGATCAGCCGTTCACAACTATTTCGGGAATTTAAAAAATACACCGGTTTTGCGCCAAACGATTATTTAATTCAAGTTCGCATAAATGCCGCGAAACGGCTTTTAGGCAGCAGCGCAATGTCAGTCGCAGAAGTTGCTTACGCCGTTGGTTTTCACAATATTAATAACTTTACAAATATGTTCAAAAAAATCACCGGAATGACTCCCAGTGAATATCGAAAACAAGTATAAGAAAGATGCCTCTGGATAGACAAAAACCACGGTCACACATCTGTATCCGTAGACCGTGGTTTTATCTTGCTATGGAAAAATCAGATTGATGTTATCGGCCAAATCAAGCAAAATTTAAGAGAACTGCTGGGCTAAACACTGTATGCCGGCTCTGAGCTAATCAAACTTCCGGTCATACAGCAGCGCAGCAATCAGCACCACCAGGCAGGAGCCTGCATTATGGACCAGTGCACCGGTGGTGGGCGTCAGAATTCCCAGAACGGAGCAGGTAACCGCAGCGAAATTAATGCACATGGACAGCGTGATACTGAATTTGATGGTTTTCACTGTTTCACATGACAGCCGTTTCAAATAGGTGATGTGGGAAAGATCGTCGCTCATGAGAGCAATATCCGCGGCTTCCACTGCAATATCGCTTCCCAT
>JBJELO010000030.1:0-12568 GCA_051879195.1 Lachnospiraceae bacterium
CAGATTCCCGGATATACTACTGCTCTGGGAACCCAGTCATCAGCAGCAACCATTCCTGTTAATCTGAAATGTGCGGCAGCGGATGGTGTATGTGAGCAGATTCGTAATTTTGTAGTTCCGCTTTGCGCCAATATTCATATGGCAGGTTCCATGATTACGATTTCTGCCTGTGCAACGGCTGTATGTCTGATGAATCAGCTGCCCATCAGTCTGGGAACCGTAATTCCGTTTATTATGACTCTGGGTGTTGCCATGGTGGCATCTCCCGGTGCTCCCGGAGGTTCTATTATGACTGCGCTGCCGTTTTTGTATATGGTATTCGGAAGTGTTGCCGGCGATCCGGAGGGTCCCATCTGCGCGATCATGGTTACGCTTTATATCACACAGGATTCCTTTGGAACCGCATGCAATATCTGCGGGGACAATGCCATCGGTATTGTTGTTGATACCATTTACAGAAAATTTATTATGAAAGATATATATGAAGTTGAGGAGGCATAGTATGTCATTTATCAGTGTGTTTGATGTGCTGGGGCCTGTTATGATCGGGCCTTCCAGTTCCCATACGGCCGGAACCGCGCAGATTGCATTTCTGGCGCAGAAGATGATCGGAGGGTCGGTAAAAAAAGTGGAATTTACACTTTACGGCTCATTTGCCAGGACTTATCAGGGCCATGGCACGGACCGCGCCCTTCTGGGAGGAATCATGGGATTTTCCACGGATGATACCAGAATCTGTGATTCTTTCCGGATTGCCGACGAACGCGGGCTGGAGTATTCCTTCAGAATCGATAAAGAAGATACGGATATTTATCCCAATACGGTGGATATCTGCATGACAGGTGCCGGCGGACAGGTCATGACGGTGCGGGGAGAATCGCTGGGAGGCGGAAAAGTACGGATTGTGCGGATCAATCAGGTGGAAGTGGACTTTACAGGAGAGTACAGTGCCGTCATTGTGATCCATCAGGACAAACCGGGTGTGGCGGCGCATATTACGAAGTGTCTCAGCGACAGCGGCGTCAATATTGCTTTTATGCGGCTGTTCAGGGAGGCAAAAGGGCATACGGCATATACCATTGTGGAATCGGATAATCGTTTGCCGGAGGATATTGCTGGAAAAATCAGGGAAAATGTTTTTGTGTCCGATGTGATGATCGTTCAGCCGTAAATGAACCGCTTCGGAACGGATTTTGAAATAAATATGTCGGGGGAATAGACAATGGATTTTAAAAATGCCAGAGAATTGCTGGATTTATGTAATAACAATCAGATGCAGATTTCCGATGTGATGAAACAGCGGGAATGCAGTCTGCAGGAGACTGCCATGGATACCATTTGCCACCGCATGAGAAAAGTGCTGGAGGTTATGCGGGAATCTGCTGCTTCGGCTGTGAAAAACCCCAGAAAATCCATGGGAGGCCTGATCGGAGGAGAGGCCAGAAAGCTGAATGCACATCGTATGAAAGGAAAAGATATCTGTGGAACGGTATTGGGACGCGGAATTACCTATGCCATGGGTGTTCTGGAAGTGAATGCCTCCATGGGACTGATCGTTGCGGCGCCCACTGCCGGTTCGTCAGGGATAGTACCCGGACTTCTGCTGGCTCTGCAGGATGAATATCATATATCGGATGAACGCATGGTGGATGCCCTGTTCAATGCCGGCGCTATCGGTTATCTGGCCATGCGCAATGCTACCGTGGCCGGTGCTGTAGGCGGATGTCAGGCTGAAGTGGGTGTTGCTTCCGCCATGGCGGCCTCCGCAGCGGTGGAACTGATGGGAGGCACGCCTGAACAGAGCCTGGGTGCAGCATCTACAGTTCTCATGAACATGCTGGGGCTGGTATGTGATCCGGTGAGCGGTCTGGTGGAATATCCCTGCCAGAACCGTAATGCAGCCGGTGTGGCCAATGCACTGATTGCAGCGGAAATGGCACTTGCCGGTATAAAGCAGCTGATTCCTCTTGACGAAATGATTGCTGCCATGTATTCCGTGGGGAAACGGATGCCGGCAGAGCTTCGTGAAACAGCTCTGGGAGGATGCGCAGCCACACCGACGGGGTGCGGAATGTGCGGCCGCGCACACTGAAAAAAGTGATTATGTAAGGAGTGTATTGATGTTTTTATCAGTTTTTCTGAATTTCAGAGGCAGGTCTGATGTCATAGAACAGGAAAATGATTGCCATAAGACCAAATCCGATGATTGCACAGTATTTCGTGGCAATAATTGCATCGGGGAAAAATCTTCCCAGAAATGCACATAGATAACTGGAAAGAAATACACCGATTTGCGTAAATGCTTTGACTGCTGAGGTACAGAAGGGAGAAGAAGCCGGTCCGGCTACTTTTCCCGCAAATGCCATGATATTCGGAATAAGAGCAAACCATCCGGCGCCGGCCAGTGCAGTACCGATTGCCAGCATGGGAATGTTCAGTCCGATCAGTACCAGTAACTCTCCCAAAGCAGCAGTGGCGAAGCAGAATGGTACAAAAAATTTTCCAGCTTTCTGATACAGTTTTGCTGCAAAGGCACCTGCAATTGCGCCGCCCAGTGTGTAAAGTGCCAGAATCGATCCGGATACACCTGCTTCTCCGATATTGCGCATTTTAATAAAGGTGGACATGTTGGTCATAATGGAGTAGCCCAGGATACACCAGATCAGACCGATTGCGATATATAACCACACTCTGGGTTTGACAGTGATTTTTTCCTTTGTCTGACTGCTGCCTGTCTGCTGTGAATGAGCCGACTCCGGTTCTTTCAGGAAAAACAGAATCAGCAAAAAAGGAATAATTGCGATAAAGTATACGTAAAAAGACTGTTTTAAGCCGATATCTGCCAGAAAACCGCTGATGACCTGCATCAAAACACCACAGATGTTGGAAACAAATACACCGTAGCCAAGGTATTTTCCGCATTCATGTTCATCATAGGTGGCGATAACCAGAGCATTGGCGCTGGCATTTCCTGCCATTCCCACTCCGAACAGTGCGCGGGCTGCCAGAATGCAGTAGAAAGAGGAATTCCAAACGATAGGCAGGATACCGCCAATGAAAATACATACCAGAGAAAACAGCAGAAACGGTTTGTATTTCAGCTTTCTTCCCAGAAAGAAGCCGGTTATGATCATCAGAAAGGAGCTGATCAGGGAAGGAAGGGTAGATACCATTTTGATTGTGGAAACAGGAACCTCCGGGTATGCTTCAATCAGTTTCTGGATGGTGGGATTGATTGCCATCATTCCGACGGTAAATACATAGGAGGACATAACAGCAATCGTATTTAGTGTAGATTTTTTTGTATTCATACGCTATTCCTCCAGAGAATCAATATAACCTTTTGCAATCTGTGCAGCTTCCAGTGCATTCATTTTGCCACCAGGGATACCAAGGGTGATGTAGGCACCTGCCTCTGCCTGCTTTGCGGCTTCTTCAGGGGATACAATACCCATGGCAGCTGCTACGGCAGCGGGTACCAGAACGTTGATGATAATATTGGCTGCTACGGCAATATCAGAGACGACAGCGGCAGCAGGCATTACGTAAGGTTTCAGTTCCTGAAATTCGCCCATGGCAATGCGGGGCAGAAAATCATGACAGAAACCGTCGATACTGTATGTTTTTCCGTCAATAGTCAGATCAAGATCAATTAAAGGATCAAAGGACATATATTTTTTTACGACCTTCTGGGTACGGCGGGCAGCTTTGTCAATACGGCGTATTTTTACGGCAATATCATGATTCATAGCTCTGCTGAAATAGCGTTTACATCCTGCTTCCAGTGTGGCAAGGCGCTGTTCGTCCAGGGAATGTACTACTTCTTCGACAGATGCTCCCTTCAGAAATTCTTCATAGGCGTACTGTGCACGGCTGTAAATGGCGCGTATACGTACGCGGTCCGTTGCTTTGATCAGACACTGTGTGACCGGTCCATTTTTCAGTTCCTGTGATTTCCGTGCGACGGTATTAATGCTTAATAAAGCAGTTTCGCCGTCCATGGAATTGTCCATGCGGTTTTCTACCACCTTTCTTCCAATTTCGTCGCTGTTGCTGCCTTCCTCCAGCAATGCCTTTAATACAACGACGCAGTATCCGCCGATATGACCCAGTGGTACGTTGGAAGGCCTTCCTGATGCACCGATGATATTTTCACGGAAACAGGCAAAAATTTCATCAAAGGCCATCATGCCTATTACAGATACACCGCCGATATCCTTTAAAATCAGTCCCACATCGCCGATGAGCTGTGCGGTATCGTACTCTTCACCGGTTACATTTACATGCAGTTTTTTCGGCAGGCCGGCAGTTTCTGCAGCACTTTTGCCTACCATATAGGCGCTGGTGGTTCTGCCGTAGGTTCCTTCGGCTTCCGGCACTTCCGCATCGGGATGAATGATTTCCAGAATGGCTGCTGCACCGATTACTGCAGCAATAAAAGGATTGGGAACCAGGCCTGCGCCTGACATGGAATTCAGCATGGCCTGAGTGCCGATTCGTGCACCATTGACAGACAGCTGGGGCCATACATAGTCTTCTCCCAGTGCACTGTGTCCGTAAATTGCGCCGCCGACTCCCACGGGGATATCATATCCACGAACCTGACACAGCGTCCCTTCTTCAAGTGCACGATAGATTGCCGATACGGCTGCAAAGCCGGAAATTTTACTGTTCATTTTCGGTGTAGGCAATGCGGCGATACCACATCGGGCGGCACCTGCAAGCATACGGGCAGTTGCTCCCAGTTTACGATTGCCTGCCGGAATGCCTACCTGAGCTGCGGAACCGCACAGATACATGATGCTGGCTGTGATTAATGCTGCATTTGCCGGATCACAGCCGGCATCTTTTGCAGCATCGATTGCTTTCTGCATAATATCCTCCATGGGAAGCCGGCGTACATTTGCAAATTTTACGGATAAATCGCCTCCATGCATCATTTCCTCTGCGATTACGTTGCAGACACTGTGAATAGCCATATTCAGCATTCCATGCCCCCCAGCAAGTGCTTCAATTCTGTCACAGGACATCAGATTGATATCCGATGTGACTGCCATCTGCGCCGCAGTTAAAATTTTTTCTCTGCTTTTGTTGATTTCGTTCATCATTTGCTACAAACCTCCGATTTTATTGTGATATTATTATAAAAAATGCAGGTTTTATTGAGAAGTACCAGTTAAAATTCTTAGTGACTAATAATTTTCTTAGTGACTTGCATTCCCACAGCGATGATTATATCGGGATGTGATTTCAGGACAGTTTTAAATGACGTTTAGTAGACATTATGCAATGTTTCCCCAACGTTCAGCCATAGAATAAATCCCGGAAAACAGGTATACTTCAGACAACAGGTAAAGAACATCCGGATACGCATGGATGTCAGTACCGGGATATATGGAAGTTCAATCAGAGGAGGAAAGCATGATGGATAACCGGAAAAAAGCATTGGTATTCGGCGCATTTGATTATGTAACAGTAAAAACGGACAGTGAGAAGCTGTGGGCAGAAGGAGAGAACACGTCGGTGTGTCTGGGGGATATCCGCATTGAGATGAAGGATGATTGTGGACATGAGGATATGTTTCTGACTGCAGATACAAGTGCAGTGGAATGGGTGAAAATCAGATGGAACAGAGAAATGCCGAAACAGGTACGGATTCTGGGCGATGCCTGGGAGAGGGGCTACGGTGATCTGGAGTGGCGCGGCATGTGCGGCAGCCGGTTTATGCCCTGGTATTTTCTGATGTCCGCCGGGGACAGACAGTGGGGATACGGTGTGAAGGTGAGACCGTCTTCCATGTGCTACTGGCAGGTGGATTCCAGAGGCATTACCCTGGTGATGGATGTACGCAGCGGCGGGGAAGGTGTTTGGCTGAACGGACGTACATTGAAGATGGCAGAACTGGTTTCCATGGAGATGGAAGGGAGCGATTCTTTCACAGCTGCCCGGGAATTCTGCCGCATGATGTGCACTGACCCGATTCTGCCTGATTTCCCTGTATACGGAAGCAACAACTGGTATTATGCGTACGGAGACAGTTCGGAAGAGGAGATTTTAAGCGATACGGATTATGTGCTGGAGCTGACAAAGGGTGTGGACAATCCGCCGTTTATGGTGATTGATGACTGCTGGCAGGAACACCACAGACTGGATGAATATAACGGCGGTCCCTGGAGATGCGGCAACAGTAAGTTTCCCGATATGAAGGGGCTTGCGGATAAGCTGACCGCAAAAGGAGTTCGTCCCGGCATCTGGGTGAGATTGCTTCAGAATGAAGATGAGGCGATTCCGGATGAATGGCGTCTGCCGATGAACGGCTGCCTGGATCCCAGTCATCCCGATGCGCTGGAGTATATCAAACAGGACGTAAAGCGGATCTGTGACTGGGGATACACGCTGATCAAGCATGATTTTTCCACTTATGATCTGTTTGGAAAATGGGGCATGGAGATGAATCCTCTGGTTACGGTTAGCGGATGGCATTTCTACGACCGCAGCAAAACCAGCGCAGAGGTTGTAAAGATGCTGTATCAGGCCATTTATGAGACAGCAGAACCGTATCATACACTGATTCTGGGCTGCAATACCATCGGTCATCTGGGTGCCGGACTGATGCATATGAACCGTACCGGCGACGATACCAGTGGTATTACCTGGGAGCGCACCAGAAGAATGGGCATCAATTCGCTGGCATTCCGCCTGCCTCAGAACGGTATCTTTTTCGATATTGATGCGGACTGCGTGGGTATCGCGGGCAATATCCCCTGGAAGCTGAACCGCCAGTGGGCTGACGTGATCGCTCAGAGCGGAACATCCCTTTTCATATCCGTAAAACCGGGAATTCTGAATGATCAGGAGATCGCCCAGCTGCGTGAAATCATGAAGAGCGCTTCCCGCCAGGACTGTCACAAAGTACCTGTTGACTGGGAATACAACGACTGCCCCGAAATCTGGGCAGATGATAAAGAGGAGATCAGGTACAGCTGGTTTGAGGACGGCGGTGCCACACTGGAAAGCAATCAGCTGTTGTACCGGATCAGTATTCCGCTGTCATAAATATATTGTGTCCGCTGCCGTCTGTCAGCTGATCAGTAGTCGATGATTTTGTCTACATGCCGGTATTCTCTGCGGTATTCGCTGGGAGTCATCCCTGTCTCACGGCGGAAAGCTCTGGAAAATGCAAACGGGTTTTCATAACCGCAGGAGCCGGCAATGTCGGCAACCGGAAGGTCGGTTTTAGCAAGCAGTTCCCGCGCGCTGGAGATTCGGGACATGGTCAGAAACTTCTGCGGAGAGGTGTTCAGGTGTTTCTGAAACAGCGCAGACAGATAGCTTCTGCTGATATGCAGATGTTTTGCCACATCCATAACCGTAAGATCGGGGAACGGATGGTTCAGGATATATTCCATAGCCTGTGTGACATAAAAATTATCATTTGACTCTGAATTATCATAGGAAGCACCCGCGGATTCCTCCAGCATTGCGAAAATCCGGTACAGACCACTCTGGATATAGCATTCGCCGGCAGGAGTCAGTTCCGGGTGCTTCATCATTTCAAATATAATTTCTTTGATTTCCTCAATCGATTCCATGGACTGAACCGGTGCTTCCGTGCTGATGCCGCAGTGAGCGAGAAGACCGGGAACTGCATCGCCGTTAAAACAGATCCAGGCATAGGTCCAGGGAATTTCTGCATCGGCTTTATAGAAGGTCAGTACATCAGGCGTGATAAGAAAGTATTGATTTTTTCTGATCATATAGTGTCTGTCACCCACATAGAGATGTCCCTGTCCGCTCAGAATGAAATGAAGCATATAATAGTGACGGAAAGCCGGTCCGTAAGAGTGCTCCGGGGAACATTTTTCATATCCGCAGGCTACCAGATGCAGTTCTTTGGAGCCAGTCTGGCGTTCCATCACCTGTTTATTTTTGTTCATGGTCGTTCACCTTCCTGAAAGGGATTATACCATATCTTCTCTTTTTTATTCCAGAGTGAAATGAACGCCCAGTTCGATGGAATCCCGGGTTCCATCCTGCTCCGGTATATTGATTGTTTTGGTGAGAAGATAGGTACCTGCCGGAAGCTGTCCATAGATCCACTCCCAGTCGTGCCCGGACGATAGCGGCAAAACGGCTTTCCACAAAGTTAGGTACCTTGACAAATAATGGAAATATCACTATAATGGGCAGTGTATCAGATATGATGGAAAGAACTGCCGGGCATTCGCTTTCTGTCGGGAGTTTGAAGTTGGAGGAATGTTATGGAAAAGCAGATTGATATTGGAAAAAGTATGGAGCCGGAAGGTCAGAGTGAACGAAAAAGTCAGAGGATGGCGGAAAGACAGAGTCTGTCGGAAAAAGAGGTTTCCAGTGCAGATCTGGAACGGTTGTCCCATGAACTGTTTCGCCGCCTGTATTTGAAGAACCGGGGATCGAATCAGACGCAGGGGAAGGTTCTGAAGATTTTGTATAAGAAAGGTCATTTGTCCCAGAAGGAGGTACAGGAGATTCTGGATGTGAAGCCCGGTTCTATCAGTGAGATTATCACGAAGCTGGAAAAAAGGGAGCTGGTAACGCGGGTGCAGGATCCGCAGGACAGGAGAAGAGTGCTTCTGGAACTTACGGAGAAAGGCCGACAGGACGTGGAGGAATTCAGCAGAAATTATCAGAACAGTGTCATGCAGTTTTTTGAAGTGCTGGAGGATGTTGAAAAGCAGGAGTTTGGAAGAATTCTTGTGAAACTGCTGAATCAGGAAAATGAGAAAAAAGATGCAGATGAGAAGAGAAGTACAGGTGAAATAAGAAATGCAGATGAAAAAAGAAGTGCAGATGAAAAAAGAAGTGCAGATGAAAAAAGAAAATAAGATGGGCGTGATGCCGGTGCCCCGGCTGGTGATTACCATGTCATTTCCGATCATGGTATCCATGCTGGTACAGTCACTTTACAATATTGTGGACAGTATTTTTGTGGCCAGAATCAGCGAGGATGCACTGACGGCAACCTCCATTGCCTATTCTGCCCAGATGCTCCAGATTGCAGTGGCAGTCGGTACTGGTGTGGGTGCCAATGCGCTGATTTCCAGATGTCTGGGTGCAAAACAGTTTGATAAAGCCAACGAAGCGGCCACGACCGGTCTGCTTCTGACCATACTCAGTTCACTGGTTTTTGTGCTGTGGGGCATCTTCGGGACGGAGGTGTTTGTCCGTCAGTTCAGTTCCGATGAAACAATCACGGCGCTGGGTACTTCCTATCTGCATATCTGTCAGGTATACAGTACGGGACTGTTTCTGGGAACATTTTTCCAGAGACTGCTCCAGGCCACCGGAAGGACTTTTTCCAGTATGCTGGCGCAGATGGCAGGAGCAGTTGTCAATATTGTGCTGGATCCCATTATGATCTTCGGTATGTTCGGCTGCCCGGAGATGGGAATCACCGGTGCAGCCATTGCGACGGTGGTCGGGCAGTGGGCAGCTGCCGCAATTGGATTGACCCTCAATATAGTACAGAACAAGGAAATCCATTTTGTATTCAGGAATTTCAGATTTCATAAAGAAAGTGTTCTGGCCATTTACAGGGTGGGAGCGCCGACCATCATTACGCAGGCGTGCGGCAGTCTTATGATGGCTGCCATGAATTCGATTCTGATCATGTTTTCATCCACGGCAGTGGCATTTTTCGGTGTATATTATAAACTGCAGAATTTCCTTTTCATGCCCATGAATGGTCTTGGTCAGGGTTCGCTTCCCATTGTGGGATATAATTTCGGCGCGGGAAACAGCGCGCGTGTACGTGAAACCTGCAGGACATCTCTTACCATCGGTTTGGGCATTGCCGTTGTGGGAATGATTGTATTTATGGTATTTCCCAGGCAGCTGCTGTTACTGTTTGCAGCCAGCGACGCCATGATCCGGATCGGCGTACCGGCGCTGCGGATCATCTGTATTTCCTGTATACCGGCCTCTGCCACCATGATTATCGGCTATGTGATTTCCGGTCTGGGAAATGGTATGGTCAATATGGTGGGAACGGCGCTGCGGCAGCTGATTCTGCTGATTCCGCTGGTGTACCTGTTCGGCAGGCTGGGCGGCCTTGATATGGTCTGGTTTGCCTTCTGGATCTCCGAGCTTGCAGCGGTGATTTTTGCTGTGATCTGCTTAAAGAAAGCTTTTCAGAAGCTTCATTAAATCGGCGGCCATGCAGCCGGTGGTGTCCGGGTGAACATAATCGGTCACCCGTTTATCCACCATAATCTGGGTCTGAGCGGGGAAATCCTCATCTTCATCCCAGAAAAGCAGCTGTATGGGAATCTGCGGGAACGGATAAAACTGATAGGAGAGATCGGCTTTCGTCTCCACAGGCGTTCCGCCGGCTTTCCGGCAG
The DNA here is from genome assembly GCA_051879195.1 of Lachnospiraceae bacterium. Lineage (GTDB taxonomy): Bacteria > Bacillota > Clostridia > Lachnospirales > Lachnospiraceae > TWA4. The sequence goes on from JBJELO010000030.1 coordinate 10,382, forward strand.
ACAGCCTCAAGAAGGTCGGTTTTTCCTGCAAATTCATCAGAGAAGGTTTCCAGAAGCATGTCCTTCTGCCGACTGTTTCCACCCGCGCGGGTATCCAGCTGATCATTGGGAAGCCAGCTGCCGCTCAGAGCGGGCTCATCTTTTACATAACGGAGCAGATGATAAACCGCCATCGCTTCATTGAAATAAAGCCGGCCGGTCCAGCTGTGGTCCGACTTCGGCAGAATATCCTCCTCACGGAGATACAGCCGATCCGCAAGTTGTCCATCCGGGTTCAGATAGGAACTGGAAGGACGAAGGGCGGACGGCTTTTTTGCTGTGTTTTTCCGGCAGGAGATTTCATCGGCTGCAACAGCACCGGATAAAATTTTGTCCGGAGAACTCTCCTTTTCCAGAACTCCATCCGCCAGGCGCAGACGGTACCGCGTCTCGAAATACCTGATGTAGAGATATTGTTCATCCCTCTCCAGATTCAGAATCCGAATCACCCGTTCCGGATTGTAATCTGAAAATGCGTTCTGCCACTGTTTTTCAATCTCTTCGTAGTCAGAAAGCAGATAATCTCTGCACTGATAAGCGTGAAAATTAATACTCATAAGTTGTCTCCCCCAAATGAATCTGCAGCTGTTCTGAATCTGTCAGGCGGCTGTTATGTCTTATGTAAAAACGATGGAATCTTTTACTTATCATAGACTATTTTTCTGTTCTGTGCAACCGGGGGAGAATATTTGTTACTGTTTAGCTGTCCAGAACCAGGTGACTTGTGGTATACTGAAAAAATGTGATATGATACAAGGGGAAAAGTTCAAATCCTTTTGAACTTCAACTTATGTGGGATATAAATGCTGATTTATTACGAAAACAAGAGAAAGAAGGAAGGAAAATGAAACATGCAGCAGGTGATAAAAAGTCGGTTACACAGTATGAGAAGATGACCATGACACCGATTCCCAGGCTGATTGTCAGGCTGGCGGTGCCCACGATCATCAGTATGCTGGTGACGAATATCTACAATATGGTGGACACGGCTTTTGTGGGAACTCTCGGCAACAGTGCCAGCGGCGCGGTGGGTATCGTGTTTGGTTTCATGTCCATTCTGCAGGCGGTGGGATTTATGTTCGGCCAGGGCGCGGGCAGTATTATTTCCAGAAAGCTGGGGATGAAGGATGAGGAAACGGCCAGTGTGCTGGCATCCACAGGCTTTTTTCTGGCGTTGTTTTCAGGAGCGGTTATCGGGATACTCAGTCTGATCTGGCTGGATCCGCTGGTGATGCTGCTGGGCAGTACGGAGACGATTGCGCCATATGCAAAAACGTACATCAGCTGTATATTGATTGCGGCGCCGTTTATGGTCTCCAGTTTTGTTATGAACAATATTCTCCGCTATGAAGGCAAAGCCATTCTGGGTATGATCGGTCTTTTGACAGGAGGCTTTCTGAATATCTGCGGGGATGCAGTATTTATGTTCGGATTCCATATGGGAATTCTGGGCGCAGGGCTTTCCACGGCATTATCCCAGACCGTCAGCTTCTGTATTCTTCTGAGTATGTTTCTGCGGGGAAAGACGGAGTGCAGATTTTCCATCAGAAAGGTGTCTCTGCAGGGGGATATGCTGTTTGATATCATTGCAACGGGACTTCCCAGCATGCTCCGGCAGGGACTGACCAGTTTGACCACGGTGCTTTTAAACGGGCAGGCTGCAGTATACGGTGATGCGGCTGTGGCGGCAATGAGTATTGTATCAAGAATTATCATGTTCGTATTTTCGATTGCAATTGGGATCGGGCAGGGATTTCAGCCGGTCAGCGGGTTCAATTACGGAGCGGGGAAATACAGCCGGGTGCGCCGGGCATTTGTTTTTACGCTGGCGCTTTCCGAAACCATGCTGTTTGTGATGACAGCCGGTGTTCTGCTGTTTTCCGATCATCTGATTCAGATATTCCGCGATGATGCGCAGGTTATTGAGATCGGCACCCGGGCGCTGCGCCTGCAGTGCATCGCTTTGCTGATTCTTCCCTTCAGTATGGTTACGGAAATGCAGCTGCAGAGTACGGGCCAGAAGTTCAGCGCCTCTCTGCTTTCTTCTCTCCGCAGCGGCATTTATTTCATTCCTGCGTTATTGATTCTGGCAAAATACAGGGGACTGGCGGGGATTCAGGAAGCACAGCCGCTGGCATTTGTTCTCTC
>JBJELO010000030.1:12668-18631 GCA_051879195.1 Lachnospiraceae bacterium
AATACAGGGGACTGGCGGGGATTCAGGAAGCACAGCCGCTGGCATTTGTTCTCTCGGGTTTTACCTCCATATTTTTTGCAGCAGCATTTTTCAGGAAGCTGCCGAAGGAGGACAGACAGGAAAATGTGTAAATCTGCCTGGCTCTGAACAGAGAATTCTGAGTGTATGTTTGAGTTACTGTTCAGAGCCAAATAGATTTGAACAGTAACATGTTTGGGGGATGTTCAAAGTGCCATATGTATGATAGATTATATACAGACAAAACAGTTCGGCAGAATACAGTTCGACGTAATATGATTTCAGCCGGATACGGTTTCAGCCAGAATATGATTTCAGAGAAGGAAAAGAGGGGTGACCGGCATGACGAAATTAAATATTCCTGTCGGTATTTCGGATTTCTCCGAGATACGTCAGAACGGGTACTATTATGTGGACAAATCTTCTTTTATAAGTGAGCTGCTTCAAACGTCTGCAGCAAAAGTAACGCTGATCACCCGGCCCCGGCGTTTTGGAAAAACTCTGGGAATGAGCATGCTGTCGGATTTTTTTGATATCAGAAAAGACAGTACAGCTCTGTTTGAGGGACTGGAGATTGCAGACAGAGCGGATTTGTGCAGGGAATGGATGAATCAGTGGCCGACTATTTTCTTTTCCTTAAAGGATATTGACGGATTGACTTTTCAGGATGCATATGGCCAGCTTCTTGCGCAGATTTCAAATCTGTATAAGAATTACACTTATCTGCTGGATTGTGCTGATATTGATCCTGATGATAAGAAGATTTTTCTTGATCTGAAGGCAGGGCAGGCGGATAAAACGCAGGTCAGCCGCTCGCTGAATACACTGATGCGGATGATGCATATTTACTATCGGAAGCCGGTTATTTTTCTGATGGATGAATATGATGTTCCGCTTGCCAGGGCCAGCAGCCATGATTACTATCCTCAGATGCTTGATATCATCAAAATCATGATGAGTACTGCACTTAAAGATAACAGTTCCCTTCGCTTTGCTGTGATTACCGGCTGCCTGAAGATTGCGAAAGAAAGCATTTTCACCGGAACCAATAATTTTGTTTCAGATATGATTACGGATTCCGGGTTTAACGAGTATTTTGGCTTTACACAGGAAGATGTTGACCGGATTCTGAGAGAGATGGATGCTGCAGAACATGCGGAAAGCATAAAAGCCTGGTATGACGGTTATCATTTCGGTGATTCTGATGTGTATTGCCCGTGGGATGTGATGAATTACCTGCGGGATCTTCAGAGGGATCCCGGTGCAAAACCTGCGGGATACTGGAAAAATACCAGTGATAATGCAATTATTCGTTCTTTTATTGATTATGCCGGCAGCAGCATTACAAAGAAGCTGGAAACGCTGCTCTCCGGCGGATATATTACGCAGCGTGTGGACGAAAGCCTGACGTATGATTATCTGCATTCTTCCGAGGACAATCTCTGGAGTGTTCTTTATCTGACCGGCTATCTGACCGGAGTGAGAAATACAGAACTGACTGAACCTTTAACGGATGGAGTATGGGCTTTGAAGATTCCGAATGCTGAAATACAGGAAATTTTTGAGACTACTGTGATGAAGTGGTTCGATGACAGTGCAAAGAGCTGGAGCCGGAAAGCCCTGTTTGATGCTGTCTGGAATGCCGACAGTGAAACGATCACGCAGGAGATGAATAAGCTGCTGCGCAGAACCATCAGCTATCATGATTATAAAGAAGATTTTTATCATGCATTTCTTGCCGGTATTTTTGCCGGGGCCGGGTATACGGTTGAATCAAACAGGGAACACGGAGAGGGCAGAAGTGATGTGGTTGTGTATGATCCTGTGAATGGTCGGGTTGCTGTTTTTGAGGCAAAATACTCCGGGAATCCGGAGGCAATGAAAGAAGACTGCGGGAAAGCTCTGGAGCAGATTGATGACCGGATGTATGCAAAGGAATTTGAAGATGACTATGATCATATTTTCTGCTATGGGATTTCCTTCTTCAGAAAGCGCTGTCTGGTGAAAAAGAGATAAATATGGCTGAAAAGGATGTAGGAGCGTATAGAATTCTGAGAGGGGGCTTGTATGAGTCAGCTTATAAAAATAGATGAAGAGTATAGAAAGTGGATTGAGGATATAGGAAAACGCTACAAACAGAGACAGATTAAGGCGTCTGTTTCTGTTAATCAGGAAATGCTGGGGTTCTATTGGTCAATTGGAAAAGATATTGTAGAAAAGTCTGCTGAAAGTAGGTGGGGTAGTGGTTTTTTCAATAATTTAAGTAAAGATATGAAAATGATTTTACCAGGAGTTCAGGGCTTATCTACTTCGAATCTCAGGTATATGAAGAAATTTTTCGAATTATATGGTGATTTGCTAAATGTTCCACAACTTGTGGGAGATTTATCGTATAAAGAATTGTTTTCAATCCCGTGGGGTCATCATAGAGCTATCATTGATAAATGCAAATTGGACAGAGAAAAATCCATTTTTTTTGTGAAGAAAACAATTTTAAATAATTGGTCAAGAGCAGTACTTTTAAATTTCCTTGATACGGATTTATATGAGCGTCAGGGAAAAGCAATTTCAAATTTTCAGTATGCATTACCTGAACTACAAAGTGACCTTGCTCAGGAAATAACAAAAGATCCGTATAATTTTGACTTCGTCGCAATCAGGGAAGATTATAGTGAGAAAGAATTAAAAGATGCATTGATGGACAACATCACAAAATTTCTTATGGAACTTGGAAAAGGGTTTGCTTTTGTTGGAAGAGAATATACAATACCAATCGAAGGAACTGAGGAGAAAATAGATCTGTTATTCTATCATCTGTATTTGCATTGTTATGTTGTCGTCGAAGTTAAGATAGTACCATTTACATCGAGAGATATTGGGCAGGTTGGTACATATGTGAACATTGTGGATGATCTGGTTAAGACAGATTTTGATGCAAAAACGATCGGTTTGATTATTTGCAAAAGTAAAAATGATGTCCTTGCAAAATATGCAGTAAATAGTTCAAAAGAGCCGATAGGAATATCTCAGTACGAGCTGGCAAATTTGTTACCCGCAGAATATAGAGATTCTTTGCCAACGATAGAAGAAATTGAGAATGAGCTCAGGTAAATCTTTTAAAAAGGTTTGCATGAAAAATACAAATGGGGGATAAGTTATGTTAAAAGAGTTATTTGCTCCTGTCGATATGACAGTGGGCACACCGTGGAAGGGAATCGTGGCTTTTTCGATTCCCATGCTGATCGGCAATATTGCGCAGCAGCTGTACAATACGGTGGACAGTATTGTGGTGGGGCGTTATGTGGGCGATAATGCGCTGGCCGCTGTGGGAAGCGCAGGTCCGCTGCTGAACCTGCTGCTGGTGTTGTTTGTGGGTATTTCCGTGGGAGCCGGAATTATGGTATCCCAGTATTTCGGAGCCAGACAACGGGAGGAACTGTCGGAGACGATTGGAAACTGCGTGACGCTGACGGCAATTTCTTCGCTGCTTCTGATGGTCTGTGCGCCGCCTGTTATCAGACCCATGCTGAAATTTCTGAATACGCCGGACAGCATTCTCGACTGGTGTACGTCATATCTGACCATACTGATGATCGGGATTGCGGGTATGGCTTATTACAACATCCTGGGAGGGATTCTGCGGGGACTGGGCGATTCTTTTTCTGCGCTGGTGTATCTGCTGATCGCTACGGTGCTGAATATCGGCCTCGACCTGCTGTTTGTTGCCGTCTTCAAAATGGGTGTATCCGGTGTGGCGCTGGCAACGGCTATTGCACAGAGTATTTCTGCCGTTCTGTGTTTCATAAAGCTGGCCCGCCTGACGGATATTTTTGATTTCAGACTTCGTTATCTGAAAATGAGCCGGAAACATGCGTGGACGATTATCCGTCTGGGCCTTCCCTCCGGTCTGACGCAGGCAATCCTGTCATCGGCCATGATTATTGTACAGTCTCTGACCAACAGTTTTGGGGAAATGTTCATCGCAGCCAACGTGATCGTTATGCGTGTGGACGGATTTGCCATGATGCCGAATTTCTCATTTGGAACGGCCATGACAACCTATGCCGGCCAGAATGTGGGTGCCGGAGAGTATGACCGGGTGGTAAAAGGCGCAAAACAGGGAACCGGTATTGCCATGGGAGTTTCAGCCACCATCACGGCACTGATTCTGATCTTCGGCAAATATCTGATGGGCATTTTCACGGAAACGGAAGCACTGGTGGATCTGAGTATGCGTATGATGCGGATTCTGGCGGTAGGCTACATAGCCATGGCAGTCACCCAGAGTCTGTCCGGTGTTATGCGCGGCGCCGGCGACACTTTGACACCCATGTGGATCTCCATGATCACCACTATCGTGATCCGTGTGCCGCTGGCCTACGGAATTTCCTGGCTGACGAGAACACCTGAACTGCCCCACGGTCGCTGCGAATGTGTATTCATATCACTGTTCGTATCATGGACAATGGGCGCAATCCTGACATTTTTCTTCTATCGAAGAGGCAAATGGAAAGGAAAAGCGATTAAGTAGCGGAGTTGCTGTTCGGACTTCGCGGGTGGAGAGAAAATGTGAGGCCCCATGACAGGATACCACGGTCATGGGGCCGCTGTAGTTTTCTCCGTCTCCACTGTGAATGAAGTGCGAACAGTGGTGGGAGAGATTACATATTAATTTGATATTTGATGTGGTATCCTTATTCCGGATCCGCTTCCCGTTCAAATACAACAGGCAGTTCGTTGTTGGTCAGTGTGATGGAATGGTCATCATACGTATATTCCATCGTCAGATCAGAGCCGTTATCGGACAATATCCAGTCGGTGGGCAGCTCTTCGAAGAGGTCTGCATCGATTTTAATGGTAAGGCTGGAGTCGGTCATTGTAGTGATTTCACCTCTGACACCGGGATTACCGGCTGCTATATCGTAGATGGAAAAGTCATAGGGAGCGTCGTCATTACTTCCGATGTAGAGATGCCACCAGCCGCCGATCGTATCGGTTTCCACCACATTATAGTCACCTTTCACATTCTCAAAAGCAGTTTCGTTCACATCGGAACTGCTTTTTTCCGGGCCTGAACAGCCTGCAGCCGGTATTATGAGCAGGCACAGAACAAAGCAGCATAAAATTGATCTTCTTTTCATAAAATTCACCCTTTCTGTTTTATAGCAAGAGCATTCTGAGCCACTGAACTTTTGCAGTAATTTCTTGTCTGGCTATAGAATCAATGGAGCAGCCCGGTATTGCCGGACGGCTGCAGATAAATAGGTTTGTGCTTATCAGAAGTATAAAACAGACAGCCTTGTTTTACAACCTCTGATTGACCGGATTCTGTTTCAGGGAGTGAAAAACAGGTTATTGAAGTATAAAAAGGCCTGAAAAGACATATAAAAGTACAAATATCCATAAAAAGGTTTTGTTTAGTTAAATATATGGTATAATAGCTATAGAATGTTTCAGGAGGTGGCATCATGCAGCTGGAAGCTGAAAATGTATTTAGACCAGGCGCTTTTCCGGAATATACATATGTATCTCGTAATTATGAAAATACGGGGATTTCATATGAATTAAGATTAAAACAGGCTTTGAGAACAGCGGGATGTCTGACTTCTATCATAGGTCCTTCGAAAATGGGAAAGACCATATTGTGTGAACGGGTGATAGGGTTTGACAATATTGTTGAGATATCAGGTGCGGATTTTAATGAGAATACTGATTTTTGGGCAACTGCAGCGGCGAAGGTTGGGTTACCTTATATGGGTGAAATAACTACAGAAAGATCTGCTGCAGAAGGGAATAATAAAGAGAGTGACAGCAGGAGTGAAAAATATGTTCTGTCTAAAGACAAAGTGATTCAGTATTATTTAGAGAACAAAAAAGTTCTGGTAATAGATGGCTGTTGAATGTCTTACATCCCCGCAGTTGATGCAGTATATATGTCTGAGTAT
>JBJELO010000030.1:18731-20155 GCA_051879195.1 Lachnospiraceae bacterium
TGGCTGTTGAATGTCTTACATCCCCGCAGTTGATGCAGTATATATGTCTGAGTATCTGCACTCTGTTGGAAGATGAAGAAAAACAGGAAATAAATGATGATATATTGCAAAAAGCGTACAGATTTACTACTGTGAACTTTAACTATGCTGATGTTGTAAGTGTAATATCAAAAGGGCCAAATCCCAGGGGACAGCAAAGGAAGCATTATAAAACTGTTGACGGTAAAGAACTGGATCTGTATGGTCTGATTGTAGAATCTCTGGCAAAAAATCCGCCACTAATGGAAATTGATTTTGATACTTTCTATAACAGAGTGATTCATCTTCTTAAAACAACAGATATGAAACCTGATAAACAAACCGTTAAAAATCATCTGAATAATCTGCAGGGAATACTGGAAGGAAAAGAAGAAATTTACCGGGCAATAGAATGGAAAGACGGGACGGTTTATGTTCTTGACCCGCTGTTTTTATTTTATTTAAGGTGGGGAAGAATGAATGGATAATCTGTTGGATAGTTTTGTCAAAAAAATCAGATGTGCAGTTACTGTAGGTGAATATGATGAAGTTGTTCAGGAATTGAATCAGGCATTGCGTGAGAATAATTATTCGGATGAAATATGTCAGGAAGTAAGACATAAACAAAAATATATAAAAAACCGGTTTTCTGACGAAGCAAATAAAGAAAAAATTATACAGGACAAACAAAACTACGAAAATCATTTTAACTGCGTGTTTGATGAGAAGCATGTAAGGATGATTATTCAGCAGCCGGTTAATATGTGAGATATCAGTAACGGATTACAGTTCAGAACTGCATGTGTGAGGAGAGAAATACTATGACATTTTACTATAAAAAAGCAGGATCTGAAGACCTTGATCTGCTGGTACAGATGCGGATTGAGGTGCTGCGGGCGGCCAACGGGCTGCCGGAGGATACAGATATGTCAGAGGTCAGGGAAGAGTCGTTCCGGTATTACAGACAGGCTTTTCGGGAAGACAGCCATGTGGCTTATCTGGTATTTGACGGAGAGCAGGTCATTGGAGCAGGCGGCGTCAGCTTTTTTCAGGTTATGCCCACGTATCATAATGTCAGCGGCAGGAAGGCGTATGTTATGAACATGTATACAAAACCGGAATACCGCAGAAAAGGGATTGCATACCAGACGCTGGATCTTCTGGTCGGAGAAGCAAAAAGCAGGGGCATAACGGCCATTTCCCTTGAAGCAACCGATATGGGACTGCCGCTGTATGAGAAGTATGGGTTTGTGAAAATGGAACATGAAATGGAACTGGCGGGATGATGCTGTTCAGAGCCTGTCCGGGAAACAGTGATTGTGAGGCAGAATGACTGTGATATCCTGTACGGGGACGCGCTCTCGCTCAGATCAAACGCAGCGGATGCTAACCTCGCAGACCTTCAG
>JBJELO010000031.1:0-4534 GCA_051879195.1 Lachnospiraceae bacterium
TTTAATCAAGTTGTCCGGGGTTCGAGTCCCCGGTGTCTCATGAAAGCTCAGCAGAGAATCTGCTGAGCACTTTTTTTATTATAGCCAGACTAAAAATTACTGCAAAAGTTCAATGGCTCAGAATGCGTATGTGATATCAGAATAATTGTACATATATATGTTCCTCTCCAGTACTGTTCAGAATTTTATTCACCAGAAGAAATAAAGACTTTGGCGGCGAAATTACAGTGGTGTCCTGCTAAAGGGACCATTGAAAACGCCGGCACTTAATGAGCTGACCTTTTGAAAAAAGGGCTGCGAATTTAGTACCGTTGCGTTTTCACTCGAGCGAGAGCGCGTCCCTGTGCAGGATATCACTGTAATTTCGCCTCAAGGAGTTTCCATCCGGTTAAATTCTGAATAGTACCCATCTCTCCAAAATTTCCGTAGTGTGTATTTACGAACGGGCGAATTGTCTGTATAATAAATCGAAACGGAGAAATTTTAGCGCAGATTTTCTGTTAATGAATAGAAAGTTCAGTGAATATACTGTGCAGTGTAAGGCAGTGTGAACTGCCGGATGTTTTTGGAATCTTTTTCTCCGGTATGGGAAAGATATTGGGGACTATAAACAGGGAGATAGGATCGATGATGAAATTATTTAACAATTTATTTAAGAAAGAAAGCGATGGTTCCGAATTACAGATTCAGGCATTTCTGGAAGGAGAGATTGTTCCGTTGAATAAAGTGCCGGATCAGTTGTTTTCGCAGAAGATTCTGGGGCCGGGAATTGCCATGATGCCGTCGAACACGGTGCTGATGTCTCCGGTGGACGGTACGGTGGTCGTTGTTATGGAGAAGACGCGCCATTCCTGTTGTATCCGCAGTGAACGGGGTGTGGAAATCATGCTTCATATCGGTGTGAATACGGTGGAGATGAATGGCAGTGGTTTTGAATTGATGGTAAAAAAAGATCAGAAGGTAAAAGCAGGAGATCCGCTGATACGGTTTTCGCCGGAGAAGATTCTGGAGGCGGGTTATCCTCTGGTTACTTCCATGATTGTAACCAATATGGGTGAATTTCATCATATATCGTTTGAAAAGGTCAAAATTGCAGGGAAAGGCAGCGTAATCGGTAAACTGTCTGTATAGCACGGAGTGAGTGGTATGGCGGGAAATGAAACAGAAAATGCAACGGGAAATGTAATTGGAATCGTTCCTTCTGCGTCTTTATTTCAGCAGGAGGATCCCTATCTGGATCAGTATCGTTTTGTAAATCATTATGGAAAAAGGATTGTGGAGAACGGTGGGATTCCGCTGGGGGTTCTGCCGGTGGACGGTCATGCTGTGGAGTCGGTTCTGGAACTGTGTGACGGGTTTCTCATCTGCGGCGGCGGCAGGATTTATCCGTATCATTTTGAGATTGTGGAATATGCTGTTCGGAAGGATATTCCGCTTCTGGGAATCTGTCTCGGGATGCAGACCATAGGGACCTGGTTCCGGGTGAAGCAGGAAGCAGAAAAGAGACAGTATGAGGGAAGTCTTCTTTCCTTATATGAGCAGATGAAAAAGGAAAAGTTTATGTTTACTTTGCCGGTGGAGCATCACTGGGATGTGCAGCCGAGAAGGGATGCACTGGATGAGGCAAAGCACCCGGTTCATATCCGTCGGGGAACGCATCTGCATCAGCTGCTGGGAGCAGATGAGGTGAAAGGAGTCACTCTGCATCATTATTGCTTAAATGAGGCGGCCGAAGAACTGACGGTGTCGGCACGGGCGGAAGACGGAACCATAGAAGGCATTGAATGCGGCAGTCGGATAGTCGGTGTTCAGTTTCATCCGGAAGCTGACCGGAGCCTGGAGCAGCTGTTTCAGAAGTTTTTCATGCTGTAGATCATGGGGCGGATCAGATTTCGGAGTCGAAGGGGGTGCGGCAATGAATATCCGTGAAATGATGGAAGAACGGGAAAAACAGTTTTTGCAGCCGTATGCGGCGTTCAGTATGGATGCAGTGCGTGACCGGCCGGAAGAACCGTGCGAGATCCGGACCGCGTATCAGCGCGACCGTGACCGGATTCTGCACAGCAAGGCATTTCGCCGGATGAAGGATAAAACACAGGTATTTCTGGCGGCGACCGGCGATCATTACCGGAACCGGCTGACCCATACGCTGGAAGTATCTCAGGCAGCGAGGACCATTGCCAAGGCACTTTCTCTGAACGAGGAACTGACGGAAGCCATCGGGCTGGGACATGATCTGGGACATACGCCCTTTGGCCACACCGGAGAGGCGGCACTGGATACAGCGTTGAAGCAGGTGCATCCTGACCGGTCTTTCCGGCATTACCTGCAGAGTGTGCGGGTGGTGGAATATCTGGAAAAAAACGGAAGCGGTCTGAATCTGACCCGGGCGGTCCGTGACGGTATCCGAAATCACGGAACTGCGGGCCATCCGGCAACTTTAGAGGGACAGATCGTGCGCCTGTGTGATAAAATAGCATATATTAATCATGATATTGACGATGCGATTCGTGCAGACATACTGACCGAGTCAGATTTACCAGCTATATATACGGATGCTCTTGGACATACTGTAAGAGAAAGATTGAATACGCTGATTTCCGATACGATCTACAACAGCCGGGGGAAATCAGAGATCTGTCAGTCCCGTGAGGTTGCACAGGCCATGGTGGGTCTCAGACAGTTTATGTTTGACCATGTTTATCACCATCCGGTGGTGAAGCAGGAGGAAAAAAAGGCACAGAATATGCTGACCTCCCTTTTTTTCTGGTATATGGAGCATCCGGAGGAGATGCCGGAGGAGTTCGTCGGTTTCCTTCGCCGGGGCGAGGACCGGGCGCTGGTGGTCTGCGATTACATTGCCGGTATGACTGATCACTATGCCATTGCGCGGTTTGAGAAACTATTTGTACCGGAAGGTTGGAGGGACAGATAACTTTGTATTATCCAGAAGAGATTGTTGACGAGGTTGGCAGAGCCAACGACATCGTAGATGTGGTTGGACAGTATGTAAAACTGAAAAGACAGGGCAGCCGCTATGTGGGCCTCTGCCCTTTTCATAATGAGAAAACGCCTTCTTTTTCCGTGTCCGGGGATATGCAGCTGTACCACTGCTTCGGATGTGGTGTGGGAGGAAATGTATTTACTTTTGTAATGGAATACGAGAGTTATACGTTTCAGGAAGCGGTAGAGTATCTCGCGGACAGGGCCGGAATCCAGCTGCCCAAAGACGATGGCAGGCAGGACCGGGCGGAAGATAACAGGCGCAGACAGATGCTGGAGGCCAATAAGCTGGCTGCCAGATACTTTTACTATCAGCTGAAAGGCAAACAGGGAAGCAGGGCGTATGAGTATCTGCGAAACCGCGGCCTTACGGATGAAACAATTGTAAAATTCGGGCTGGGGTATTCCAATATCTCACCGGATGATCTGTACCGCTATCTGAAGCAGAAAGGATTTTCCGATGAGATTCTGGCGGAATGCGGTCTGATCAAGGTTGATGGAAAGGGTGCTCACGACAGGTTCTGGAACCGGGTTATGTTTCCCATTATGGATGTGAATAACCGGGTCATCGGTTTCGGCGGCCGTGTCATGGGCGACGGTCTTCCCAAGTACCTGAATTCCCCTGAGACGAAGCTTTTTGATAAAAGCCGGAATCTGTACGGACTTCACGCGGCCAGAAAATCGAGAAAAGATTATTTTCTGCTGTGCGAGGGCTATATGGATGTGATTGCGCTCCATCAGGCGGGATTTACCAATGCGGTGGCGTCTCTGGGTACGGCATTTACGCCGCAGCATGCTCTTCTCATGAAGCGGTATGTGAAACAGGTGATTCTCACCTTTGACAGCGACAATGCCGGAGTCAATGCGGCACTGCGCGCCATTCCCATCCTGAAGCGGGCGGGACTGTCCGTAAAAGTACTCAGCATGGTTCCCCACAAGGACCCGGATGAGTTTATCAAGGCGGAAGGACCGGAGGCCTATGAGGAGCGCATCCGCCAGGCGAAAAACGGTTTCCTGTTTGAAATCAGTATTCTGAGAAGAAAATACGATTTTCGGGATCCGGAGCAGAAAACAGCGTTTCAGACGGAAACGGCGGGAAAATTACTGGAATTTGAAGATGAAATGGAGCGCAGCAATTATATAGAAGCGCTGGCGCTTGAATATGATATGAATGCCGGTCAGCTGCGCAGGAAGGTCAATCAGATGGGAGCAGGTCTGCTTCCGGGTGAGACGCCTCATTCGGCAGCGGAGGAGGCGGAGGAAAAAAGGCGCCGGGAAAAGCTGCGGCGCAGCGATACTTCCGATAAAAGGGCACAGCGTATGCTGCTGGCCTGGCTGTCGGCTTACCCTGCTGCATTTTCGCAGATCAGGGATATGGTAACGCCGGATGATTTTATGGAAGAGGGATACCGGAAACTGGCCCGGATGATCTATGACAGGCTGGACGCGGGGCAGGAAATCAATCCCTCGGAGCTTACCAATCATTTTATCAATGATGAGCAGGAATATAAGATGATATCAGAAATCTTCC
>JBJELO010000032.1:0-4528 GCA_051879195.1 Lachnospiraceae bacterium
TCATAAAGCCGTCCATACCCTTATGCAGCGGGAAGAATACCCGTTTCACCGGCATCGGAGCAGATTTGAAATATTCCCAGCCTTTAATCTGGCGTTCTACAAAAATATCACAGAGTTCCAGCATTTCATCCTCATATTCCAGAGAATCCGTCATGGCACCCAGCGTACCGCGGAAATAATCACTGATAATATCAAAAGGTACTTCTCCTCCACCTGAAAAATAAGGCGGAATACCGAGATCTGCAATCTGTGCAGAATACTCATTGCTCTTTGCAGCTGCCTCTGCATCCAGCCTACTGATTTCAGCCAGTTTTTCAAATGCATCCAAAGCTTCCGGTGTGCACATAGAGCCCATAAGACTGGTATTCAAAACCACATTGGGATTAAAAGAAATATTAGCCAGTCCTTTCAGTCCGGGAAATGCCCGGGGAATATACTTCGTCAGAATGAAATAATCAAAATTGTCGATCAGTTCCCGGTATTCTTCCGGCTGAATATATTCATATTCCAGTACCTGATGAGAAGAATATATGGAAATTTTCGTTCCCGGACGTCCTGGCCAGTCAATCATGGAAGATTCTGCAATTTCATTGGCCTTTCCGCTGGTAAAACCGCCTCCGGCCGCCATATCTACAGGATATTTTTTATAGAATTCCACTGCCGCTTTCCCCGCCCGGTCGTAATCATAATACCGGTCCCGATATGAGGAACCGTTCAACCTCTGAGCAACCGAAGAAAAAAGCGGTGCAATCGGAACACGGGATGTCTCCTTCATGGCAATCGTATCATTAACAAGCTGCAGCCTCTCATCAAACAGTTCTTTGGATGATTTACTCATAAAATGTCCTCCTCACTCGTGCAAAACAACAGACATTTTGAAGGTTAAAAGCCCTCATTGAACCTTGAAAACTTTGAATAATCTGCTTTTGCCCTTCAAACATGATACTGTTTCGTGCGTCAATATTTATAAACTATATACAGTATAATTGTTAAACACCGTTTTCGACTATTATGCAATTATGATAAGATACATTGTTGTGCATACAACACTTTGATGTATATAGTTTGAATAAATTCCATCTCCCTCAATACTTTCCGGATGTTGTACATTTCATGTAATTTTTTCAAAAAACTGCATATACTATGATTACGAAGCGGTTTATCCGGTTACAGCCAGAGGATAAACGTTACGGTCAGCCGGCGGACCGTGCTTCATATACAGGGGTATACCGTGGGGATCATTTTCGTACGGCATACCCCGTTTTTTCAAAGCCGGCTCTGAACAGTTCTTTTACTTCACAATCAGCAGCCTCTGGCCCGGCTTCAGTTCATCGCTGGTCAGCGAATTCACCTCCCTTATAGATGATAACGGTACATAAAATTTCCTTGCCACACTCCAGAGTGTATCGTGGGGCTTCACCATGTATCCCGTGATGCCGGGCATGTTTTCGATTTTTTCCGGTGCCACGGGCTTCATCCCGATATCGGTGATTACACGCATCTTCTCCTCCCGGCAGAATACAGTGCGGAAGCCGGCTGTCAGACGGATTTCCGCTTCATCAGGGCCGGAGAGAACCGCATTGATCTGTTCCACGGAACCGGTGATCTGAAGCTGCGCACCGTTTTCCGGATTTCCCGCAGGTATCTGAACCGTATAGGAAAAAGGATAGTCTTCATGTGCGGCTTCAAACGGATTGTCAGGATCAGCCTGCTGGTACAGCAGATCAAGTGAAATAACACCTTCCAGCACCAGACCGTCGTCTCCCGGATGGTAATCCTCCACTTTCACCCATCCCCCCGTATACACCACCTGCATCAGCGGTTTTCCTGCGTGAAGCTGCATGTTCAGATTCATTTTCATCCGGCTTTCACTGCAGCCTGACAGTGTCGTCATGGTAATTTCCGGCCGTGTTATATCAAATTCCATTTCCGGCACATAAACATCCTCCAGCAGTTCCAGACGCTGTTCTTCGAAAAGCAGAAGATCGCACTGCAGCACCGCCTCCACCGCGATCCGGCGCATTTCTCCGTCTTCATCTTCTGCCGCAGACACTTCCGTGTGAGCCAGCTGTATGCAGGAAGCAGACAGCATCAGATCCGTGGTGTGGGCCGCTTCCACCTCACCGCTTACGGGAATCTGCTTCTCAAACCACTGCATCGGAACGTGCTCATCCGCCGACCGGTACAGCACGAAGAGAAACAGATCGCCATTTACCGTAAGCCGGCCGTTTTCCGGCCTGCTTTTCACGTTGCGCAGCTGCACATCCTGGAAAATAATCCGGTCCACATCGGGCTTCCCGCCGGGCAGAGGGAACATTTCCTTCACACGCAGCGTATCCTTTCCGCAAATTTTCAGCCCTGCAAACTGTTCCGTCCTTCCCAGCGTCTCCGGAGACGGTCCACCCGAAGAACATCCCGCCGAAGATGACGTACCGGAGGACGCCCTGCCCGAAGATGCCGCCCCTGAAGATGACGCACCTGCAGATACTGCATTCTGCACGCCAACGGCCGCCTGAATTTCCGCCAGCCGGTACGGATACAGGGAAAATGTAACCACCGCCTTCACATTCATTTTCCGGGAATTGATCACCTGTGCACGCAGATCCTCCATATCCCAGAGTACGGTAACCTGTTCTCCGTCCTGTCCCTCATCGTGGTTAATCATTTCTTCAAAAGCAAAATCTCCGTGAATACAGGAAAGCATCCCTCCGTCCTCGCTGGAATACAGCACGGAAAATTCCAGGTGCCCCGCCAGACGTATTTTCCCTCCCAGTACGCGCATTTCATCGAGACGGACATGTCCCGTCTGCATGACAATACTGCGGATATCCGCATTGTTATCCGATACATTGATATCATCGTCAAATGTAAGCTGCGTCAGCAGACGCCTGCCGCCGATCCCATAGGTTAAATTTTTCCTGTTCAGTTCCAAAGCGATCCTCCTGCCTGTTCAAAATAAATTATTTTACTCAAAACAAATTATCTTACTCAAAATAAATCGTTTTATCCATCTGCTGCATCTTCACCGCAAGCCACGGAGCCGCCGTACTGTCTTTCGCATCGGCAGTTTCTTCGGGAAGCGGTCCCAGCAGTTCCGTATCCAGATAAATCACATCACCCGACAGATACAAATCCTTTATCTGTATGCTGTATCCTCCCGTCTCCTGCCTTCCGTATCCCACCACCAGATAGAGATTTTCCCCCTCTGAAAAACTCAGGCGGAATTCCGATTCCTTCCGCTCATCAATCAGTTTCATCAGCTCTTCGGGCACTTCATTTTCCGGAACAATCATATAGGATATCTCCCCCGTCTTCTCCGGTCTGCTGTCAGAACCGCAGGCCCAGAACACAAAACCGCACGCGATCACAATCACCAGAATAATCAATGCCTTCGCCGCATAAACCGTATATTTCCGCATACACCCTCCTCGTCCTTTTTCCTGCATTGCCATAAGCGCCGCTTCCCTACATTCTATTGTTTTCAGGCCGTAATTATGTTAAAATTACGATAACTATTCGGCAGAGCATATTTTCAGCGCTCAGCCGGATGAATAAGGAGGTTCGTTTATGGAAAAGCATTCTGCGCTGATCCAGGAGATGATAAAGTATTTTTCGGGTGATCCGAAACGGATTCAGCATTTTATGAAAGTATACAGCTTTGCTTCTTTAATTGCAGATTGTGAAGATCTGGATGAAAAGACACGTTTTGTTGTGGAGACAGCTGCTGTTGTTCATGATATCGGTATTAAAGTCAGTGAAGAGAAGTACGGCAACTGTAATGGAAAGCATCAGGAAGAAGAAGGACCGGATGCGGCGCGTCCGGTTCTGGCCAAACTCAGCTATGACCCGCCGGTGGTGGACCGGGTCTGCTGGCTGATTGCCCACCATCATACGTATGACAATATCGAAAGTATGGATCATCAGATTCTGGTGGAAGCCGATTTTCTGGTTAATATGTACGAGGATCAGCTGTCGCTGCAGGCGATTCAGTCGGCCTGCAGGAAGGTGTTCCGTACTCCAACAGGAATTCAGCTGTGCCAGACCATGTTTAACCCTTCCGCGGAAACAGAATTTCATCCGGACATTGACAGGATTGTCAGCATGGGAGCCGATGCCGGATTTACCTGCACAGCGGTAATCGACACGGATCAGATTACCTTCAATCCGGAGTTCCGTATCTGCTGTGAGGACAATTCCTGCGGCAAATACGGTGTTAACTACACCTGTCCGCCTCACTGCGGCACCACAGACGAGATGCGGGACAAAGTTCTCGCCCATAAATACGCCATCGTCTTCCAGACCATGTGGGAAATCCCCGATACGGAAGATAAAGCCATGATCAAAAAATGCAAAGGCAAACACAATTCCATGGTCCGCAAATTTATTGCAGATCTGGATTCTTCCTACAGCGGCGGTTTCATGGTCGCTGCCAGCGGCTGCAGCCTGTGCGAGGAATGTGCCATCGTCCGCGGTGAGCCCTGTCTCTTCCCCGACAAAGCAGCATCCTGCGCATCAGCCTACTGCATTT
>JBJELO010000033.1:0-19895 GCA_051879195.1 Lachnospiraceae bacterium
TGTCCACTCTGGCGATCCGGGATATGTCCGCCTCCGGCAGGATTCTGGAATTCCCACTGAGCGGTGAAGGACACACAAGAAACCTGTACATTGTATACAGCAAGCACCGAATCCTGAAACCCCATGTAAAACAGCTGCTTCGGTTTTTGAAGGAGTATTATGAACAGGAAGAAACTGCCCCTGTTTAATCAGACAGAGCCTTGAATACTCAAAAGCCCTGCATCCAGTTTGTGTTTTCATCACTTTCTCAACCGGTTGCAGGGCTTTTTACCGGATTCACAGTATTTTCAGAAGACAGCGCTTTTTAAAAAACGCAATCCCATAACAGAGAATCTGATCATAATCATCTTTATATTCTTCCGCGTACATCTTCTCATGAATCTGGCAAAGTGCCTTATCACAGTCGGCGGCCATTGCCTCCAGTGTTTTGGAGTATTTCACTTCAAAAACCGCCACCCGGCTTTCCAGTGGATCACAGACAACAACATCGCTTCGCCCCTCACCATGTTCTTTGTTGGATTCTACCACATATCCGGCGCCAGTAAAAATACCCGCCAGAAATGCGTGATAAAAATCTTCTTTATAATCATGATAGCTGATTGTTCTGCGAAGCAGTCTGTTCATCTCCTGAGAAGCTGTCTCACTGTCACCATTCCACACTGCATCAAATAATGCACGGCGATTCCAGGTTCTGGCGCTGTCATCAAACCATTTTATAACTGTAGTTTCAAAAATCTCCCGAATTTCAGCATTCGGAATCATCAAAGCCGCCATACCATCCGGCAGCGGATTCGGCAGATCAATCAGCACATCCTGTCCTGCCCGGGTCAGATAACCGGTCAGATAGAGAACACTCCAGAGATTCTCCTCAGATGAATGCAGATAATCATAAGTAAGATCTTCATCCACACGCTGGACAATATAACCACCGGCAAGCAGAATTTCCAGTTTTTTTGTGATACTGCTGCCCGCAAAATCGATAAAGGAACGGATAACCGCATTGTCGCTAGTATTCTTCCAGTAACCCGCCGGTCTGGCTGCCGGATTTCGCTGAAGATCCAGCAGATAATTCATCACATCCCAGGGACAGTACACATCAAAATCGCCAAAATGGTATCCATCATACCATGCTTTCATGCTCCCCGCATACTTCTCTGCACCTGCATCTGCCAGAAGCCTGTCCACGTCACTCTGGGTAAAACCGAAATATTCATTCAATCCGCAGGAAGCAATTGTATCCGAAACGAAATTGTTGGTTCCCGTGAAAATGCTTTCTTTTGTGATTTTCAGACAGCCCGTCACAACAGCAAAGCGAAGAAAAGGATTATCCTTCAGCGCTGTACCAAGCATTGCCTTCACAACATCCATCATCTCCGCATAATATCCCCTGTTTCCTGCCCTCGCGACAGGAACATCATATTCATCAATAAGCAGAATAACCGGCTTTTTATAATGTGCGCACATCATACGTGTCAGCAGCAGAAAACATGTTTTCACTTCATCATCAGAAGCTTCTTTCTGAAGAATCCGTGAGAACAGCTTTTTATCAAAATCATGGACCTCCTCACTTTTCAGCAGAAAATCATACTGCTGGAATACATACGCCAGCATCGCCCGCAGCATTGCAAACGCACCATCAAAATCCAGCCCATCCACATCCTTTAATGAAACAAATATGACCGGCCACTGATTCATCCATTCTTCACAGATTTGCCTTTCTCCGCTAATTTCAAGCCCTTCAAATAACGATCTGCTGTTTCTGGAAATATCAAAAAAGCTTGCCAGCATACTCATACCCAGAGTCTTCCCAAAACGCCGGGGACGGGTGATCAGCGTCACCTCTGCAGCCCCATCTCTCAGCAATTCCGAAATCAAACCACTCTTATCCACATAATAATATCCGTTCTCCCGAATCTTCTCAAAATCCGAAATCCCGACAGGAAGACTGACTTTTTTCATAGCGGCACTCCTTTCCACAACTGCTTCTGAAAATGTACCTGCATTCACAAAATGATCAGCAGGCTAATGACCCAAACCCTTGTGTCTGATAAAGCTATCATATCATGAACATATGGTATTTACAAGAAACAGTGGAAGAAGAAATCCAGTCCAGTGAAGCCAGTCTTTATTGCATTTTTAACTGCATGCAGGTTCTTCATTATTTTGTTGTTTTACTGTTGTATCATTTCAGCCATTCAGTATTTTACCTATAGCCAGACAGGAAATTACTGCAAAAGTTCAGTGGCTCAGAATGCACATGACTGCGTTATCGTCCTTGACGGGCGTTTAGCCCGCCTGCGTCCTCTGCCTTGTCCTGTGTATTCTGATCACACTTCCTTTTTTGCACTATTTTCTTGTCTTGCTATAATCAAACTTTTCTGCTACTCCCAATGATCATTCTATCAACCGTACGTTGATTGCCCTCTCCTGGGTAAACCAAACAAAGTATTGTGCCTGTCCAGGTCTACATTCATCACATATCCGGTGTAAATTTTATCAGTATCACTTTCATACGCAATTCCGTGAATTTCCTTAATAAGAAAACTCCGGAACTCAGCACTATCCTTGACACCGTATTGATACTGTTCACCTTTTAAACCGATCCACTTTGTTCTTATATCCTCGAATTTTCTGCAGGCTTCCACCGCACATTGTTCAAGCTTCCCGTCTTCCAGTACTTCCAGAAGACGGTTACAGTATTCATCAATCTCCTTTGATGACAAATCCGGTGAAGGACCACCCACCATCTCTTTAATCAGCAACATGATATGCATTTTATAGCTTCTGCATGTTTGTGGAAGCTTTCTCTCTTTAAATAGGATGTCTACATTCAGATATAAAAAAGCCGCCAGATAATATGGCTGGTAAGACTGCGTATCAACAAACAGACTATCTCTGTATTTTTTCAATAAAGTATATTCATGTTTATGGCTGTCTTCCACATGATTCAGAAACAATGCCACCATACTCTGAATCAGACCACGAAAACTGATTTTCTGCTGCGGTTTTATCTGTATAATATCTGCATACTGTCTGGAACGCCTTTCGTAGTATATTTTGTCATAACCGCTCACCTGATTGATCTCAAAGTATCTTTCCAGATCTTTATGGAATCCTTTTATTGTCTCAAATGCTTCTTCATAAACAATGTTTTGCCGGTTAGTTCCTCTTACAATTCCCTGCGCTACATCTTCCTCGCTGGAACCTACAATTTTAGCAATCACCTGAACGTCATCAAGCTTTATGCCATTCCTATATGCCTGATAGATCACGCTGCATGTCTGACAGCCATTTACAATCTGAGGATTCGTCAATACATATTTTGCCTTCTTAAGTTCAACTTTCTTACATACAATCGTAATTCCATTATTAAAAAGAACGAACTGCCCAGGACATTCTTTCAGCGTC
Organism: Lachnospiraceae bacterium; assembly: GCA_051879195.1. Classification (GTDB taxonomy): domain Bacteria; phylum Bacillota; class Clostridia; order Lachnospirales; family Lachnospiraceae; genus TWA4. The sequence continues at coordinate 3,409 of JBJELO010000033.1, forward strand.
GAAAAAATCTCCTGATTTACGGCCGAAAACCCCTGTGAATCTCTTACATTATCATCAAATATATTCCGCCGAAGCAATCCATCGGGAGTTATCAGCAGTTCTTCTATTAATTCCTGCGCTGATATGCATGCAATAAAAGCATTGTCAATTTTGTCATTTCCTTTGGATATTGGAAATGTTTCTTTTAAATCCAGCTCAGGCTCATAATTATTTTCATTGTATTTGATAATATTCTTAAGATTTTTTTTATCTATCCCGATCTCTTTTACAAGAAAATTATCAGCAAAATCATCGCTGAATGCTCCTTTACATTCCCCTTTTTCATTGCAAAAAATTATATTCAGTACAGGATTGTCTTTCCATTGCAGTACAATCTTTCCGGACATTGCATAATCCAGAATCTGAAGCCACTTTTCATTTTTTTCAATCTGCTCCAGATCCTGAAATAATTTCTCCAGCTGCTGAACAAAACTTCCTGTCTCATCTAAAGTCAGAAAATTCAACTCCAGCAACCCTTTTTGATCTTTCTGCAAAATATCATCTATATCCTGCGGTTCACAGAGTATCTGATCGTTTAACAGAAAAAGAGCCCCGTGTATCTGTGAAAACTCCGGTGAATCAACGCATATCTGGTCCAGTAAATCAGAATCTGTGTCGAGACGCCCCGGTTGATATTGAGAAAAGAACTGATAATTGACAAATCTTCTCCAATTTTCATTTTCAGAATCCTCAGGTAAATTAAAATCCTTAACAAATTGTTTGAATTTTGCGTCAAGAAGAATATTCTCTCGTAATAACTCCCAAATCCGGAACTGCCAAATAATCCTGCAGATATATTAACACAGAGTCCTGCAAATATTCCAATCCGGAATTCCACTGATTATACAGCTTAACTATCGTATTTCCTCCTGCCAGAGTATCCTTAATATCATATAAATGCCACCTGACACTTTTTTCTTCAGCATTCATCATAAGCGCTGTAATATCGATAACCTTTGAACCTTCTTTTTTTACCCCGGCAGGCCGGTATTCCTTTGCATAATAACCGATATCACCGCTTTTCATATCATAATTCAGCGTTACCTGATCCAGACTTCCATCTGCCTGCTTTTCTTCCACCATAATATTACGTGATTTTCTTATCTCATATAATTCTGTTTTCCCAGGTATATTCGACTCTTCCAGTCTTTTTGCCTTTATCGCCATTTATTACCTCGTAATTCTATCTGCTTCATCACCAAGTTTATCCAGATTTTCACTAAAAAGCTGAAAATCATATCCCATCAGTGGATAATCTATAAATTCCAGCTTTTTGACCATCGTCTTCCCCTGTTTATCGCTCTGAAACTCATACACACCCACTTTCATATCAGACCTGAGTAAATCAGCCTCCTGCAGTTTTAATTCCGACAACATTTTATAATCCGCTTTTCTTCTATCCAGCTGCGACAACATAAACAGATTATTCATTCGACCCGCCATTGTATCACTGTGCGAACTGATAATCACATGCATCCCGGCGTTCACCATACGAATGAGCCACCGTGCCATCTCTCCCTGAAGCAATGGATGAAGACTGTTCTCCACCTCATCACAATAAAGCCAGTCTATCTGCTGAGTTGCACTCAGTGCTTTTATAAAAGGGGTCAATTCATGAATCATGGAAGATGCAATATAAAGCGGTACCTTCCTGCCCTCCTGACCTTCCACATAAAATGTCTCACTGTCTTTCTGTACTACTTTCCCTTTCAGAAGATATTCTTCACCAAATTCCAGTAAAGCTTTCCTTGATTCATCAAGCTGTAAATTTCCTGAATAAAGCTGAAGAAAACGCAGAAAATCCTTTATCGGCATCACCATATTTTCCTTTACTTCTCCGGCAAAATAGTACCTGTAAAGCAAAGCAACTGAAGTCCGGAACGCGATGCAGGTAAAAAAAGCTGATCTGAATCCACTGAATTTTTCCCTGATAAAATAATTCTCCAGATAATCATCAATGTCTCATTTACCACATCATCCAGATTGCTCCAACTGTCAATTTCACTTTTACAGGACTTTATATTTTCCCCATTCTCATATTGACGAATATCTATACCAATCTCTGTCTTCTGATCTTCTGTACCTCTGTTGGGGAGTTCTGAAACACTGCACACATAAAATAATGATGTATCATACTCCAATAATATTTTTATCTCACCAACAGGAATCGGTCTTCCGAAAATATCCGTAATAATCCGTAACTTATTATCCTCCAGATATTGATTAACATAATGTTCTACTTCTTCAAACCAATTCCGGGCACAGCGAATCAGGTATTGACCGTTAAAATCTGATATCTCTGCCCCGGAAACCGGAACAGGAAAATTTCTCAACTCTTTTCTAATTCCGTAAATCAGCTGCATAATCATTGTTTTACCACTGTTATTATCGCCCACAAAGACAACCATGTCATTTAACGCAATATCTGCTGACTTGACTTTACCGAAATTTTTAATTAACAAATGCAATACCAAATTCATCTCTCCTCTATTAACATACAGTTAACTATCACTGTTGTATTCCTTCATCCATCCTCTGTTTCACAATCTCAACATCCTCATTCACAGCTTTTGCTATAAACTCAGGCTCCATACCCATAGCCTTTCGCTGCTTTTCTGTCCATAGCTGCAAAGTTTTCGTTACCGGCTATCAGTTTTTCCAGCTGCTGCCTGTCAGTTGAGTACTTGATAAATGAAATCAGTAAGACAAAATGATTTTTCAGAAACATATACATTCAGGCGCTCTTTTCTTTTCTGCTATTCATTTTATCACACTGATTTCGCGTTGTGAACTACCCATTGTCGTCGCTAAAGCCAGTGGGATTGCGGTCACCCTATTTCAAGTTACACATAATCCAGTTAACTTAGACTGTTAGTATAATCATATTGTGTTTTTCACTTTTTGTCAATCCCCTGCATACAAAATAAAAATACCTCTTCTTATATGCCGCTGCATGACATAAAGAAGAGGTAGTCTTCCCGTTTTCCATATGTTTTTTCCACATGATTTACATCATCTATATTTCTGTTCTTTCAGATCCACTCATAATCTCCGCCGGTAATCGCCAGACTCAGCAGGACATCCATTTTCTCCACGTCCTCCCCTTCTTCGATCTCGATCAGCTTCGCATTTTTCTCCGAGGAACCCATGACTTCGTCGGGTCCGATCTCGTAATCCATGTCTTCCTCGCAGGAAGGACATACGGTCATTTCTTCCGTTTCTGTGGAAAGGAAACGGTAACCGCATTTCTGACATTCATAAAAGCCGCACTTTTCAGTGCCGTCCGGTACAAAATACATTGTGTTATCTCCTTATAAAAAATCACCTGATACTATACTGTCAGTTACTGTTTTTACTGTATTATCTTTTTGTCATCCCTTACAGATATTTTATAATCTGTCCCCAGTCTTCCAGCAGCTGCTCCATCTGCCAGCGGGCGTTGGCCGGGCTGCTGGAGGGGAGCTTGACGGCTTCCCTGCCGGTGACGGGAAAAGCATATTTCTGATAGAGACTGTGTGCCTTACCGCCGTTGGCGAATATCTGCTGTATAGGGGCCCGGTCAAGCACCCGGGGCAGATCCGCGGGTACCACGTTCCTGATGCTGCTGTCACTGGAACCCACAATATCGCAGGCTGCCACCACATCCCAGATGGCGATTCCGTGCTGCAGCAGGAATTGTTTCTTCTCTTCAATCGTTTCCGGTACCGGTTCCTTCAGAAGTCCCGCCAGAATTTTCCAGAAACGGTTCTGAGGATGACCGTAGTAAAATCCCTGCTCTCTCGATTTCACCGAAGGAAATGTCCCCAGAATCATGATCCTGGAATGTTCGTCAAATACCGGCTCAAATGTATGATTCAGCATGGCTTTTCCCCATATTAATCACTTTGCTTTTCCACGCTGCCGCTGATGTAATTGATAAACTGCTGCGCGGTGCGTCCCGAGATGCCGCCGTGGCTCAGCTCCCACCTGTTGGCTTCTTTACACAGTTCCTCATCCGACATGGTGATGCCTGCGCGGCGGGCCAGATTGATGACGATATTGAAGTATTCTTTCTGATTGGGTTTGGAGAAGCTGATAGTGACACCGAAACGGTTAACCAGCGACAGCTTTTCTTCCATGGTATCGGAATGATGCATATCGTTCTGGTGTTCCATATCGTTGCGGTCATTCCAGTTCTCCTTGATCAGATGACGGCGGTTGGAGGTTGCGTAGATCAGAATATTGTCAGGCCGCGTTTCCACGCCGCCCTCGATGACAGCTTTCAGGAACTTGTACTCGATTTCAAACTCCTCGAAAGAAAGATCATCCATATAGATAATGAACTTATAATTGCGGTTCTTGATCTGCGCAATCACAGTAGACAGATCCTTGAACTGATGCTTGTAGATCTCAATCATACGCAGGCCCTGTCCGTAGAATTCATTGACGATTGCCTTGATGCTCGTTGATTTGCCGGTACCGCTGTCGCCGAACAGAAGCACATTGTTGGCTTTTCTGCCGTCCACAAATGCCTGGGTGTTGTCCACCAGCTTCTTTTTCTGAATCTCATAGCCGATCAGATCATCCAGCACAACCGCATCCATATTGTTGATGGGACAGAAACGGATCTCTCCGTTGTCGGAGGATGCAATACGGAATGCCTTGTTCAGGCCAAACATGCCCACACCGAAATCCCGGTAGAAATCGGTCACCAGCGTGAAAAATTCCTTTTCATCTGCTGCCTGTTCCAGCTTCTCACTGAGAGCCTGCACCTTTTCGCTGACATTTTTATTGTACATCAGCTCCTTCTTGCCGATTGCCTGATAGTTGGAAATCCGGCTGAAACAGTCGATCCCCAGCGCCCTCTCCAGATGGCTGAAATCAAAATCAAACAATTCCTTGAACGCCCGGAAATCACCCTCGGCAAAATAATTCACACTGCCATGGTTGGCACCCACCTTCTCGCAGGTCAGACTGAACGGATTTTCATCCGTAATCAGCAGAAACGTCAGATAATTGTGCCACAGATTTTTATCGAACCCGTAATCCGTAGCCACCTGAAGCAGATGCTTGATCTGCGTATATACACGGGTAACCAGCTCATCCTTTGACTGCGTCTTCTGATCCAGATTTTTAAAAATATCACTCAATTCCATCAGAATACAGTCTCTGGGCATATCACCGTAAATCAATAACTTGGAAACAATTCTGTACATAACACTCACCTTTTTTCCTGAAGTACAGCAGTAAACTGCAATAAAAAAAGTATACCATGAAAAAAAAAGCTGTCAACACCCTGCAAAGGTATGAAAACCATGATATAAGCCATGATATAAACCACATTCCGAAAAATCAGAAGAAAAATTTCAGCAATGTCTTGATATCGTTATTCATTATGGTAAAATACAAAAGACATCCTGTTTTTCACCCTCTGCCCGTCCCCGACACTGAAAGGAGTTTCACCATGATAGATTTCCACACCCACGTTTACCCCGATAAGCTGGCTGCCAGGCTGATGCATGATCTGGCGGATACGCATTACTGGGGACATTTTTCCGATGGTACCCTGAACGGGCTTCTGCAGTCCATGCAGATGGCCGGCATCGACTGCTGTGTGACCCAGCCGGTGGTGACCCGGCCTGATCAGTTTGATTCCATCAACCATTTTGCCAAAATACAGCAGGAGATTCCCGGACTGATTCCCTTCGGCGGCATTCATCCCGACTGTGACGATATTCCGGGTAAGCTCCGTTATCTGAAAAGTCAGGGTTTTCCCGGCATCAAACTGCATCCCGACTGGCAGAATCTTTTTATTGATGAGCCCCGGGCTGTTTACCTGATCCGGGAGGCACTGGAGCAGGATCTGATCGTTATGGTCCATGCAGGTTTTGACGGAGCATTCGCGGATTGCATCCACTGTACGCCGGAGCGTTCTCTGCACCTGCTGGAGCAGCTCCCTGATTCCGGTCATGAAACCCGCAAGCTGATCCTTGCCCACAGCGGTGGACATCTGGAACATGAAGATGTGAAAAAATACCTGCTGGGAGCCAATGTTTATTTCGATGTCAGCCTTTCCCAGATGTACATATCCGATGAGGAATTCATGAAACTGGTTCACGAGCACGGCGCGGACAGGCTTCTGTTTGCCACGGACAGCCCCTATGCCAGTCAGACTTCCAGCGTGGAAGCCATAAAAAAACGCCCTCTTTCACCGGAGGAATACGCTCTGATTACGGAGGGCAATGCCCGAAGGCTGCTGCGTCTTAATTCTGTTCGTCTTTCACGGAAAGTCTCAGCTTCTCCGTGCCGTTGATTCTGGGTGTTGACCGGTCTTTCATACTGTGGTAAACCCGTTCTTCCATGATGCTCTTGTAGGCGGGACGGATGATCTTATCCATGTTCACCAGTTCTTCCATGCGGTGAGCGCTCCAGCCTACGATGCGGGCCATCGCGAAAATCGGTGTATACAGTTCCACCGGGATTCCCAGCATCTTATAAACAAATCCACTGTAGAAGTCCACATTGGCGCTGACGCCTTTGTAGATGTGGCTGCGCTCCGCGATGACTTCCGGTGCCAGACGTTCGATGGTGCTGTACAGTTCATATTCTTCCGTGAGATGCTTTTCATTGGCCAGCTTTTTGACAAATCCCTTGAAGCTGACTGCTCTGGGATCGGAAATGGAATAGACGGCATGCCCCATACCATAGATCAGACCGCTGTGGTCAAATGCTTCTTTGCGCACGATCTTGCGCAGATATTCTTTGATCTCCTCCTCATCGGAATAATCATTGACATTGGCTTTAATATCCTCCATCATACGCATAACCTTGATATTGGCACCGCCGTGTTTCGGTCCTTTCAGGGACGACAGCGCTGCTGCCATAACCGAATACGTATCAGAGCCGGAAGACGTTACCACCCGGGCGGTAAATGTGGAATTGTTGCCGCCGCCGTGCTCCATATGAAGAATCAGAGCCGCGTCGAGAACTTTGGCCTCCAGATCGGTATATTTTTTATCCGGCCGGAGCATCCGCAGGATGTTCTCCGCCATGGACAGAGACGAATCGGGTCTGTGGATATACATACTTTCATCGCATTCGTAGTGATTGTATGCGTGATAACCGTACACAGCCAGCATAGGCAGTACGCTGATCAGCATCAGACACTGCTGCAGCACATTCTCCAGCGACAGATCCAGCATATTGGGATCATAGGATGCCAGCGTCAGTACACTTCTGGTCAGCGAGTTCATAATATCATCACTGGGCGCTTTCATGATGACATCCCGCACAAAATTGGTAGGCAGTGTGCGGTATTCACCCAGCAGATTCCGGAAATCCTCAAGTTCTTTCCGGTCAGGCAGATTGCCCATCAGAAGCAGATAAATCACTTCCTCTGCGCCGAAACGGTCGTCATCTCCGATTCCCTTCAAAAGCTCCTGTACATTGTAGCCTCGATAATAAAGTCTGCCGTCACAGGGGACGGATTTCCCATTCACATCCTTTGAGGAAATAATCTTCGAAATGCTGGTCAGTCCGGCCACAACCCCTTTTCCGTTGATATCGCGAAGCCCGCGCTTTACATTGTACTCTTCAAATAATTCCTGTGAAATGCGGTCTTCCTGATAAAATTTTTCCGCATATTTTTTAATTATTCTGCTTTTAGCGTTGTCTGTCATAGGCTTACCTCCATCAGTTTGATTTTAAACTTTTAGATTACAAAAAAGCTGCACCCGTGGCATGTTATTTAAGTGCCTCTTCCATGTTGCTCCAGACCTTCCTTGCCACTTCATTCAAAACTTTCTTTTCTTCCTCGGTAATTCCCCGGAAAGCCTGCTCAAATACTTCCTGTTTGAGCTTTCTTGCTTCCAGTATGATCGGCAGCGCATCCTCTCCTGCTGAGATGTGCACAATCCGCCTGTCGCGCATATCATGCTCCGTGTGAACCAGATTCGCCTGATTCAGCCGCTCAAGAGACTGTGAGATGTGTCCCTTGGTAAACAGACCCAATTTCTGAATATCACTGGCCGTATTGCGCTCTCCGCAAAAATACAGATAGGTCAGAATCTCCACATCAATCTTGCGCAGGTTGTACCGGTTCATAAATACTTCAAACTTTTTCTCATAAAACTTTCTGAACTGATACCCCTGCAATAATACTTCTATTTCCTGCTCCATATAGCTCCAACCTTTACGCTGCAAAACCTCCGGATAATTCTCCGAAACTGCTGTACTGAATTGATGCCTCCGGTTTATTACCCGCTTTTTCTCATAGTAACCCTGAAACAAGTTTATCATAAATCTGGTTTTTGTCAATGGAGAAAGCCCCCGCGAAAATCAGCTGCCGGAAAAAGCCCGGGCCGTCAGCGCTTTTTACGGTCCCGGACACATTCGGACAGAAGGTATTCGATCTGCCCGTTTATTGACCGGAAATCGTCTTCAGCCCAGGCTGCCAGCTCTTCCCATAAGGAAGGCGACAGTCTGAGCAGCACCTGTTTTTTGGCCTTTTCTTTTTCTTTCAGCGATTTTTCCCGCTTCCGGACCTCCTTCTCCAGTTCTTCCACTCTGGCAAGGCGCTCCTTCAGTTTTCGTTCCTGTTCCTCCAGATCTTCATGCTTGATATCCAAATTCATCTCTCCTTATCTGTCTGGAAAATATATCTGTTCGGGAAATACATGCTGATAACCGGCATGAGCCTAATAGATCGATCCGCTGTTGACGATGGGCTGGGCATCCTTATTGCCGCACAGTACCACCAGAAGGTTACTGACCATGGCAGCTTTTCTTTCTTCATCCAGCACCACAACATCTTCCTCTGACAGCTGGTCAATGGCCATCTTCACCATGCTGACGGCTCCTTCCACGATCTTCTGGCGGGCTGCAATGATGGCAACGGCCTGCTGTCTCTGGAACATGGCTGCCGCAATCTCATCGGAGTAAGCCAGATGAGTAATCCTTACCTCCCGGATCTCCAGACCGGCATTCTCCACACGCTTCTGAAGTTCAACTTTCATATTGTCAGCGATGGCCTGGCTGCTTCCCCGCAGCGTCATCTCATCACCGTCACCATCCTCCTCCATATTGTCATAGGGATACATCCTGGCAGTGTTGCGGATGATGGTATCGCACTGAATTGATAAATACGTCTTATAATTTTCCACATTGAATACAGCCTTTGTGGGGTCTTTAACGCGCCAGATCACCACAGCTCCGATCACTACAGGATTGCCCAGCACATCATTCACTTTCTGCTTATCATTGTTCAGCGTCATCACCTTGGTGGAAACCTTCATATTCCTTTTAACGCCGTTTTTTTCATCCAGGCTGACACGTCCCGCCGCTGCCGGATTGAATGCAGCTGCAAAAGGATTCGTAAAGTAAAATCCTTCTTTCTTGATTGTTCCGTAATACTGTCCGAAGCATGTCAAAACCAGTGCTTCATTGGGATTGACCACATGAAAACCGCCGCATAAGATGCAGCATACTATAAACAAAACCACTCCCAGAACAATCAGAATCACTCCCGCTGCTGTCATCTCTTTCTCTGCTGCCAGATAAATCCCGAGAATGGCTCCCCCCACGGAAGCCAGAAATCCTGCAATTACAACAATCAGCATCAATACGCCGTTTAATGGTCTGATCTCTTTCTCCTGCACATTGGTCAGGGTCTGCTTATCCATATCATTACTCATAACTTTTCCTTTCCCCGCTTCATCGGTTGTGATATCATTTTGATATCACAATAATATCTCTTTCCCTGCCTGTTGTCAAGAAGAATTTCCGTATACCTCTGTTTTTTTATACATCTGTTATTTTTTACCTTTTTTCATGTGCATTCTGCATATTTTTTATTTATTTTTATTTCAAAACAATGCATTTTATGGTAAGATAGTTTCACTGCGAATCAAAGATTCAAATCGATAAAGAAAAGAGGAAACTGTATGTATGCAACATTCTGGGCTCTCATGCCCCCGCTCGTGGCAATTGTCCTTGCCCTGATTACCAAGGAGGTTTACAGCTCCCTGCTGGTCGGTATCCTGATCGGTGCGCTGTTTTATTCCGGTTTTTCGCCGGAAGGTACTCTGATCCACCTGATGGAAGACGGTATCGTCGGTGTGCTCTCCGATCCCTACAATGTGGGTATCCTGATTTTCCTGGTTATTCTGGGTACCATGGTCTGCCTGATGAATAAAGCCGGCGGTTCCGCTGCATTCGGACGCTGGGCCGAAAAACACATTCATACCAGAGTCGGCGCACAGCTTGCCACCGTTCTTCTGGGTGTACTGATTTTTATTGACGATTACTTCAACTGCCTGACTGTGGGCAGCGTTATGCGCCCGGTAACGGACGGACACAAGATCTCCCGTTCCAAGCTGGCCTACCTGATCGACGCCACTGCCGCTCCGGTATGCATCATCGCTCCCATCTCTTCCTGGGCAGCTGCTGTCAGCGGTTTCGTGGAAGGTGAAGACGGTCTGACACTGTTCATCCGTGCCATTCCCTACAATTTCTACGCTCTGCTCACCATCGTTATGATGATCGGACTGTCTGTTCTGCAGGTGGATTTCGGTCCCATGGCAAAGCATGAACGCAATGCCCGCCAGGGTGATCTGTTCTCCGCTTCCAAAGCGGATTTCGTAAAGCCGGAGCCGGAAAAAGTCAATCCCAAAGGGCGCGTATGCGATCTGGTCGTTCCCATTATCATTCTGATTTTCTGCTGCGTCATCGGCATGATCTATACCGGCGGTTTCTTTGAAGGAACCGATTTCGTAACTGCATTTTCACAGAGTTCTGCAGATGTGGGGCTGGCACTGGGAAGCGCTGTTGCTCTGGTGGTCACCATCATTTTCTTCCTGATCCGCCGCGTTCTCAGCTTTGAAAAATGTATGTCCTGCCTCCCCGAAGGTTTCAAGGCCATGGTTCCCGCCATCCTGATTCTGACCCTGGCATGGACGCTGAAAGCCATGACAGACAGTCTGGGAGCAGATGTTTTCGTAGCCGAAATGGTTGACCAGTATGCAAGAGGATTTGTCTCCTTCCTGCCCGCTATTATTTTCGTGGTAGGATGCGTTCTTGCTTTTGCTACGGGTACTTCCTGGGGTACTTTCGGTATTCTGATCCCCATCGTGGTGAATGTATTTGAACATACCAGTCCCGAGCTGCTGGTTATCTCCATCTCCGCATGCATGGCAGGTGCCGTATGCGGCGACCACTGCTCACCCATCTCGGATACCACCATTATGGCATCGGCAGGTGCACAATGCGACCATGTAAACCATGTTTCCACCCAGCTGCCCTATGCCCTTACCGTAGCAGTAATTTCCTTTGTGACCTACATTATTGCCGGATTTACAAAGAGTGCATGGATTTCTCTTCCCATCGGTGTCGGACTGACTCTGATCGTACTGGCAGCTGTCAAAATCACCGCCCGCAAAGAAGATGCGGAATAAAGGCAAAATAAAAAAGGATACAATAATACAAAACAGAATAAACCGGTAAGATACTTACAGCCGGGCTGCAAAACGCCCGGCTGTTTTTATGTCTCCATGATTCACTCTTATCTGATGCCGTTCAGGACAATTCCTTTCCGCCTATTCCGCTTTCAGCACCTCTTCAATCGCTTCTTTATACTGCAGAAACATGGTGTCGGCATCCTGCGCACCCACACTGATATGACGGATAATCCCCGCCTCATCAATAATGACAGTATAGGGAATAGACGATGTTCGGTACGTATTCATCATAATCTCATATTCTTCATCCAGGGCAATGGGAAATGTATAGCCCTTTTCTTTTGCAAACTGCTCCACTGTATCCGCAGAATCCCCGCAGTTTACGGCGATAATCTGCAGCTGATCTCCAAATTCCTCCTGCAGTCTGGGAAATGCAGGCATCTCCCCCACACAGGGACCGCACCAGGTGGCCCAGAGATTAAGGAGAACCGCCTTTCCTCTGTAATCGGATAATTCTGCACTGCTGCCGTCCAGATAGTGAAGCTCAATATCCGGAGCCAGACAGCCTTCTTCCACTGCTGTAGGAATCTCTTCCGATGATGTTTCTGCCGTCTCCTTTGTATGGGAAAGAGTCGCTGCTGCTGTCCCTGAACTTTCCTGACTGCCTGAAAGTTCCGTCTCCTTTGTACCATTGCTTTCGCACCCGGCCATTATGATCATCATACACAGGCACAGAAAAACAGCGGCCATTCTATGTTTTGTTTCACTTTTCCAATATGTTTTCACCGTTTTTACTCCTCCTCTTCGATTTTCTGAATCCGGCTGCCGGCCGGTAAATGGCCTGCCTGCTGCAGTGTTCCATACATTCTCCGCATTGAATACATTCCCTGTCACCCGGTTTCCGGATATCCATCTTACAGTACCGGACACAGACACCGCAGTGACTGCATCTTCCCTCATCCACCTGAATGCCCGGAATGGATATTCCTGAAAACAGTGAATAAACTGCCCCCAGAGGGCAGAGAAAACGGCAGAAAAACCGATAGAAAAACAGGCTGGAAATCAGTATGACAGCCAGTATAAACAGTTTCCAGTCAAACAGACGGCCTGCCGCTTTCTGCAGGTTTTCATTGGCAAGAAGCAGCGGGATGCCTCCCTCCAACGTCCCCGCGGGACAGATATACTTGCAGAATGCAGGCAGGGAATAGCCATTCATAATGCCGGAGCAGACCGGAATCATTGCAACAAAAACCACCAGAATCCCGTACTTTATCCACGTCATACCTCTTGTAATCCGGTTTTTTCCGATTTTCGGTACCGGTATCTGATGCAGCAGCTCCTGAATCAGGCCGAACGGACAGAGAAATCCACAGACCAGCCGTCCCAGAAGCAGGCCAAAAAGCATAAGGACTCCAAGAATATAATACGGAAGTTTCCGGGGAATCATGCTCAGTGCATTCTGGAGTGTTCCCAGAGGGCAGGCAGCCACCGCACCCGGACAGGAATAGCAGTTCAGCCCCGGTACGCAGACGCCTTTCCCATTTCCCTGATAAATAGATCCATCCCCAAAGCCTTTCAGATTGGCATTGTAGATCAGCGCCGAGATCAGCTGAATCCACCGCCGCCTGCGTACCCTGTGTTTTTTATCCAATTCCAATACACTCCAGACAAATCATAATCGCCTTCACCAGGGTATCCCGGTAATCCCCCTGACAAATCCCCGCTGTCAGGCAGATTATGCCGCATAAAAAAAGCAGGGCCCTGATATCATTTTTATGCAAAAAATTCTCACTCCTTCTTTTCCATATTTCTGCCGCAATCACTTCCCTCGCTGTAAATCTGTGTCGCGACCGTTAACCCGATTTTACCATAGAATTTTCTCATTGAACAGGGATGACATTTTTTCCCACAACCGGTTGACTTTTTCTGACACATTATCTACTATTAATAGTGCACTTACCGTTGCAGAACCCTGGTATAAGCCACTACAGCAAACTACCATATTCGTTCAGCAGACTGACCAAACGTGCAAACAAATGCGCACAGCGCATGACTATATTATAATGGGGCCGCCGGCAGAAACTATTTTCCGGCGGATTGGAGGGAATTTTTATGAAATCTGAAAACCGTACCTGGTTTCTCCAGGGTATGAGGGATGGCATCCCCATTGCGCTGGGATATTTCGCAGTATCTCTGACGCTGGGAATTACTGCAAAAAAAGCAGGGCTTACTGCGCTGCAGTCCATGCTTGCCAGCCTGACCAATCACGCATCAGCCGGTGAATTTATCGGTTTTACACTGATTGCAGCCGGTGCATCCTATCTGGAACTCTGCATCATGGAAGCAGTAGCCAATGCCCGCTACCTGCTGATGTCCTGCTCTCTGAGCCAGAAACTGTCACCTGATACGTCACTGCTGCACCGCCTTCTTATCGGTTTTTTTGTCACCGATGAGATTTTCGGTGTCTCCATCTCCGTGCCGGGAAAACTGAATCCATTCTATACCTACGGCGTCATCTCCGTAGCATCACCCGGCTGGGTCATCGGTACCTATCTGGGCGTTATTCTGGGCAATCTTCTCCCGCTCCGGGCTGTCAGCGCTCTGGGAGTCGGCCTTTACGGCATGTTTATCGCTGTATTTATCCCCCAGGCACGAAAGAGCAGAATCGTAGCCGGTCTGGTCGTGATCAGCTTCTGTGCAAGTCTGATATTCTCCAAAGTGCCTGTATTTGCGCAGATTTCCTCCGGAATCCGCATCATCATCCTGACACTGGTGATCTCACTGACTGCTGCCGTTCTCTTCCCCATCGACGAAGAAGAAAAAGAAAAAAAAGAAGAACCGGCAGAGGATCCTGTTCGCTGTAAGGAGGTCGTATCATGACACACAACGTATATATTTACCTGTTCGTGATGGCGGCAACCACCTATCTGATCCGTGTCCTGCCGCTGACACTGATCAGAAAGGAAATCAAAAACCGCACCATACGCTCCTTTTTATACTATGTACCTTATGTAACACTGGCTGTCATGACTTTCCCCGCCATTCTTGACGCCACCCAGAGCACCTGGTCCGCACTGGCTGCACTGATCGCCGCCATCCTGCTGGCCTGGTTCGGGCAAAGTCTGTTTGTCGTCTCCGTAGCCAGCTGTGTCATCGTATTTGTCATAGAACTGATTATACTGTAATTAAGTTTTCGTTGACAACCCAAAAAACCTATTATATAATGTCTGGTAATTGTAACAGTTCAGCCCTGCTGAACTGTTCTGAATTAAATCAGCAGACATTCGTAATTTTTTACAAAAATTACTCATTCGGCTAAACGCCGAATATAATTCAGATAAAATATCTGTTTACAAGCAAGCTTGACACAGATATTTTATCTGAATCATGCTCTGCTGAATAGAAAATTGCGATGACAAAGAGAAGTAACACTGATTATCGTTCCCAGAGAGTGGAGGCCGGTGCGATCTCCGCAAAGTGAATCAGTGCGAATAACACTTTACCAGCAGTAATCTGAACGTGATTTCCCATCCCGCTCTCCGGCAGAGCAGACATCAGGCATTTTGACACGAGGACTTCAGACTTTGGGAAGCATCAGTAGGTGCACCGTCAGCTGTGCGTTAAACAGCATGGTTTTAAACCGATGAGTGGCTGTATAACAGTAATTCAGGTGGTACCGCGGACATTTCACTGTTCGTCCTGACATTTTCAATATCAGGATGAGCAGTTTTTTTCGTATCCGGCAATGAGCCGTGCAGGTACCGAAAGAAACAGCTTCGTCATGCTTGCATGTAAGAAGCTGTTCCTTTCGGTACCTATAGGGCGAACGCCCGCGAGCTCAGGTTCTTCAGAACCTGAGCTTTGCACGGCTCATACACGTAAAACTGCCCATCCTCTACACGATTTTACAGAGCAAGATGAGAGGAGAAAATGACACTATGACGATTTCAAACATTTACCGCAACAGAACCCTGGACCAGATCAGTGAGCAGGATATCGGCTCTTCTTTGAAGGTTGCCGGCTGGGTGGAGAATATCCGCGACCACGGCGGCGTTTCTTTTATTGATTTAAGAGATATGTACGGCGTGCTGCAGGTGGTTATGCGCGATACCAGCCTGCTGGACGGAATTACGAAGGAAAACTGTATTTCCATTGAGGGTGTGATCCAGCACCGTGATGAGGAGACCTACAATCCGAAGATTCCTACCGGTACCATCGAGCTGGAGGCTCACAGCGTGACCATACTGGGCAAAGTTTACCATCAGCTGCCTTTTGAAATTATGACTTCCAAGGAGATCCGGGAAGATGTCCGCCTGAAATACCGTTATCTGGATCTGCGCAACCGCAAGGTGAAAGACAATATCATTTTCCGTTCCCAGGTCATCAGCTTCCTGAGACAGAAGATGACAGAAATGGGCTTCCTGGAGATTCAAACTCCGATTCTCTGTGCGTCATCTCCCGAAGGTGCAAGAGACTATATTGTTCCTTCCCGCAAATTCAAGGGTAAATTTTATGCGCTGCCTCAGGCTCCTCAGCAGTACAAACAGCTGCTGATGGTTTCCGGATTTGACAGGTATTTCCAGATTGCACCCTGTTTTCGTGATGAAGATGCCCGTGCCGACCGTTCACCGGGTGAGTTCTATCAGCTGGATTTTGAGATGAGCTTTGCTACACAGGAAGATGTTTTCCGTGTGGGTGAAGAAGTGCTGACTGCCACATTTGAGAAATTCGCTCCGGAAGGCGCTTCCGTAACGGCTGCTCCCTATCCGGTAATCAGCTACAGACAGGCCATGCTGGAATTCGGTACCGACAAGCCCGATCTGCGCAACCCTCTGCGTATCATCGATGTAACTGATTTCTTCCAGAGATGTACGTTTAAACCATTCCTCAAAAAGACAGTGCGTGCCATCAAAGTCCACGCCGATATGTCTAAAGGATTCCATGAGAAGCTTCTGAAATTCGCCACTTCCATCGGTATGGGCGGTCTGGGCTATCTGGAAGTTATGGATGATATGT
>JBJELO010000034.1:0-4506 GCA_051879195.1 Lachnospiraceae bacterium
CTGTAACCGGATAAACCGCTTCGTAATCATAGTATATGCAGTTTTTTGAAAAAATAAACGGGTATGGAATGACAAAAAAATTCCGTATCCGTTTATTTTTTCATAAGGAAAAGCGGAAGGAAAATATGAACAAAGAAAGGGTCTGAATGAAGAATGAATTTATCTGATAGTAATACATCAGATTGCTGTATATGTATTGATATAGATTCTTATATTTGCATGATATGCGAATTGCATTTTCTGAATTATACTGCGTATAGAGTATAAAAACGAACAACTGAAGAGGAGGAATCTATACAATGTTAACAAAAAAACAGAACTTACTGGAAACAATCAGACATGGAAAACCGGACCGGTATGTAAATCAGTATGAGGCATTTCAGATGGTTTACGGAAACCCCTATACTGCAGCATATCCCATGGCTGCGGAAGGCGGCCCGGAAGTGGTAAACGGCTGGGGTGTAACCATCAAATTCCCCAAAGGAATGCCCGGACCTTTCCCTGTACATGACGATGCACATATCGTCTGCAAGGACATTACACACTGGAGAGATTATGTGAAAGCTCCCAATATTAAATTCCCGGAAGCAGCCTGGGAACCTTTCATGGCGGAAGTGGAAAAAATTGACAGAAACGAGTATTTTGTAACTCCTTTTGTGGCACCCGGCATATTCGAACAGTGCCATTACCTGCAGGAAATCCAGAATTGTCTGATCAATTTCTATGAAGAACCCGAAGCAATGCATGAACTGATCGACTACATTACCGAATGGGAGATGCAGTACGCAGAAGAACTGTGCAGACATTTTCATCCTGATGCACTGTTCCATCATGATGACTGGGGTTCACAGATCAGTTCTTTCCTGTCTCCTGACATGTTTGAAGAATTTTATGTACCTGCATACAAGAAGGTGTATGGATACTACAGAGAGCTGGGTGTGGATGTAATCGTACATCATTCCGATTCCTATGCAGCCAATCTGGTTCCTCATATGATCGATATCGGTATTGACATCTGGCAGGGCGTAATGGATACCAACAATATCCCCGAACTGATCGACAAATATGGTGATAAGATCACATTTATGGGCGGTATCAACAGCGGCAGAGTGGACAAGCCCGACTGGACACCGGAAAATACGGAAACTGTGGTTCGCGAAGCAATGACTCTGTACGGAAAACAGAAAAGGGCATTTATTCCCTGCAACACCATGGGCGGCCCCGAATCCATTTACCCTGGTGTGTATGAATGCATTACCGAAAAAATTGAAAAAGTAGGCAAAGAAATGTGGTAGGATAACCGCAGAATAACAGGAGGAGATTTGTTATGGGGGAGAAAGGACAGGAACCTAAGAAACTCAGCGGCGCACTGAAGAAATTTTTCGGTGTTGCAGATTTCAGTTTTACACTTACATCCAATATTGATACATTTTATGCTTCCTATTTCTTTACCAATATTGCACAGTTCAGTCTGGGTGTTATTACGGTAATGACTACAATCTCTGCAGTTGTAGATGCGATTCTTTCCACCATGTACGGCGCATTTCTTAATAAGATCAGGCCGTGCAGGTGGGGACGCTACCGTTCATGGCTGATTCTTACGCCATGGATGATTCCGTTTTTGTATGCAATGCAGTTTATCAGGATCGGAAATGGATTTGCTGCGGTTTTCTTTGCAACCTTTGCAATGATTACCAGCCGCATTGCATGGAATCTGCCGTATATTGCCAATATATCCATGATCAATATTGCCGGCAAAACCCAGGAAGACAGAATGGCTTTATCTTCCACACGAAATGTGTGGACTGCGCTGGCATCCGTGGTATATTCCTATCTGGGGCCTGCAGTGGTGGCATTCTTTGCGGCAAATATCGGAGAAAAAAATGCCTATGCCGCAACGGCTCTGGTCTTCGGTGCACTGACTGTGGCTGCATATTATGCACATTTTGTAATGTTCAGAGGATATGAGCCCACAGGCGAAGAAGAGATGGCCATGATGCAGGCAAATGCTGGAAAAGAAGGCAGCGGACAGGAACCGAAAGTGCGTGCGCTGGATGCAATCAGATGCAACCGTCATCTGGTTATGCTCATGGGAGCCAGCATGATGAAATATGTAGTGCTTTTCCTTGTAAACGGAATGGCAATTTATTATTTCAAATATGTAACCAGAAACGAAGGAATGTTTGCAACCTTTATTTTTATCGCAAATGTGCTGGGTGTTGCGGCATCTTTTGCGGCCAGATACATTGTTGCCGGAATCGGCGCAAAATATTCTGTGGTACTGTGCTATCTGGGCATGGGAATTGCAGCGATTCTTTCTTTTATATTGTATCAGAATACAATTCCTGTTATGATTCTTATGGGGCTGCTGATGTTTCTGATGAATGTCAGCAATACCTGTGACCCGGAGCTGTATGCAAACTGCGCAGCATTCAGCGGTCAGAAACTGGGTTACGATGTTACGGGTATTGTAATGGGGCTTTTGACGGTACCTCTGAAAATCGGTATTGTGGCAAGGGGTATTCTGATTTCCGCCTGCCTGGCGCTGGTTCATTTTGATCCCGGTATTGATCCGGCCATGGCATCAACGGGATTACAGAAAGGCGTCTGTCTGGGCTTTATGATTATCCCGGCGGCAGCGATTCTGCTGGGTGCAGTCATTCTCTTTGCCGGATACGGTCTGGGAACTTCCGGAAAGAAAAAAACTGCATAACAGATTTCAGAAAGGTTCTGAAAATGCCTCCGGATGCCCGTATAAGTGTTTTTTGCGAATAAATGGGGGATTTTATTGAAAAAGAAAAAGCAGACAGACGGTTTTCTGCTGACATTGGAGCTGGTATATGAAAAACTGCAGGAACGTGGAATTGATGCACGAATCACTGCAGAAGATCTGAAAATCTGTTTATCCGGAGTTCAGGTTTATACGGAACGGACACAGACGATGCAGGAGTTTCTGTATCTGACAGATCTGAGCGTTCTGCAGAAAGCACCTCCTGTGCAGCAGCACATAAGACTGGTTGTCCGGGGGATACCGGAAGAAGGGGAGCAATTCCCGTATCCCTACTGTATTTTTGTGCCGGAATCGTATGGTATATTTGAACTGCTGAATGAACTGCAGAGTATTTTTTATGAATACACTTTGCTGGAAAGAAAACTCACGGGTATTCTGACCAGAGAAGGAACCCTGTATGAAATCTGTGAAGCGGCAGTTGAACATTTTCATTCTACGGTATTTGTTCATGATGAGTACTATCATATTCTGGCCTGCCCGAAGATGCAGGATGGAAAAACGAATTTTACGTACAACGAAAAAACCAATCAATATACGCAGGATGCGGAAACTATCAATCATTTCAGGACCAGCCCGTCCTATAAAAAGACGTTCATGACGGAGGGGGGCTGTGTATGGGAAAGCGATTACAGCGACGAAAGCTGTCTGTATGCCAATATAAGGCTTGAAGGCAAGTACAAAGGGCGGCTGATTATCGGAAAAAGCAGGAAGGAAATCCGGTCGGGACAACTGGCGGAAGTATCCTATTTTGCCGGCATAATCGAGACGGCGCTGATGCAGCGCCGTTTCCGCCGGGGCAGCAGGCGCTATCCTCTGGAGAAAATGATTGTAGATGCTCTGGACGGCATTGATCTGAATCACGAAGAAGTGCGTGAAAGGCTGGGAGATATGGGCTGGAATCCGGAAGACCAGTACATGTGCGGCTATCTGTCATTTGAAGCAGGAGATTTTACAAAGATGTCCGTTTACGGCATCTGCAACGATATTGAGGAGAGAATCCGGTGTTCCTGTACCTGTTTTCATGAAAATGAACTGTACGTACTGTTCAATCTGACCCGGGGGGAAACAAATGAGCAGATGATCCGGATGAAAATGTCCTACATCATCCGTGAAAGTCTCTGCTTTATGGGTGTGTCTTTGCCGTTTTCTGATTTTTTTGCTCTGGGTATTTATTTCCGCCAGGCTCAGATTGCCGTAAAATACAGCAGGCAGGATCCGGCGCCCAGATGGTATACGGAATTCAGGGAATATCTGCTGAGATACTGGCTTATGGAAGGCATGGGAGAATTCACGCCGCAGATCATGCTGCCGGAGGCAATTAAGGAGCTTCTTTATTATGATGAACTTCATGGTACAGAGCTGGCGAAAACACTGAAAATTTACCTGATGAATGAGCGCAACGGAACTCTTACCGCGCAGATCCTGAAAATCAATCGAAGTACTCTGCCTCATCGTCTGGACCGGATCAGCAAGGTTACGCGGGGGATTGATCTGGAAAACGAAAAGGTGAGAATGTATTTAATGATGGGGTTTTTCCTGATGGAATATATGTAGATAAGGTTTATCACCGAATAAAGCCGATTTATTGTGTTTCTCAATAAATCGGCTTTATTTATAGATATTTAAAATTGGACAGGGTTTTGGCGATTTTATAGAATATGTATGATGGGAGCGTCAAATGGAACTTATGAGACTACAGCACCTTGATAATTAAA
>JBJELO010000035.1:0-19815 GCA_051879195.1 Lachnospiraceae bacterium
GGAAGCCTCACATCGATCTGAAAGAAGGCATCCGCCGGTCTGTTCAGATTGTGGAGGAAGAACAGTTATAATTAAAATTTGCGACTTACTGCGACAATATGATTATGGGGCACGATGCCGTTTCCGGCATTGTGCCCTTTTTCATATCACAGAACACCGTAACCGATATACGGATTGGGATAGATCTGAAAAGCCGGCAGCTGCCTTGCATTGCGGTGAAACCAGCTTTTCAGGCGGGCACCGTAAAGCCACGGGTCATTCCCCTCCACAATCCCCCACTGCATGAGGAGAGCCGCCGCTCCGGCAACCGCCGGTGCTGCAAAAGAAGTTCCCGTAAAACCGGCGTAATCCGCCATCCCTCCTCCTGCCGGCTCCCCGGTTCTTCCCCTTCCCGGTACTGCGGTTCCCCGCCCTGCCCTCGGTGCCAGAACATCCACCCCCGGCGCCGCCAGATCCGGTTTGATCTGATTGGTAAATGCGGTAAAACCTCGCCCCGAAAATGATGCGTAGGTCTGCGTCCGCGAATCATAGGCTCCCACTGTGATAACCCGGTCTGAAGCGGAAGGAACCGTCAGCGTATGCTGCTGTCCGGGCACAGCAAATCCCGTTCCCTGATTCAGTACAGTTCCAGCCGGTAGCCACAGCTCCAGTTCTCCCGACACAATACGGACCGGTGTAATCTGAATTCTCCAGTTTCCGCTGTCTACAAACCGGTCTGCCGGAATCAGGTCGATAAAAATCTCCTGCAGGGGCTGATAGGGAGAAGGAAGACCGTTATAAATCACGATTCCCGTGCGTCCGCTGCGGTACTGCCGGACAGGATGCGCCATGGCCAGAAGATCGGCATCGTAGTAGATGCGGAATATTTCACCGGAAGGAGAGATCAGCTGAATCTGACAGATATCAGCATAATTTTTCCAGATCTGAATACTGAAGGAGGCCTGACGCTGAGCCACGGTAAGCAGAATTTCATAAGGAAGCTCTCCCATACGAACAGAGGTATGAACCGCTTTCCCTGCCTCGTTGCCGCTTCCCACACAGATGGTCAGACGCTCCGACAGTGCAATTTCCGTCAGATAGGTGGACAGAAGACTTCTGCCGCTGTGAGAGCCGTAATTGTTGCCAATGCTCAGATTGATTGCCATGGGCCTTCCCAGTCCGGCTGCTTTCTTCACCAGATAGTCAACTGCCTGCATCAGCTGCGTTGTTTTTACATAATCATCATTTCCGCTCTGACCGAGGCGCACAACCACCAGCTCCGCTTCCGGCGCATATCCTTCCGCTATGAAATCGCTTTCTGTCACCCTGCTTCCCGCTGCGATTCCCGCCACAGCCGTGCCGTGACCGGAAAGATCCCGGAAAGCAGAAGGAACCGCCTCCCCGGAATTTCCCTGAAGAAATGCATTGATTTCCTCCCCAGTGTATTCCCCTCCTCCTATCTGATCCCATAAGGCAGCAATTCTGGTGCTTCCGTCAGGATTACGAAATGCCGGATGAAAAACGTCGATTCCCGAATCCGCGATCCCCACCAGAACGCCCCGCCCGGTCAGATTGATTCCCAGTCTCTCCCGCAGCAGAGGGATACCGGAAACCTGCACACTGTCCACCTGCGCGGCCGAAAAAAGCGGCGCTCCTCCCATATACAGTCTTTTGGGAATTTCAATATAAATAACTCCGGGTGTCTGCGCCAGTTCTCCCAGAAGCCGCTGGGGCACCCGCATCAGCATATAATTCCCTGTCAGGACATCAAAAACGATTTCCGGATGCAGGTCCAGAAAACGCTCCGGATAAACGGAATAGCGCACCACCAGTTCCCAGGTATTTTCCTCAGGGGAATACCCCGTATTCAGAATCTCTGAGCGCATTCTTTCCGCTTCCGATACGTTCAGACTCACATTCAATACATTTTCAAATTCCGGAAAATACATATAAATCCCTTTCCTGTTCCCTGTCTGTAAATACAGTATATGAAATTTTCACAGAAATAAGAAAATCTTTTTTCATATTTTATCAAATATGCCGCTATTATTTTCAGCAAACCTGTGATAATCTTTTATAGGAAACGGTTAACACAAACTAACATCCGTGCTGTTCTTTCGTGCTGCACCGGAACCTACAAGGAGATTACCCCTTATGAGAAAGAAATCACACATCGGCCTTGCCCGATTTTTAACCGCTGATAAAAACCACAATCTGTTATCCCTTCATCGTTATTTTTTCTATGCAGGAAGTATTCTGCCGGATTGTCGTCCTTCTTTTATTACAACGAGACACAATATCGAAAGTACACTTCCCCTGATTCAGGAATATATGGAGCGTGTCCGTCTGAACCGCCTCCGCACGGTCAGCACTTATCTGAACCGCCGCGACTGCATTACGATCGGACAGATCCTTCACTATATAGCAGACTATTTTACGTATCCTCATAACTCCATTTATCCGGGTTCGCTGAAGGATCACTGTAATTATGAACAGTACCTGAAGCTCCGCCTGAGAGAATATTTCCAGAGCGGTGAAGCTTTCCATGTACAGTACACCCCCCTGGAAGCCCGCATGAGCACCGGAGATATCATCCGCTTTATCGAACAGAAGCATCAGGAATATCTGCAGCTTCCTTCCCACGATATCGAAAGCGACTGTCAGTATATCATCGCCATCAACCAGAGCGTACTCAGTGCTCTGAGTGCATAAACGAACGTAACGTTCAGCAGCAAAAAGCACGCTGTTTATCCACAATCCCGGGATAATTCAGCGTGCTTTTTCTCTGTTGTCTGCGCTATGATATCAGATCTGTCTGTTATACAGCCGCATGGTCCACATATTTCTTGATATTGGAAGCGGTGGCAAAACGGTGCATGCCGGTTTCATCCAGTACGACCAGCGTCGGCGCCTGTCTGACTCCGTACCGTTCCGTCAGTTCCGGATGCTCAGAAGCATTGATCACCTGATAGCTCATCCCTTCCAGGAAATTCTTCGCAATCCTGCAGTTGGGACAGGTATCCGTCACAAAAAGCATCCTGTCTGTATGTGCATCTCTTTCCTCTGCTGCCTCTATCAGTTCTGCTGTCTCTGTCTGATCTGCTGTTTCGATTGGTTTCGGCGATACCGTCTGCTCTCCTGCCGCAAATGCATCGACTGTTACCATATTGCCGGCAACCGGTCTCTTCATCACGGAATTCTTCACATCGTATGTTACGCGGTCTTTAAACTCCTGCATCTTTCCTTCGTTCCAGTTCTGTACGGGACGATAATATCCTGTGATACGGGAATAAATCTCCGTCTTTTCTCCGCACACAGGGCAGATGCCCACTTCCCCGCTGATATATCCGTGATTTTTACATACGGAATAGGTAGGGGAAATCGTATAATAGGGCAGCTTGTAGTTGGTAGCAATCGCCCGCACCAGCTTGGCGGCTGCTTTCCAGTCGGGCAGCTTCTCACCCAGGAATGCATGGAATACAGTTCCAGAAGTATACCTCGTCTGCAGATTATCCTGAATATCCAATGCATCAAAAATATCGGAGGTATAGCCAACGGGCAGATGAGAGCTGTTGGTATAGTAAGGAGTCTCTCCTTCTCCGCCTGCCGTAATAATATCGGGATAACGTTCCCTGTCGTGTTTTGCCAGACGATATGTGGTGGACTCGGCAGGTGTCGCCTCCAGATTATAGAGATCACCGTACTGCTCCTGATAGTCTGACAAACGCTCACGCATATGGTCCAGCACTTCCTCTGCGAATCTCTGACACGAGGCATGCGTCATATCCTCGCGGATCCATTTGGCATTCAGACCGGCTTCATTCATACCAATCAGCCCGATGGTTGAAAAATGGTTGCTGAAGCTTCCCAGATAATGCTTCGTGTAGGGATACAGCCCGGCCTCCAGAAGCTGTGAAATCACGTCACGCTTGATCTTCAGCGATCTGGCTGCAAGATCCATCAGATGATCAAGGCGTTTGTAGAAGTCCGCCTCATCCTCAGCCAGATAGGCAATACGGGGCATATTGATGGTTACGACGCCCACGGAACCGGTGCTTTCGCCGGAACCGAAGAATCCGCCGGACTTTTTACGCAGCTCACGCAGATCGAGACGCAGTCTGCAGCACATGCTGCGCACATCACTGGGATTCATGTCGCTGTTAATGTAATTGGAAAAATACGGGGTACCGTATTTGGCAGTCATCTCAAAAAGCAGACGGTTATTCTCCGTATCGGACCAGTCAAAATCCCTGGTAATGGAATAGGTCGGAATGGGATACTGGAAGCCGCGTCCGTTGTAATCCCCCTCCAGCATGGTCTCGATAAAGGCCTTATTGACCATGGCCATCTCTTCCTTACAGTCCTTATAGCAGAAATCCATCTCTTTGCCGCCTACGATGGCCGGAAGCTCCGCCAGATCCTCCGGAACGGTCCAGTCAAGCGTAATATTGGTAAACGGTGCCTGTGTTCCCCAGCGGCTGGGCGTATTGACTCCGTATACAAAAGACTGAATACACTGAAGAACCTGCTCGTAGCTCAGATGATCCACCTTTACAAAAGGAGCAAGATAGGTATCAAAGGACGAAAATGCCTGTGCTCCTGCCCATTCATTCTGCATGGTTCCCAGGAAATTCACCATCTGGTTGCAGAGAACGGAAAGGTGCTTTGCAGGGCCTGAAGTAATCTTGCCGCTGACGCCGCCCAGACCTTCCTGGATCAGCTGCTTCAGCGACCAGCCTGCACAGTAACCGGTCAGCATCGACAAATCATGGATATGAATATCCGCATTCCGGTGAGCCTCGGCAATCTCTTCGTCATATACTTCGGAAAGCCAGTAATTAGCGGTAATCGCACCGGAGTTGCTCAGAATCAGGCCACCCACAGAATAGGTAACCGTAGAATTCTCCTTCACGCGCCAGTCAGATACCTTCAGATAGCTGTCCACCACGTCCTTATAATTCAAAATAGCGGAATGCATGTTGCGCATCTTCTCCCGCTGCTTCCGGTAAAGGATATAGGCTTTGGCCACTTCCGTGTATCCTGCCTGCTCCAGAGTACGCTCCACACTGTCCTGAATCTCCTCAACGGAAATCTTATTGTCACAAATGCTCTTCTGAAAATCAGCGGTCACCCGCAGCGCCAGCAGATTAAGAATCTCCTCATTGTAAAAATTCTTTGTTGCCACAAATGCCTTTTCAATGGCATCGCGGATCTTACCAAGCTCAAATTCTGCTATCTGTCCATCTCTTTTCTGAACATTCAGTATCATCTATAAAAAACCTCCCAGTTATGTAACGAATTGAATCAAATTATACCAGCCGCCCATTTTGTAGTCAATAAAAAAGTACAATATCTTCCGCATTGTACTTTTTAAATACACTATATATTGTGTCTTGACTTTATCAAAATTCTGTGTGCCGCGTACATCCGTCCGCCGGATCATTCGTACAGCTGTCCAAACAGTCCGGCCGGAATATAGCCGGTCACGCGGACCCCGTCTTCGGTATATTCCTCTGTCAGAAGCTGTCCGAACTGCCGGATCAGCTGGATTTTCCCGGCTTTTTCATAAGGAAAAAGCTTTTCCACAAAAATACTCTGCGAGCGGAGCAGTTTCAGAATGCCTTCTTTCAGTTCTGCCACGCCCTGTCCGCTGGCTGCGGAAATCCGAAAAACAGCATCCGCCCGTGAATCCCGGCATATCACTTCTCCGGCAACCCTGTCCATCTTGTTAAAAACCGTTATAACAGGCTTATCCGTTATGCCCAGTTCTCTCAATGTATCGTATACCACATACATGTGGAGATCCATCTGCGGATCAGAAGTGTCCACCACATGGAGAATCATGTCCGCATAACGCGCTTCCTCAAGGGTACTCCGAAACGCTTCGATCAGATTGTGGGGCAGTTTGTTAATAAATCCAACCGTATCGGACAGCAGGATCCTCTGTCCCTCCTCTGTCTCCATAACACGGACAGCAGGATCCAAAGTGGCAAACAGCTGATCCTCAGCCAGCACCCCTGCCCCCGTCAGACGGTTGAACAGAGTCGATTTTCCCGCATTGGTATATCCCACAATGGCTGCCATGGGAAGCATGGAGCCGCTGCGCTTCTGTCTTGTCACATCACGGTGACGCACCACTTCACGAAGTTCCGCTTTCAGGACACTGATCCGTTCATGGATAATACGCCGGTCCACTTCCAGTTTCTTTTCCCCGGGACCTCTTGTACCAATGCCGCCTCCCAGACGGGACAGACTGGAACGAAGTCCTACCAGACGTGCGGCCCGGTATTTCAGCTGAGCCAGTTCTACCTGAATCTTTCCTTCATGGGTAGTGGCATGTTTCGCAAAAATATCCAGAATCACCAGTGTGCGGTCCACCACCTTGGTCTGCAGAATGTCCTCCAGGTTGCGCAGCTGGGCGGGAGAAAGTTCATCATCACAAACGATACCGTCCGCATGTGTCAGGTAGATCAGTTCGATCAGCTCATCCAGCTTGCCGCTTCCCAGATACGTACCCGGGTGAATACTTTCCCGGTTCTGGATCAGCCTGCCAACTACAATACCTCCCGCAGTATCCACCAGATCTGCCAGTTCATCCAGAGAGTGCTCCGCAAACTCCCCAGAACCGGTACACACAGTCACAAGAATCAGCTTTTCCTGCTGCTGTTTCGTTTCTATCATCCAATCCGTCCTTTCCTGTCAGCTGCTCCGGTCTTTCAGAAAAGCCTGCTCATGATCCGTCGCTTCATCTTCTCCGTAAAGAGAAACATAGGTCTTCAAAGCATCCAGAGCCTCATCATATGCTCCGCAGGATTCATAGGCCGTGACCATATTGTAATACAGATCCTGCAGATCGCTTTTTCCAAAAGACCGGATTCCCTGCTCCAGATAGGTAACCGCCTGTTCACCCTGCCCGCAGCGGATAAAATATCTGGCAATGCGGTTATAATCATCGGCATCTGCATGATCGGATCCGACCTGCTCCAGATAAATGGAAAGGGCTTTCGCCGAATCTCCGTTCATCTCATATGCGAGAGCCAGATATTCCTGCGCTTTATCATCCTTTTTCAGTGTCTCCGAAGAAAGCCTTTCTATGGCTTTTTTATAATCGCCGCAGATATATTCGATCATCCCCTGGTACTTACGCACTTCATCATCCGAACCTGCCGCGTCGGAATCCACATAGCCAGGCTGTTCAGTCAGCTTCAGATATCCCACTGCTTCTTCCTCCCAGCCGGCCTGATCCATACTGTCATAAATATTCCAGAACAGATCATAACCGTTCTCTTTTTTCTTCACAGCTGCATCAAAATCTTCCATGGCTTTTTCCTTATCACCAAGCCAGCAGTACATGCTTCCCCGGCGGTAACGAAGCAAAGCCGTATCGCCCTCCAGTTCCAGCAAAGCACTGTAAGTAACAACAGCCGCTTCGTAATCTTCCAGAGCACTCTCCGCATCTGCACGGTACCAGAGAATATCATACTCCATATTTCCAATATTGATTCCTGAATAATCAAGCGCACGGTTCAGATACTCAATGGCACCTTCATAATCACCCGTCTCATATGCTGCAATTCCCATGCCGCGGTAAGCCTGTTGATTCTCATCATCCAGATTCAGTGCAAGCTGAAACTGCTTCTTTGCATCCTCATACTCTTTGCTGCCCAGATAGGCGATTCCCAGATAAATATAATTATCCGGGTTCATATTATCTGCAATTACCGCATTTTTAAACACAGTCTGTGCTTCGGCATAATCACCCTGCCGGCACAAAGCCACTCCCTCTCTCTCCAGACTTCCTTTGTTCCATGCAGAAATACCGGCAATCAGTATTACCACGGCTGCACAGACACATACCGCAATCTTCCCGTTGCGGCTTTTCAGGGAACGGACCAGCTGTGTCTTTTTATATTGCAATTTTTCCTTTTTATTCACCAGCATCTGTTATCTGCTCCTCCTACCGTACACCGGTACTTCCGAAGCCGCCCCGGTCTTCTCCTTCCAGATGATCCGTCTCCTCAAAAATCAGAGCAGGCTGATTTTTCATGATACGGAACTGACAGATCCGGTCATTCACATGAATCACGGTATCACGGACCGCCAGCGCCGGAAAGCGCCACTCATCATTGTCACCACAGTAACTGCCGTCGATTACGCCCATATGATTGGCCTGGATCACGCCGAAATTCTTAAATGTACTGCTCCGCGGAACCACATGCGCTTCATAGCCTTCCGGCAGCTGCATGGCAACTCCCAGACGTATCAGCCTGAATTCACCCTTTTTCAGTTCCACTTCCTCTGCCGACCGCAGATCGATCCAGTCCGACTTGCCATCTATATAAGCCAGATGGTCAATGGCATCTGTAAAATATTTGATTCTTATCGTTTCCGACATCTCTATCTGCTCCTTCATCTGTTTGCCGAAACGGCCCGCTAATCCCACAGAACAATGCGGCCGCATGCTCTCGTCTTCTTCACATCGATCACCCGCTGGTTGCTGCTTCCTTTCCAGTGAAGCTGATCATCTTTCAAAGCCCTGATAAATTCGCCGTCCACCAGAACATCAATATACTGCATCACCGGCAGATCATCCACTTCATCCCAGGAAAATCCCGTATACATCCACAGGGTTTTGTCCGGATATTTCTGTTTCAGTTCCCGGGCAAGATCGGTGATTTCATTTCTGTTTTGGGGATGAAGAGGATCACCCCCGGAAAACGTCAGTCCGGAAACATAATCTTTTCCCATCTCCGTATC
This sequence comes from Lachnospiraceae bacterium, assembly GCA_051879195.1. Classification (GTDB taxonomy): domain Bacteria; phylum Bacillota; class Clostridia; order Lachnospirales; family Lachnospiraceae; genus TWA4. The sequence continues at coordinate 8,737 of JBJELO010000035.1, forward strand.
AATTTCCTGTCTGGCCGCTTCGTCAAATTCGATACCTCCCTCAATATCCCACGTAATGGGATTATGGCAGCCCTGACACCCGTGTGTACAACCTGCCACCCAGAGCACGACGCGAAGACCGTCACCATTGAGCATATCGTCCTTAGTTATATTATGATATCTCATCCCATCATTCCTTCCAAAAATCACTGCCCTTTGCAAATCTCAATAATATCCGCAAAAGTACAGCCGTTCCTATATTGTAATACACCCTTTCCTGCCAGTCAACACCCGAAAAAAACGAACCGGAATAAAAAACAAAGAGAAAAAGACAGACACAATGCGGGAAACACCCCCATCATGACTGTCTTTTATTTTCTGCCTGTCAGATTTTATCCGGTTTTCATATTTTCACCGCAGCGTTTCGCCGGTTCCGGATCTTTACAGTCCATCTTTATACGACCTATCTTTTTCTGCGCATTCTGATGATTACCGCACCACCGCAGATCACTGCAGCTGCCATCAGAAGGATAAAAGGCCATACAGTCCCGCTGTCACCGGTATCAGGGCTGCCGGTCGTTGTTTTTGCAGTTTCCTGTGCAGAAGAAGCACCGTTTTCTTCACGACTACCACCGGATGATGCCGTATTCCATACTGCCAGCTTATAGCCGGTTACTTTATCCCAGCCTTTTGTTCCTTCCCGGTAATACAGCGTAAGGTCCTTCGAACATTCATCAAAAGCATCTTCCGCAATCTCCGGTGCATCACCCTGGAAATAAACAGCAGTCAGATTTTCACAATATGCAAATGCTTCAGCGCCGATGGATTTCACCGAAGCGGGAATCACAACTGTCTTCAAAGTTGAAGACCAGGAAAAAGCATCTGCCGGAATATCAGTTACGCCATCTTTTATAACAACTTTACTGATATTGTCAATATAGTCATCCCATTCGTAAAAAGGCAGCTTCATTCCGTCAAACTCTTCGTATGAGGGAACAATCGGGCCGCTGCCGCTGATTGTCAGAGTTCCGTCGGTATCCAGCGTCCAGCTGATGTTGTCACCCTGATTACCGGAAACCGGTTCTTCGAGATTTATGTCGTCGCCCGAAGCAATATCGCCCCACAGAAGCTCCATCAGGATTTCCATCTGTTCTGCCAGCTCTTCATCTTCAGCAAGTGCTTCAGACAGCCTGATGATCTCCGGGTCATTGAAAATCCTCTCCAGCATGGCAAGCGCTTCGTCATCGGACATGGACTCCAGTTTTTCGGATATCTCTTCTGCTGTCATCCCCGGAAATTCAGCTTCCAGCTTTTTCTGCAGAGCTTCCATGTATGCTCTCATACCGGGATTACTCATCACCTTTTCGAAACTTTCTGCTGCTTCATCACCATATTCTTCACGGATGGATTCGACCATCTCCGCAATTACTGCATCCAGATCAGCATCGCTGTCCTCTCCTGAAACAGTTTCTTCCGGTGTGGATTCTTCAGCAGAAGATTCCTCCGTGCTTTCTTCGGGCTGACTCCCGGAAGAAGACTCTTCTGAAGATTCAGATGAATCATCTTCTGAAATCTCCGCATCATCAGATACGGGATCAGTGCTTTCTTCTTCAACCGGTACTTCTCCGTTTTCCGGCTCCTGCGTCGGTTCCTCTTCCTCCTGCACCGGTTCCTCTTCTTCGGAAACAGTCAGATCTGCAGCACCAGGATCTGCCGCATCAGATACATCGGTATTGTCTGCCTCTGCGGATACCGTCACGTCCGGATCCGATACAGGTTCAGTATCAGACTGCTCACCTTCCGCAAATGCTGTCATCGCTGCTGTAAAACATAATACAAAAATCAGCAGAACCGATAGAAAATTTCTGAATAACTTTCGATGTTTCTTCATATAATAATCCTCCTTTCAGAAATCGGTTTTTCTTAATAATAGCATTTAACTGCATTTGCGTCCATATTCCGAAAAAAATATTAATATATTTTTAAGATTTTTCTCCTGTTCTTCGAAAACATTTTATTTTTCGCCATTTCTCTTCATTTTCTCTTCTTCTTCATTTAACAACTTGGAAACAAGTGTATGTTATAATGTTATTGATATATTTTGTCCGGAACTGTTTCCGGCTGTTTTGAAGTATTGAACCTGTGTAATTGTTATTGATAAGGAAGTATACTGCCATGGACATATTGATTGTTGAAGATGAACCTGCCATTAACCATCTGATCTGCGTAAACCTGCAGGATGAAGGATATTCCTGCACCTGCACATTTGATGGCCATGATGCTGCCGGTCTGATTGAGAAAAAACGCTATGATCTGATCCTGCTGGATATCATGCTGCCGGGGATCAACGGTTATGAACTGATGGACTATATACGTCCCACCGGCGTTCCGGTCATTTTTATCACGGCCCGTACCGGCCTGAATGACCGGATCAAAGGCCTGAAGCTGGGTGCTGACGACTATATTGTAAAGCCGTTTCAGATCGGAGAGCTGCTGGCCCGGGTGGAAGCCGTGCTGAGGCGGTTCGGAAAAAATGAAAAAAAACTGGAACTGTACGGTGTCACCATTGATCTGGAATCCCGTGAAGTCCGGAAAGACGGAAATCCGGTGGAACTGACCGTTAAGGAATTCGACCTGCTGATTCAGCTGATCCGCAATAAAAATGTAGCACTTCAGCGGAGGAGACTTTATGAACTGGTCTGGAAAGAAGAATTCACCGGAGAAACCCGCACGCTGGACACCCATATCCAGCGTCTGCGCAAAAAACTGGGTTGGGAGGATCACATCAAGACCGTTTTCCGCATCGGCTACCGCCTGGAGGTATAGCGTTTGAAATTCTTTTCCAAGATTTTTATCACCGTTACTCTGATTCTGTGCGTCTCCCTTTCCCTGTCAGGCTATTTTCTGATTTCCCTGTCCTTCAAAAACGGAATTGAACAGGAAAAAACACAGGCCCTGGAGCAGTACAAAATCACCCGGTTCGCGCTGCAGTCCGGTCTTGTCTCCATCAAAAACAACCAGCTGATCAGTGAAAATTCCGCCTCCAGCCTGATGCCGGAATCTATCCTGTCCCATTCTGACAGCAGTATGCTGGCGGTATTTTCTGACAAAAAAGAAGCGGTTTATTGCGAATATCCTGAAGATTACGATTTTTCCATTCTGCAGTCAGCTGATCCGCAGAAGCTCATATTTGAAATCCAGCCTGTGAACGGCAGCAGTTTTCTCACAGTAGCAGGATGTTTCTCTCTGAATAACGAAACTTTTTATCTGCTGTACGGCAGAGATCTCTGTACAGTCCTGCAGCAGCGTGAACAGATGGAACACAGTTTCAAGGTAATCTACTGCATTGTATGCACACTGAGCGTACTGGCCCTGCTGATTTTTTCCCTGCTTTTTGTCCGTCCTCTGAAACAGCTGACCCGGTTTGCCGCTCAGATAGCAGAAGGAGACTACAGCCGGCGCGTGTCTATCCATACCCGGGATGAACTGGGTGAGCTGGCCGATACCTGCAACAATATGGCCGATGCCATTCAGAAAAGCATCGATACACTGACTCAGACGGCCATCCAGAAAGAAGATTTTGTGGCAAATTTTGCCCATGAACTGAAAACTCCCCTGACTTCGGTCATTGGGTATGCGGATATGATCTATCAGAAAGACCTGACCCGGGAAGAAATCCACAATGCTGCCTGGTACATTCTCGATGAAGGAATGCGGCTGGAGGAACTGTCGCGAAAGCTGATGGATCTTATTGCATTAAACCACCAGAATTTCGTGCTGGAAGAACTGTCCGCAGGGGAGCTTCTTGACAATCTCTGTGAAACCCTGCGTCCGGTATGCGAAAACAGGCAGGTCACTCTTCAGTGCGAAACTGATGATGCCTACATCCATGTGGAATATGATCTGTTCAAAACGCTTCTTCTGAACCTGGTGGACAATGCCATTAAAGCCGGTGCATCAGCCATCTGCCTGACCGGAAGAACGGATGACGGCCATTATACCATCGCCGTTTCCGATAACGGCTGCGGAATTCCCGGTGAGGAAATCGACCGGATCACGGAAGCATTCTACATGGTGGATAAATCCCGTTCCCGCAAACAGCACGGTGCAGGCATCGGTCTGGCACTGGTATCACGTATCTGTGAACTGCACCGGGCAAAGCTGAAATTTGAAAGTGAACCGGGCAAAGGTACCACTGCTTCCGTCATCCTGCCATTTTCAGCAGACTGCTGTGTTCAGAATGATACAAACGAAAAACCTCCGAAGAGGAGTGAAATAAAGGAATGCTGAAAATTATGAAAAAATATATTTTCCTGTTTCCTGTACTTTTTTTTACCGTATTTTTTGCCGTCGGCGGGCTTTTGCTGCCCGGATTTCTCATGGACAGACAGCAGCGTTCCCTTTCTGAAAAGACAGAAACCATGATTCTGCCTGTCATATCCGACTTTCCCGACAGCAGAGGATTTCGTAAATTTTCAACAGAAAAACTGCTTCAGGTAGCCTCCAGTTACAGTTTTGAAAGCAGCGGTATGGATTACTGGCTCACCTACATGCCCGAGGAAGGACAGCTGACAACGGCAGAGCTTCTTCAGGTAGCGCACCAGCAGATTGACCGGTTTTGTGAACTTGAAATTCTTCCTGAACAGTTTTCCAGTGAAAACTACACCTACGAAGGCCTGGAGCACGGAATTCCCTGGTCGGCAGATAAAGAGGAAACAGACGGTTCCGACATTCAGAACTCAGACTACAGCGGATGGGTGGTCTCCGGCGGCAATTCCGGCCTGTCTGTCACCGCCTGTGTCAACTCGGTCAGCGGCCAGATTCTGTATCTGAATGCCTCCTGGAATTACACAGACAGTTCCTCCCGACCCAAAGCAAAATCCGATATTCTAAAACGATATCTAAAATACCTGGAGCTGGATCAGGAGCCGGTTTCCCTGCAGGAAGGGGAAGAGTATACAGCCTGTGTTTTCGACCGTTATGACAATTACATATTAAATATCATGCTGTTTTCCAGTACTTCTCTGATTCCCGAAGAAGATGATCCGGAGCATGAAGCGGAAATCTCAGGCCACTGCTCACTCTCCATATCCATTCTCAACAGAAATGCCGGATTTGAAACAGAAAGCAAAATCGAATCACCGTAGCTGCTGTTTTACAACCCTGAAACATTCTGCAGACATTGGCGAAACATCTCTCTGTTAAACTTGACTGTAATCAATTCTTTTAGACAATTACACATTTTTAACGGAGGTTGCAAATGAAAAAACCGCTCAAACTGCTTCTTTTATGTACTGCTTTCTGCCTTGCTGTCTGCATTCTGTTCCGGCAGATTTCCGGAAAAAGCATCTGTTTATCCGATATAAAAACAGATATAAAAACGGAAAATACAAAATTATCCAAAACGGATTCCGGAAAAATCAATCCGGTTTCTGCGGATGAGGATTACCGGCCTCTTGCCGGTACGACTGTTATCCTGGATCCCGGTCACGGTGGAAATGACCCCGGAATGGTTCTGAATGATATTTATGAGAAAGATATCAATCTGCAGATCTCGGAAAAGCTGCAGGAATTTCTCACAGAGCTGGGATGTACCGTTCTTACCACCAGAAAAGACGACTCTCCTGTCAGTCTGGAAGACCGGGTACAGCTGGCCGAAGAGCAGGAAGCTGACCTGTTCATCAGCATTCATCTGAATGCCGTTGACGAAGATTCTGTCTCCAGCGGCATCGAATCCTACTATAACGACGTTTCCTGCCCCGGAAGCCGCCAGCTGGCAGAGGCCGTTCAGGCCGCAGTCGTGAATGAAACCGGTGCAAGAGACCGCGGTGCAAGAGGAGACAGCGGCCTTTATGTGGTACGAAAAACAAAAATTCCTTCCTGCCTGATCGAAGCCGGTTTTCTGACATCCGATGCGGAACGTCCGCTGCTTCTGTCTGACAGCTACCAGACCAGAATTGCCGAAGGAATTACAAAAGGAATCCTGCAATATCTGTCGCCTGACAAATGAAAAACGTAAATTAACGTGAATCTACATAATTTATGAAAGGAACTGATCTATGAAATCATCGCTTAAACATGCCCTGTATACCGTACTTGCAGCAGCTCTGACAGGTTCTCTGCTGCTTGCCGGATGCGGAAAGCATATCGGTTCAGTCGAAAATGATACACAAATTAATACGGAGACCGTATCAGAACCGACTCAGACTGCCGAAAGCAGTTCAAAGGAAGAATCCTCTTCTTCACAGCATACGGAAGTTCCTTCCGAAACCGCTGCAAAAGAAGAATCCACTTCCGCACAGAATGCGAAGCCTTCTGAAAGCAGCGCAAAGGAAACTCCCTCCGAAAGCAGATCGGAGACAGAAGCCCCTTCTGAGTCTCATAAACAGAATGACTGGACAAAATACAGCAATGAAGCCCAGGGCTGGGGACAGGGAGTCAATTTCAATTCCAAAAATCAGCCGGAGGGATCCCTGAGCTATCAGAAAAAGTACGGCTCCTATGACGCACATTTTATCGGGTCCGATACCGATGACAAGGTGATCTGGCTGACTCTGGATGAAGGCTACGAAAACGGTTACACATCCAGAATTCTTGATGTGCTGAAGGAGAAAAACTGTCAGGCCGTCTTTTTCATAACCGGCCCTTATGCAGAACAGAATCCCGATCTGATCCGCCGGATGATTGACGAAGGTCATATTGTAGGGAATCATTCCTGGTCCCATCCCTCCAAAGGGATGCCATCTCTCTCCGTGGAAGATCAGATTGCCGATATCACCAGACTTCACGATTACGTAAAAGAACATTTCAATTATGAAATGACACTGTTCCGCAATCCGGCAGGCATTTTCAGCGAACGCTCCCTTGCCGTAACCAGATCCCTCGGATACGATTCCATGTTCTGGAGCTTTGCCTACGCCGACTGGGATCCCGACGACCAGCCGAATCCGCAGACCGCACTGAAAAAACTGGTTGACCGCCTTCATCCCGGTGCACTGTACCTGCTCCACGCCGTATCGGAAACCAACACGGAAATCCTCGGCGACTTTATTGATGAAGCACGCAGTCAGGGATATGAATTCAGATTGCCGTAAAATTGCCCTAAACCATCAAAACTCCCCGTTGCTCACGCAGCGGGGAGTTCCCTTTGAGCGTGAGCTAAAATCTTTGAACCGTATCCGGGATAATTACGAGAAAATCGTAGTTACCTTTTATCTCTGTTTGAAGAGCACCCTGCACTGTTTCCTGAAAAATGCAATTCCAAAGCACAGTACACAATCATAGTCTTCTGCAAATTCTTCTGCATACTTTCTGTCATCGATCTGTTTCAGAGCCTGCTCACAGTCTCTTTGAAGCTCTTCTTTCTTCCGTGAACGTTTTACTTCAAAAACGGCAACCTGTCCGTTCTCGTAGTTTTTGACGATCACATCACTCCGCCCTTCCCCGTGTTCTTTATTGGATTCCACCTGATATCCTGCTCCGCTGAAAAGCCCGGCAAGGAAAGCATGATAAAACGATTCATTGTAATCATAATAGCTTATGGTACGACGCAGCAGTTTTGTCATTTCTTTTGCAGCTGCCTCATCGTCTCCGTTCCATACGGCCGAAAACAATGCTCTTTTATCCCAGCTCTTCACACTTTTTCTGAACCATTCCACAATCGTGTCCTGAAAGATCGTTTTGACTTCTTCGTTGGGAATCTTCAGATAAATCTCTCCCGGTTCCGGCTTCCCGCAATCTTCACCCGGCTTTGCCGCCGTCAGATAGCCGGTCAGATAAAGAATACTCCAGAAATCTTCTTCTGATGCCGCTTCCGGACTGTATCCGAATTCCTGCTGACCGGCATCTTTCAGATTGTTAAATAAAGTATAATCAGAATCCTCATTCACTTTCACTTTTACACAGCCACCGGCTAAAAGCCCTTCCAGCTTGTCATTGACCTCCAGGCCCATCTTCCCGATGAAGCGCCTGATAATATCATTGTGACTGGTATCTTTCCAGTAATTTGCCGGCAGCATATCCGGATTCTTCTCCAGATCGCTCACATAATTCAGTACATCCCATGGACAGTACATATCCTGTTCGCCAAAGCGGTATCCATCATACCAGTGCTTCACAACTTCCCTGCGTGATAAAAATCCGGCATCTGCCAGAAGCTGATCCACTTCATCCACTGTGAAACCAAAACAATCCATATAACGATTCCCTGCAATTGAATTGGTCTTAAAATGATTCGTCCCTGTAAAAATACTTTCTTTTGCTATCCTCAGACATCCTGTTACAACCGCAAACTGCAGAAAAACATTGGTTTTCAAAGACGAACTCATGATGGTCCTGATCACATCCAGCATCTCGCGGTAATACCCGTATTCACTTGCTTTTGCCAGCGGAACATCGTATTCATCAATCAGAAGAATGACCGGTTTCCCATAATGCATATACATCATGCGTGTAAGCAGAAAGAGGCTGTTGCGAATCTCCGTATCCGAAGCAGTTCCTGCCTTCAGCCTTGCAAAACAGTTCCTGTCATCGCTGTCAATCCTGCTGCTGTTCATCAGATAGGCATGCTCCACACATAAAGAGGAAATACAGAACGCAAGCTGATGATACGATGAACTGAACTGATTGCCGGCCACATCCTTAAACGTAAGAAATAATACCGGCCACTGGTTCATCCACTCACTGCACAGCTTCTCATCTCCGGCAATCTCCAGCCCACAAAACAGAGACCGGCTGTCTTTCCTGATATCGAAAAAGGTCTGCAGCATGGTCATGGCCAGAGTCTTGCCAAAACGCCGGGGTCTTGTAATCAGATTGACCTTAAAGCTGTCCTGCAGCAGCTCTGCAATAAACCCTGTCTTATCAACATAATAGCCGCCGTTCTTACGCAGCAATTCAAAATTGTCCTCCCCCACCGGCAGCAGAATCCTGCTCATCGACTCACCCCCGTTTCAACCAGAAGATACATTAAATCCTATTTATATTTTTATATTATCACATGTTATTCATTATTGCAAGAGGAATTTACAGTTTTTATCTGCAACACTTCTACATGCTTTTTCCGGTCCGACAGCAGATCAGTATCGGATTACCACATTCAATGCCTCATCCACCTGCGCTGCCTTTTCAATCGCCTCCGGCAGTTTTTCCCAGGGATATTCGTGTGTGATGATCGATTCGATATCCCATCTTCCGCTTTCCATGATCTGCATAACATCCCGTACATCCTCCGGGTAATATCCGCCGGAACCGATGAGCGCATGCTGCGCAAATGTCATGGCAAGAACATCCACCGGCCGTTTTCCTGCACGAACAGCAACTACAACGATACGGCTTTCGATTTTACCCATATCCTGATAAATGTCCAGAATCGACTCCGCGCCTGCCGCGTCAATATAAATATCCACATCCGCCGTTATTCCTTTTAATGACGGTGCTTCCCCGAAACAGGAAATTGCCGCAGCCTTCAGATCTTCTTTTCCGTTGTTGCAGACCGCGAAGCCCAGTTCTGCTGCTTTTTTCAGACGAAAATCCGAATGATCGCAGATCATCACCTGTTCACATCCGAAATACTTCAACGCAATAGCCGCGGCAATGCCGATGGTACCCGCACCGAAGACAATTGCCTTTTCTCCCGGTTTCGGTGCAGAACGCCTTGCCGCACGACATCCTACCGTAAACGGTTCGATCAGACTTGCTTCCTTTGAAGATATCCTATCACTGACACGATAAACCTGCTTATCCCATTGTGCATCGGGAATCAGCACATATTCTGAAAAACCACCCACAGTCCCGGCTCTCTTCGGATCCCCTTTAGCCAGAAGCGGATAGGGATAAACCCGGTCTCCCACATGGATGTCCGTCACCGCTTTCCCCACCTGAACAACCTCGGACACCATTTCATGTCCGAATTCACCGCCAACGGTGATGCGGTGCCCGGTTCCCGGTCCATGCGTATAGACCGCCACATCCGTCCCGCAGATACTGGCATAAAGATTGCGCACTACGATATCATGATCATCTGCTTCGGGTGTTTCCAGTTCTGTCAGTAAAATATCCTTTTTCCCATTATAAATTGCCGCTTTCATACTGTACCTCTCTTTCTGAACCTGCCATTTTCTGACTCTGCCGTCTTACGAACAGTTATTTAAGTTTAAGATTAATTTTATCTGTTATTTCAAACCTTTGCAAAGCGGAATCAGACACATCAGCACCACGATTCCGATCAATCCGATCACAACACCAAAGATCATCTGTCCCCACACCATGCAGAAGCACATGCCGATTCCAAGCGCCAGGGCCCCAATGATACCGACCACTGCTGTCAGTACAGCTTTCCCAGTAATCTGAATCGGCGCCTTGTTTTCCATTTTTCTCCATACAAACACCGTAATCAGTGCAAAAACAAGGCCCACGCAGCCCAGAATAATCCCCGGTCTGAATGCATTCCATTCCTCAATGAGAGCCATACACATGCCCAGTGCAAAAAAGATGCAACTGATTGTTCCCAGAATCATTGTTACGAAGCTGCTTTTCTTCATATTATTTTACCTCCTGCTTCATTGTGTCAGCGTTGTTTTTTTCCTCTTCTATTGTGTTCTCTTTTTCTTTTGCATTTTCCTTTTCTGCCGTATTTCCCGGGACATGATTTCCTTCTGTCACCTTTTCCAGAAAGGCATCCACAAATGCATCTTCAATTTTCTTATAACCGCCCACAACCGTGTCCTCTACCTTTTTATATCCATCCACAACTGTCTCTTCAATCTTTTTGTACGCAGAAGTGGCCTTCTCTGCCATTTTTCCGGTTTTCAGTTTATATTCATCCATAATCCAATCCTCCCTGATTTTTTGCAGCAGTTCAGTTCCTGCTGAACTGCTGCATATTTTTACGTGTAATACTGCTGCTTTCTCAAACTATTGTAACTGTTTATTTATTGTTTCTTTTATATATGATTCCTGCTGCTGCAGCCACCACAACTACGACAACAACTGCGATCTTTCCTGCCATGTTGTCCCTCCTCTCTTTTGTTATGGATGTATCTTAACGGATGAATATTTATTTTTTGCTTATATTTTGTTTGGATTATGTTAATTGTGAAT
>JBJELO010000036.1:0-4459 GCA_051879195.1 Lachnospiraceae bacterium
GGAACCGTAAGTTCCATGATGGCAGCCGATGAAAACGGAGTATTGCAGAGCGTGGCAATCGAGAACAGGCCTGCGGTCCTTTACCGGGCGGAGCCGGATGGGACAAACCGGGAAAAGGTCTATACCTTTGACAGCTCTGAAACGCTGGAGGACAGGGTAATCGGTGATGAGAAGGGATTGTATTTTATTGTAAAAAAATTATCATCAGAGAAAACCACTGACGGCACCTACATGACGGCATCGGAGAGCTGTCTGGTATTTCTGGATCCGAAAGCAGGTAAAGGTGAAACAATCTGTTCCCTGAATCAGGATGATGATATTTCATGGGAGGTGAAAGGCTGTTATGGAGACAAACTGGTTCTGCAGGGGCAGGATTATGGACGGAAGATTTCCGGTGAGGATATTCTCGATGACGATACCTGGAAGAGTCTGTATACGAAAGCGGATGCTGTGTATGCTTTGCTGGATGTGAAAAGCGGCAATTTGAAGGAAATTTACCGGATCAGCAATAAAGAGGAGCATTCAGCTTATGTGTATGGAAACAGTCTTTATCTTTCCATGGAACAGGATGGCAGTGTGAAAGCAGTGGATCTGGATACCGGTAAGGAACGGCAGCTGGCTTCCCTTACCGATAACTGTATCCTGACGGTGGTCGGTGATAAACTCTGCTGTCATTCCTGGGACTGGACAGAGGATAAAACCTTCTATTATGTGGATACAAAAACCGGAGAAATCAGTCATTCCGGGCTTGTCAACAGGCGCAATGGATGGAGCCTCGAATTGCGCGGGGAGACCGCCTCCGATGCGCTGGTGGTTTATGATTACGAGGCTGAGCAGCTGGATGAGGATACTTATGAGATTTCACGTTATCAGTACGGCCTGATTTCCAAAGAGGATCTGTATGCGGGAAATGACAATTACCGTACCATTAAAATGATCGGAAGCGGGAGGTAGAGAGCAGATGCTGGAACTTTGTGGGATTACGAAAAAATATAAGGACAAAACGGCTCTCCGGCAGGTTTCCCTTACGCTGGAGCATGGTATATACGGTCTGCTGGGGCCAAACGGAGCCGGAAAATCCACTTTGATGAATATTATTACCGGCAATATCAGACCTGATGAAGGGCAGGTAAAATGGGAGGGAGCCGATATCAGAGCACTGGGGGCATCCTACCGCAGCATACTGGGATATGCGCCTCAGCAGCAGGGGCTGTACGATACATTTACCGGGAGACGGTTTCTGGCCTACATGGCTGCCCTGAAGGGAATTTCCGGAAAACAGATGACCGCTGAAATTGAGCGCGTACTGGATTTTGTAAATATGACAGAGTATGCCGACCGGGCTATCGGCACCTATTCGGGAGGCATGAAGCAGCGCATACTGATTGCCCAGGCTGTACTGGGCGATCCCCGGCTGATCGTGCTGGATGAACCGACAGCGGGGCTGGATCCCGGAGAGCGGGTCAAGATCCGGGAACGGATTGCAACACTGTCAGGGGAGCGGATCATACTGGTATCCACCCACGTGGTTTCCGATATCGAACCCATTGCGAAGGAAATCATACTGATCCGGGCCGGACATATGGTGGATCGGGATACGGTGGAAAGGCTCTGCGGCAGATACGGAAACTGCCGGAATCTGGAAGAGGTCTGCATGCATATTTTCGGAGAGGAGGAGCAGAAATGTACCGTCTGACAGGCTTTGAACTTCGAAAAATATGGGGAAAGCGGGGCTTTGTTCTGTCTGTGATCATTCTTGTGATGCTGAATGGATTTCTCCTGTGGTATACCAATCTGCCTGACGGGGAGACGCCTGCACTTTCTTCTTATAAGATGTTTCTGGAAGATATTTCGGGGATGTCAGAGCGGGAAAAAGAAGATTATGTGGCGGCTCTGAAGGAAAAGATGGACGGAGTGAGCTTTGTTCAGGAGATTCTTGCCATGAGAAATTCCTCCGGGGAAATGGCAGAGGCACTTGCGGAGCAGGCTCTGAACAGCAATCCGGGCCTTTTTGAGAAATGGTACGATGTGTACCGCAGCGGAGAATATCTGAAATATACAGACTCTCTGTGGGAGGAGAAAACGCTGGTGGATGAGCTTTATGAAGAACAGCAGAAGGTTTCGTCATATGATGCGTATCTTCAGTCTGTCAGGGAAGCAGAAAATACACTCAGCGGTATCAGTATATTCGGCGGGCAGAAAAAGGATACTTTTTCAGAAAAAAATATCAGGAAAAGCGCCCGGGATTATGCCGCTCTGGGTGGAGACGGAATCTGCTGGATGCCCTCAAAGCCTCTGAAAATTTCCATGGAAAATGCCTGGACCGATCTGTTCCTCCTGCTTTCCGTATTTCTTTTTACAGGAAATCTGGTGATAGAAGAAAAGGCAAAAAAGCTTTTTTATATCACCCGGGGAACAAAATACGGCAGGGGTCACAGTGCTGCAGGAAAGATTGCGGCACTGTTTCTTCACTGCATGGCCATGTCTTTTCTGCTTTATGGCGTCAATCTGCTGTTCGGCAGCCGGGCAGCAGGTTTCGGGGATCTGTCGGCAGCGCTTCAGTCTGTATCCATGTATATGGAAAGTGTTCTGCCCATCAGCATCCGGTCTTATATGCTGCTGTCCATCGTCACAAAAGGTATGGTCATGTTTGCATCCGGTACCATTCTGCTGGCTCTGTGCATTGCATCAGCCAATGCCGTCCTGCCTTTTGCAGCCGGAATCCTGTTCTGGGGAGTGGGTTATGTGCTGTATTACGCAGTACCGGCAGGGGGTAAAGGTGCATTGTTTAAATATCTGAACCCGGCGGGACTTCTGAAGACGGAAAATATGTACGGAGCCTATCTGAATTTTGATATTTTCGGAAGACCCGTTTCCCGCATGATGCTTTCCTTCAGCACCATTACTTTGCTGGCCGCGGCCGGTATCATACTGAGTCTGGTGTTTTTCATCCGGGGAACCAGTCTGGAACCGGCGAACAGACACCGGTCCATCCGCCATCATTTCCGTCCCCATGCAGGCCTGATCCGGCATGAATGCTATAAGATCATGATCACAAACGGAGCAGCCCTGATTCTTGTGATATCTGCATTTTTTATGGGAGGCCGTCTCCTGATGCACCGGTACAGGCCCTCTGCGCAGGAACAGTATTATCAGGAGCTTATGCTGCAGTTGGAAGGTGAACTGACAGAGGAAAAGGAAAATATGATTCTGGCGGAGCAGAACCGTTTTCAGGAAGCATTTGACAGAATCGACGGGATCGATCAGATGATCGCTGACGGGGAAATCAGTCAGGAAACCGGCGAAGATATGAAATCAAAATGGTATCAGGTCACAGCATTTTATCCATCTTTCCAGAGAATCCTGCAGCAGTACGACAGCATCCGGGAAAATGAAGAAGGCAGCGGAAAATTCATCTATGATACGGGCTATCTGTATCTGCTGGGCGCAGGAGATGTGGGAAAGAACGGAACCGGAGCCCAAAAGGATTTCCCCGTGGATCTGCTTCTTCTTTCCCTTGGAGTGATACTGGCATTCGGCAATGTGATCCCCATGGAATACGAAAAAGGTTCCTGGAAGCTGCTGAGCGTGACAAAAGAAGGCAGGAAAAATATCCTGCTGCGCAAAGGCGGGATCTGCCTGTGCACTTCAGCTGTATTTTCACTGGTTCCTTTTCTGTGCCGGGTTGTTGGTATTTCACGGATTTATCCGATGCACGGCTGGGGATTTTCCGTTAATAATATACCTTACTGCAGTGATTTCCCTCTTCCTGTACCGGTTGTTTTCTATATATTTCTGCTGGCACTGGCACAGGCAGCATCGGTGATGCTCATAACTCTGGCGGTGCTTGTTATTTCCGCCTGGCGGAAAAATCACATCCAGACTGTATTTTTTGCCATATTGATGCTGGCAGTACCCCTGACACTGAAACTGCTTGGATTTTCCTTTGCAGGGTGGTTTTCCGTTTATCCGCTGTACGCGTGGACAGCAGGGTGAAATAACCTGTGGCGGCAGAAATCTGAACAGTAATCTGTTATCATAACTTAAAATAACTTAAAGAAATCTTAACTGTTTCTTTATTGTACTTCACAGCCTGCCATGGTATAACCATAAAAGCTATAGCAGGACAGGATATTACTGCATTCTTTTTGCACTGTTTTCCTGCCCTGCTGTAAACCGATGGAAGAGAGGGATATGTATATGAAGAAAGCAGTTTTGATTTTTGCAGTAATTTTATCAGTATCACTGTTCGCGGGGTGCGGTTCTCAGAAGGAGCCTGCGGCAGATCCGGCCGTTACGGAAGTTTCCGGTGAAGAGGAAGAAGAAAAGACCATGACAGGTACGCTGGATGAGATCAAGGATTTTATGTTTGTACTCAAAGAAGGTGAGGACACATACTATGCCTTTGCTTTTGATGAAAAGCCTGAGGGGCTGGATTCGCTGAAAACGGGGGATAAAG
>JBJELO010000037.1:0-4458 GCA_051879195.1 Lachnospiraceae bacterium
AAAAAAAGCGGCAGAAAACTGCCGCTTCGGGTGGTTACCATCAATGCAGACGGAGATGTGATCGACGAGCGCTGTGTATAAAGCACACTAAGCTGCTGACAGGGCCCACATGCTGCGGATCTGCCCCGCAAGCCTGTCAAACTTCCATTTTGCTTCACTGTTGGATACGCTGTTGGGATCGTTCACTTCAAACCAACCGTCCTCATAACCATATATTACAATAAAATGGCCTGTCTGCGTAAAATCGCCGGGAGAAACGGAGCAGATCAGCATGCAGCCCTGCTGCAGCTTCTCGATCATCTCCGCCTCGGACACGGAAATATCCTGCGCCTGCAGTCCATACTCGGTACAGCCTTCCGTCATAAGAGACCAGGCTGTACCGGCACCTTCCGTATAATATCCGTTGTCCATGGCATACATGGCAACAGCAGAAGGCGTCGCTTCCTCATTGCCGGTCAGCGTCACCGCAGCCATGGAAAGACAGGTGGGACCGCAGCCCGATAATGCCATCATGCTGGTTCCGTAAGGAACTGCACCCCAGCGTTTATCCCATTGCAGAAAAAGAGGATGTTCGCTCCGGCACTCTTCCTCTGTCAGCCTGGCTTCCCACGCCGCTTCCTCCGTATTCAGACCATTCTTCACCAGTTCCGGGTAACTGTAAACAAAATCAATCGTCTCCACATTTCTGGAAAGAAGATTCAGCAGCTCCTCCGGGTAGGAATCGGTATGTGACTGAATGTATTTGATCTTCTCGGAACTTTTTGTCAGATCCGGTTCATTGCCTGCAGATAACGCATCCTGCATGGAAGACAGAGTCTGTGAATCGTCTTCTGTTGTCTCAGCAGCCTCAGCCGAAATCACCTGACCATCACCGGCTCCCGCATTCTGATTCCGCGAATCAATATCACCACGATTCCAGTAGGATGAAATCCCCAGCGCCGCATTGATAAACAAACACACTCCCACAATAATCATAATCACACACAGAAGCATGCTTTTGTGATGTACTTCTCTATTCAAATCATTCCCTCCAATCTTATACCTTCAGTATGCCCGTTTTCCTTCCAGATTATTCCACTCTGTACCTATAAGAATTATACCCTTTTTCGCCGGACACATGTTTTATATTCGTATAAGACTTTCTCTCAATTTAACCCAAAAAAACACACGATTTTCTAACTATTCAGCAGAGCATCACGAATGCTCTGCTGAATGATCCCAATACCGTTCCTGCAGAGCATGACTTAATCCGGCAGGAATATCTCAAATACGATCGTTCCGCTGCTGCTGGAAGCGCGGATCGTTCCTTTATGAAGTTCCACGATTTCCTTCGCTATGGCAAGACCAAGGCCCGCGCCGCCGCTGCCCGAACCCCTGGAAGAATCCAGACGGAAAAACTGTTCAAACAGACGGTCCAGCTTGTCCTTCGGTATGGTATTGCCGTAATTCAGAAATGTAATATGGAGCCCCTTTTCTTCTTTCTCCATAGCAATGGTAATCTCCGTATCGGGGTGACTGTAATTGACCGCATTGCGCAGCAGATTGTCAAACACTCTCTGCATCTTGTCGCCATCACAGCAGAACTGTACATCAGCAGGAGCTTTCAGACTGCAGGTCAGCCTTTTCTCCGCCAGCATGGGAGAAAATTCGTACACCAGCTGCTCCAGCAGACGGGTCATATTGATATTCCCAAGTTCCAGTGTAATATGCGTCAGATTAAATCTTGTGATCTCGAAAAATTCATTAATCAGATCTTCCAGCCGTTCCGCTTTTTTCAGAGCAATTCCCAGATATTTCTGCTGCATGTCCCGTGAAAGCTCCGTGGTTTCCGTAAGCAGATTCAGATAGCCGATCACAGATGTCAACGGCGTCTTCAGATCATGAGCAAGATACACCACCAGATCATTTTTGCGCTGCTCCGCTTCTTTGGCTGCTCTGGCATTGTTCTGTACTTCCAGCTTCACGGCATTGAGCTGGGTTTCGATCTCTTTAAAATCTCCCGGCAGTTCAATCAGTTCATCGGAGTCATCCGCAATCTTTTCCGAAGCCTGAAGCGCCGAATCAAGATAGTGAATTGACTTGCGAAATGCCTGAAAAATAATAATAATGATGCCCAGAACATATATGGCCAGCGGAATACGGTACCGCCACTGATCCAGAAAATGAAGCAATGTGTAGTAGGGGTTATTCCCCTGCCAGTAATGCTGCTGCAGAAGATCTTTCATCTGAAGAATCACAAACAGAAATACCATACAGATTCCCGTATAGATCTTCAGCCGGTTCAGAGTCCGTTTCCATATCCCGGCCGCCACCGGGCTGTGAAACTCCCCCGAATCAAGAATCCCTTTTTTCTTAAGCTGTCCGATTACCGAATAAAATAGTGTTTTTATAGTTTCCCTGAAATTCATGACGATCCCCTGCCGCTCTGTCTGATACCCCTTCTGCTGCTCTGAACAGTAACGATGCTTTTCCTGTTATTCTATCTGATATCCAACGCCCCATACTGTCTTGATAAATTTCGGTTTTCTGGCCGGCTCCTGCAGTTTTTCTCTCAGACGGCCGATATGTGTCATGACCGTATTGTTGTTGTCGAGAAACTTTTCTCCCCATACTGCTTCGAAAAGCTCTTCTGAAGAAACTACATTGCCCTGATGCTCGCAGAGATACCATAAAATATTGAACTCAATCGGCGTCAGCGATATATTCTGTCCGTAAAGACTGCATTTATGCGTCTTGTTATTAATCACCAGCCCCCGGATATTGTACTCCTGCACCGGTTCTGCCTGAACCGACTCCGACTGATTGTATCTCATATACCGGCGCAGCTGCGTCTTGACCCGGGCCAGCACTTCGATGGGCTTGAAAGGCTTCGTAATATAATCATCCGCCCCCAGAGTCAGTCCCATGATCAGATCGCTGTCATCCACCTTAGCCGTCAGCATGATAATAGGAAAAACATATTTCTCCCGCACTTTCTGGCAGATGGCAAAGCCATCAATATCCGGCAGCATAATATCCAGAAGCAGCAGATCCGGCGTAACCGTATCCAGCTGCTTCAGAAAATCCGAACCATTGTAAAATTTATATACCGTGAAACCATCATTTTTCAGATAAAGCTCCAGTAAATCCGCAATTTCCTTCTCGTCATCGACAATCATAATCTTCTCGTGCATTCAATCTTCATCCTTTCGCCAATTATCCCTATAATACAGATTCAAAATGAACGTTTCAGGTTTGCATTTCCCCCAAATTTCGCCTAATAAAATGATATCGAACAAATAACTGAATTTCAACCCCCGTTTTCATAAAGAAAATCTAAAGATTTTATAACATTGCAGTTCAGAACTTCATTCTGCCTCACCACACTCTCCCCCGGCGAAGTCCTGAACTGTTAAATTTACGCGGAAAACTGGCTTTGATACAGTTTGTAGTACGCGCCCCGTTTTTCCATCAGTTCCCTGTGGCTTCCTGCTTCCTGGATCCGGTTGTCATCTACGTAAAAGATGCGGTCCGCGCCGCGGATGGTGGAGAGACGGTGGGCGATGACGAATGAAGTTCTGCCTTTCAGCATGACTTCAATGCCTGCCTGCACCATCTTTTCCGTGTGGGTATCAATATTGGAGGTGGCTTCATCGAGAATCAGAATCTGCGGGTCAGATACCATGGTCCGGGCAAATGCCAGAAGCTGACGCTGTCCCACAGACAGTCTTGTTCCCCGCTCACTGACTTCCGTATCGTAGCCGTTTTCCATGTCCATGATGAACTCGTGAGCATGGACCGCTTTTGCTGCGGCGATCATTTCTTCCTCCGTTGCATCAGGGCGGCCATAGCAGATATTCTCACGAATAGTACCTGTAAACAGGAAAGAATCCTGAGTCATAAAGCCCATCTGGCGGCGCAGGCTGGCGACGGCTGCCTGTCTGATGTCGCAGCCGTCGATGAGAATCTGCCCCGAAGTCACATCATAAAAACGGCCGATCAGATTGACAATCGTCGTTTTCCCGGCTCCGGTGGGGCCCACCAGTGCAATCGTCTCGCCGGGCTTTACCCGAAAGCTCACATCCTGCAGCACCGGCTTATCCGGTTCATCCGTATAGGTAAAATCCACATGTTCAAAGCAGACTTCACCCCGGATCCGGGGCAGCTCCCGTGCATCTTCCCTGTCGGAAATCTCAGCAGGCGTGTCCATCATGTCAAATATGCGTTCTGCCGCGGAAATGTTGGTAACAATCTTATTATAGAAGCTTGCCAGATTCCGGATGGGACTCCAGAACATCCCGATATAAGTGGAAAATGCCATGAAGGTACCGATCCCCACATTTTCCGCGCCTACTATGCGGATACCGATAAAATACAGCAGAAATGCACCCAGTCCCCAGGTGATCTCCACCAGCGCGCTGAACAGATCGGCCACCCTTACCGCATTGACAAAACTGGTCCGGTCTTCCTCGGAAAATA
>JBJELO010000038.1:0-2736 GCA_051879195.1 Lachnospiraceae bacterium
GTGCATCGTTGTCAGATATTCCGACTCAGGCACATTTTTGCGTTTGCGCTTTTTTTCATATTCATTGGTAATCTTTCTGTTCTCCCTGGAAATCCGGCGGGATTCTTTTGCGGAAAGATAACCTTCTGCGTTTTTCTTAGCCATATTTTTGCCTCCCTTACCGTTTCATCTTGGGGTCAAACGCATCGCGCAGACCGTCACCTACAAAGTTGAAGCCCAGTACGGCAATCAGCAGACAGATGCCGGCAGGAATCCAGATAAACCAGTAGTGTGTCATAACGAAAGCATCATTTACGTCTGTGATAATATTACCCCAGGAAGCGAAGGGGAACTTAACACCCAGTCCCAGGAAAGACAGCGTGGATTCCATGATAATGGTGGAACCGAGACTCATGGTGCATGTGACAATCAGCTGCGGAATAACATTGGGAATCAGATGTCTGAAAATACGTCTGCTTACCCGGATACCACAGGCTTCTGTTGCCGTCATGAATTCCTGCTCACGAAGGGACAGAATCTGACCACGGACAAGACGGGCGATGGAGGGCCATCCCAGGAAGCCCAGAATCAACATCAGATACAACATACGGATCTGCGGATCTACTTTCATGGCATCCATGGCCGAACCAATGATGATCATCAGCGGAAGAGATGGAATACAATAGAAAATATCCACAATACGCATGATCAGGTTATCCACCCATCTGCCAAAATAGCCGGCAAGACCGCCGAGAGCAACGCCCAGCGCAGTTTCGATGAAAACAACAATGAAGCCAATGATCAGAGATACCCGACCGCCGTACATCAGACGGGTCAGCATATCCATACCGTTTTTATCGGTTCCCAGAGGGTGAGCTTTGGAAGGTTTGG
Organism: Lachnospiraceae bacterium; assembly: GCA_051879195.1. Classification (GTDB taxonomy): domain Bacteria; phylum Bacillota; class Clostridia; order Lachnospirales; family Lachnospiraceae; genus TWA4. The sequence goes on from JBJELO010000038.1 coordinate 871, forward strand.
CATAACTGTCATAAACATAGGTCTGTGTTCCCTGTTTCACGGACCAGCTGGAAGTATATGCATCATAAGTCACCTCATATACATATTCCTGGCCGTCTTCATCGGTAAATCTGAATTCTTCTGATCCGGCATTGATGGATTCCTCCAGCTGCTCTTTAAAAAGTCTGCCCACGGTTACGTCGGTGGATACCGGAGATACAATAAACCGGCTGATATAGGCAACAACATTACCTCCCTCTGAAAGGTTGCCGTCCTCATCCAGAGTATACTCCTTTCCTTCTGAGATGAAAGAAGTCTCCCCGTTAGTATAGGCTTTCAGAGCATCATATTTTAAAACGAAAGAAATATCGGAATTTTCAGAATTAACAATATCTTTGAACGCAATTGCGATCATCTTACCACCTGAGGAAATGGAATAAAAATCCGTCCCTTCAGCGGTTACATCGTAAACAGTATCTTTGTATTCGAAAGATTCTGCCTGCTTGTTGGCAGCAAGCTGGAATTTCGCCTGAAGCACACTGTCAAATTTCTCTCCATCCGCTGCAGTATAGCGGAAATCGTTATTGCGTACTACACCTGCGTATTCCTTCATCTGTTCTTCATACCGATAGAACTGCTCATCCTCCCCGTAAGGGCTGACGAATCCGCCTATGAAAGAAAAAATAAACATGGCAATCAGCATAATCATGCCGACTACCGCCAGACGGTTCCGCAGGAAACGTTTTACAACCATCGCACCAGGAGAAAGAACCTTTACACGGCGGTCGTCATTTAACGAAAGCTGTTCTTCATTGTCAGGGGTATTGTCCCTGATCTTATCTTTGTTGTCACTCATGACAGGTCTCCTCCTTTCTCAGGCAATACGTACGCGCGGATCAACTACGGCATACAAAATATCGGAAATCAGGTTGCCTGCCAGTGTCAGAATTGCCATAAATGCCATGTAGAACATGAAGAAAGGAATATCACCTGCAAGCATGCACTGATAGGAAGTATATCCGATTCCCGGAATACCAAACAATGTTTCTGTAATCAGAGCGCCGGAAAACAGGCTCGGCAGGGAGCCGCCGACGATCGTTACCAGCGGAATCAGCGTATTGCGGAATGCGTGCTGGTAAATAACTTTTTTCTCCGACAGGCCTTTGGCACGGGCAGTACGGATATAATCGGAGTTTAAAACCTCCAGCATATTGGTACGGGTATAACGCATCAGGGAACCCACTGATACGATAACCAGTGTCACAATGGGCAGAACCAGATGGTTTGCCTTGTCAAGGAACTGTCCCATGGCATCAAGCTGCGCATAATCACGCCCCACAAGACCGAAAAGATCAAACCAGCCCAGTTTTACGGAAAAAATCAGCTTCAGTATGGTAGCAAAAAAGAATGTGGGCAGAGAGATACCGATCAGTGCGCCTGCAGTGATGGCATAATCTGCACGTGAATACTGCTTTGTAGCAGCGATCACGCCAAGGGGGATTGCGATAAGCAGTTCCAGTATAAATGCAATTGCACTCATAACAAAAGAAAGCCAGATCACATCATTGAACTTCTCCAGTACAGGTACGGTAAACTTCCAGCTGTCGCCGAACTCGCCTCTGACAGCATCGGAAAGCCATGTCAGATAGCCGGGAACAATGTCTTTGTCCAGACCATACGACGCATTCAGCTGAGCAAGCCACTCCTCATAGGGTTTGGCACCAGGCTGCTGAGCAAGCTGCATTGCCATATTTTCCACATAGGAAGACGGAAGGCATCTCAGCAGCGTATAAATAATAAAAGTAACGCAAAACAAAATCCCTATAGACAAAAGAATTCTTTTGACGATGTATTTTCGCATGCGGTCATCATCCTCTCTAACAATCC
>JBJELO010000038.1:2836-4451 GCA_051879195.1 Lachnospiraceae bacterium
ATTATTTCACTACGATATTCTCAATCTCAGCAGTCCATCCCCAGTAAGGAGTCATATCCTGAGGCAGAGTGGAGGTATCAACACGTTCGCTGGAGAAGATATATGCTTCTGAACGCTGGTAAACAGGAAGTTCAACACCCCAGTCCATGATGATTTCCATAGCTGCTTTGTAAAGTCCTTTACGATAGGACTGATCAGTAGACTGACGTGCATCTGTGATCAGAGTATCCAGATCATCATCAGCAATCTGATAGTAGTTGGTAGATCCCTTGCTGTGATACAGCTGGTACATATCAGGATCGGAGGATGCCTGCCATGCAGCACACCACATCTCAGCAACACCTGACTGATAGGATGCAAACAGATCGGATGCCTGTGCCAGGTCATTGACTGTTAAGGTCATGCCGATTTCCTTGAACGCATCTGCAGCATTTTTCAGGATCAGGAAAGAAGGATGATCGCCTACGCCATCTGCACCGATATTAACGGTGTATTCCATCTTTGCACCTTCGGGAGCAGCAGTAACCTTACCGTCTTTTACAGTGTAGCCTGCAGCTTCAAAGTAGCCCAGAGCAGCTTTCTTGGCAGCTTCATACTTGTCTTCTGCCTTCATATCGGATGTATAGATCGGATTGCCGTCCACATCAACAGAATAAGCTACCTGATAACCGTCGTCTGTTACCTGAGGAGCTGCCCATGATGTATTGGAAATCGGGTAGTTGATAACGGATGCCGTATCACCATAGTAGGAATCAATACCCTCATCGCGGTAAGCAGCGATCAGAGTTGCAATACCTTTACGCAGGTTCTTGGAGGCATCAGAAGCAGGGTCATCGCCAACCTTTACATTCTTGGCTGCGATACCGATATATCCGTATCCACGGTAATCGATCAGTTTTGTTGTAATCTTGCTGCCATCCATGGAATCATCGCCGCCGTTGTATTCAGCGATCTGTTTTGCAGCATCTGTAGAATAGGAAGGAGCGGAAACGTCGATGGTACCTGCATCGATACCTGCGATCTTATCAGCTTCCTGGGTTTCTTTCACATTAACGTATTTGGTCTTGGGTTCACCCTTGAAGTAATTGGAATTTGCTTCCAGATAAACAACACCATTGGAGAATTCCTTGAATGTGTAAGGACCTGCTCCCATGGGAGTCTTTGTCTTTTCACGAACGGGAGACAGATCACCCTTTGTGAAACCGAACTTGTTGCTGTCGTAATCGTACTGTGCTTCATCGCCATAGTAATGCAGAGGAGCAATGGGCTGAGCCAGATTGTAGATCATGGTAGCATCCAGCTCGGTTGTAACGATACGCACACTGTAATCATCCATTCTCTGAATACCGCTGATGTGATCTGCAGACTTACCGGTTTCAACACCGATGCTGTATGCATCATAATCTTTCATCAGGTCAAACAGGCTTGAGCCGGCTGATTCTGTTCCGGATAAGTCAGCCAGATTCCATTCGTAAGCTTCACACATGAGATTGAAGAAATCAGCCGTGGTAGCATCCTCTTTCAGATCTGAAAAGCCCCAGTTTGCTGCAGCACCTGCCACATCGCCTTCTTCATTGTATCCGCCTGCTACACAGTAATCAACGATTTCCTGAGC
>JBJELO010000039.1:0-4422 GCA_051879195.1 Lachnospiraceae bacterium
AAAAAGGCAGTAAGAAGCGGATATGACATGGACATCATCCCTACGGATATTTCCACTTATGGGGAAGAAGCAGAGAATTTGCTGAATGAACTGCAGTCCAGAAATGAGAAGATGTTTAAAGTAACATTCCTTCTGATGAACACGGCGGACAGCAAGAGGAAGCTGGATAATATCGCTTACCAGACTGCCGGTATCGCACAGAAATATAACTGCAATATCCGCAGGCTCCAGTATCTGCAGGAACAGGGAATGGTGGCATCCCTTCCGCTGGGGATGAACCAGACAGGTGTCCACAGGCTCCTGACTACTACATCCACAGCGATTTTTGTACCGTTTACCACCCAGGAACTGTTTATGGACGGGGAGGCACTTTATTACGGTCTGAATGCGTTATCCAACAACATGATCATGGTTGACCGTAAGAAACTGAAAAACCCCAATGGCCTGATTTTAGGTACGCCGGGTTCCGGAAAGTCTTTTGCGGCGAAGAGGGAAATCCTGAATGTATTCCTGATCACGGATGATGATATTATCGTGTGCGACCCGGAAGGGGAGTATTTCCCACTGGTGAATGCTTTAAACGGGCAGGTGGTAAAGATCAGTGCAAAAAGTACTGATTATATCAATCCGATGGATGTAAACCTTGATGTGATCTACCATCCGGAGAAGTACCGGATTAACGGGGATGCGGAGGATGTGGACACCATTATTGCGGACAAATCTGAGTTTATTGCATCGTTCTGCGAGCTGATTATGAAAAAGCCGCAGGGTGCGGAGCTGGACGGTGATGAAGTGTCCATTATCGACCACTGCATTAAGGATATTTATGAGGAATTTCTTTATAATGACCCGGTGCCGGAAAAAATGCCGGTGTTAGAGGATTTCCTGAACCGGCTGAATGATTATGCAGACCAGAATGATGCGGCAAGGAGGATTGCAAACTGCCTGCAGCTTTATGTTACAGGTTCACAGAATGTGTTCAACCACAGGACAAATGTAGATATGAATAACCGAGTGGTATGTTTTGATATTAAGGACTTGGGAACCACGCTTCGGAAAGCTGGGATGCTGATCGTCCAGAACATGGTATGGACAAGGGTTTCCACCAACCGGGCACTAAAAAAGGCAACCAGGTACTATGTGGATGAGTTCCACCTTTTATTGAAGCAGCCGCAGACAGCCAACTATTCGGTGGAAATCTGGAAGCGTTTTCGTAAATGGGGTGGTATTCCCACTGGACTGACACAGAATGTAAGCGATTTTCTTGGTTCCCTGGCTGTGGAAAACATCGTAGGCAACAGTGATTTTATATATATGCTGAACCAGCATAGTGGTGACCAGAAAATCCTTGCGGAAAAACTGAATATCTCGCAGCATCAGCTCTCTTTCGTCAATAACAGTAATGCCGGGGAAGGGCTGATTTTTTATGGGAATGTGATCATTCCATTCTCTGATAAGTATCCGACAGATACAAAGACCTATGCCATCATGAGTACAAAACCAGAAGAAATGCAGACGGAAGGGTGATCCCTCTTTTGCAGAAAAGAGGTGAGGCATTTTGCAGGAGCAGAAGTTTAAGGCAAAAGAGAAGAAAGTAAACCGTATGACCAGGAGTGGCCTGGTAGAAGAGAACCTTGCCACAAAGGGGAGCCGAAAGCTGACAGATAAGCAGGAAGAATTATCTTTTAAAAAGTCAGATGCAGAGCAGTCCTTTGCGGCAGACCGGGAAGAAAGGAGGAAATCACAGAAAAAAGAGCATACGAAAGGACCGCCGGAAAACAAGGCAAGAAGCCGACTGCCAAAAGAAAAGGAAGAAAACGATCCTGCCAAAGCGGAGGAAAATGCAGAAGAACCGCAGGAGAGCAGTTATCCGGATGACAGAAGGAAAGAACCCCGTGAATCAGCGGCGGCAGTCCGGGAACGGAAGGCAAGGAACCGGAGGCGTTACCATAACCAGAAACAGGTGAAAGCCTCAAGGCTTCAGTTTGACAAGATGGAAGCGGATGGGAGCCTGAATAAGAAACAAAAAGATGTAAAGATACCGGGAACGGAACCTGAAACGGAGAAAAGCCGGAAGCTCATCCGGGCTGAAGAAAAGTCAAAAAAGGCTGCCCAGAAGCTGGAACATGCCAAAAAGCACCAGACACAGAAGAAATCCATGAAACTGCAGCGTGTCAGGGAGGATGCGCCAGAAGGAAGCAAATACCGTCTGTATTTTGAAGAAACACCAAAAGTAGCGAAAACAGTTCCGGCAGTAAAGAAAGCCGGGGTACGGCTGAAAGATGATGTTGGGAATCTGGCGCACAATAAAATCCGGCAGGAGGAACAGGATAATTCTGCTGTACAAGCCGCCCATAAAGGGGAGCAGGCAGGGGAGGCACTGCTACGGCAGCACAGCAACCGGAATTTCCGGAAGCAGAGAAAACAGCAGAGCAGCCTGAACCGTCTGGAGCGGAAAACTTATCTGGCAAATACGAATTACCAATACCGGAAATGGCTGGAAGAACACCCGGAAATGCAGAAAAAACTGTTCCGGAAAATGCTGCAGAAACAGAGGATCAAGCGGGAGTATATAATCGCATACAGGGCAGGGAAAATCCAGAAAGAAACCAAAAGGACAACCTTGAAGATGGCTGATGTATCTACAAAGGCAGCCAGAAAGGTTCAGGAGATAATCACACGTAACAGTACGTTGATTGTTTCCGCATTGCTGCTTCTGATTTTACTGCTGATTATCATGACAGGTATTTCATCCTGTTCCATGATACTGACAGACAATGTTTCTACGGTGATAGCGACCAGTTACATAGCAGACCCGGAGGAGATCGAACAGGCAGAGCTTTATTATACAAAGATGGAAGCCGAGCTGCAGCAACAGATCAACCAGATGGAAGCGCAGTATCCGGGAAAAGATGAATACCGGTTCAATATTGGGGCCATCGGGCATGATCCCCATACACTGATCAGTTATCTGACTGCAAAGTATGGGGATTTTACTTTTTCACAGGTAAAAAGGGAACTGGAGTCCCTGTTTTCTGAACAGTACGGCATCCGTGTAGAAGAGACTACGGAAACAAGAACCATACGGGTGGGTGAGTCCCTGGGAAATGTGGTCACAAGCGGTTACTGCAACTGCCCGATCTGCTGTGGGGTATGGAGCGGCGGGCCGACAGCCAGCGGTGCCATGCCGCAGGCAAACCATACCATTGCTGTGGATGCATCCAATCCATTTCTCCCGATGGGCACGAAAGTGGTGATGAACGGTGTGGAATATACGGTGGAAGACACCGGGAACTTTGCCAGATATGGAGTCCAGTTTGATGTGTATTATGACAATCACGCAGCAGCGTCTGCCCATGGGCATCAGACCTGGGAATGCTTTTTGGCAGAAGGAAATGCCAATTCCGTAGAGGTGACCAGAACAGTGACCGCAGATGTGCTGAATGTTTCTTTGACATCCAAGCCGCTCTGGAGTGTTGTCCAGTCACGCATGGATGAAGAACAGAAAGAAATCTATGAGGTAGTGTATTCCTGCCGGGGAAACCTGCAGGATTATGATACGCCCATTGAGCTGAACTGGTATTCCTATGTCAGCAGTTATTATGGATATTCCATCAATAACTCCACAGGGAGGATGGAACTGCACCGGGGTGTGAACATCAATGTCCGGGAAGGGACAGAAGTACAGTCCGTGATGGATGGCACAGTGGTTCGGACAGGATATGACAGCACTTTTGGAAATTATGTGGTGACACAGGATGAAAAAGGTGTGCAGGTGAAATATGCCTATCTGCAGAATGTGTCTGTATCCCGGGGAGAAGCCGTTACAAAAGATACAGTGATCGGTACAACGGGAAGTACAGGAAGTGCCACCGGAAGCCAGCTTTATCTGGAGATCGTAAAAGACGGGACTTATTATAACCCGGTCTTTTATATCGGAACCGGTGAAGGCGGCTTATATGGAGGCGGCGCTGCTTATGACGATGAGACAGTACGCAGGCTGTTTGCAGAGGCAGAACGATACCTTGGTATGCCTTATGTATGGGGTGGCTCCAGTCCTGCAACGTCCTTTGACTGTTCCGGGTTTGTAAGCTATGTGTTTACCAATTCCGGAGTCTGCAACATGGGAAGGCTGACGGCACAGGGAATTTACAACATCTGTACGCCGATAGCACCGGAAGAGGCCAGGGCAGGGGACATTATTTTCTTTACCGGAACGTACAATGCCGGGGAACCGGTGACCCATGTGGGGATTTATGCCGGCAACGGCCAGATGATCCACTGTGGAGACCCGATCCAGTATACATCCATCAATACGGCTTACTGGCAGTCCCATTTTTACGGGTTCGGAAGACCAAATTAGGAGGGATGTCTATTTACAATTAAGTTGTATAATTTTACAAATAAGTCATATAATTTGAC
>JBJELO010000040.1:0-4408 GCA_051879195.1 Lachnospiraceae bacterium
ATGGATGTGGTTTTCATGGGATTTCTTTTATCCGGAGGTACCATGGGAAGCCCCGAAGCCGCCGCCATTTCAATAATGGCCGACCGGGCATTTACTTTTCCGTAGGAAGCAGTTTCCGTTTCCATGAGCGGTCCATGAACATCAACCGTTTCCATGCTCCCATTTACCGCAGCAATCACTGCATCCACAGTACCTTCACCGCCATCCGCAACGGGAAATCCCATTGTTTCGCAGCCGGGAAAATGTTTCTTCGCAGCCGCAGTCAGGATATCTGTAATCTGCTGCGAAGTTAATGATCCTTTAAATGAATCCGAAGCAAATAAAAACTTCATATTACCTGTCCTCCTGTGTTTCGGCTCCGGCCTTTTCACCTCTCATGTTTCACCTTTTCTATTTTCTGACAAGATTGTTCAGTTCCTTCCCCTGCTGAAAACGGGCCATATTGTCAATAAAGATTTCCACGATCAAATCCAGTGTTTTCTGCAGGTGGAAACCTCCCGCCACATGAGGTGTAATCAGGACATCCTTTCTGTCCCACAGAGGACTGTCCTGCGGGAGCGGTTCCGGGTCGGTTACATCCAGACCGGCGCACCCTACGGTTCCTTTTTCCAGTGCATTCACCAAAGCCTTTTCATCCACCAGACTTCCCCGGCCTGCATTGATGAAAATGCTGCCCGGCTTCATTTTTCCGAACTGCTTTTCAGAGAACAGATGATAATTTTCTGTTGAAGCGGGGAGAATAACTGCCACAATGTCCATCTGAGGGAGAAGCTCATCCAGCCGGTCCAGGGATGCGATTTCATCCACGCAATCCGGTTTCCGGCTGGTGTTTCTGCGGATACCTGTTACATGACTGCCAAGGGCTTTCATTTTCCGGCAGAAGGCCTGTCCGATATCACCCAGTCCCAAAACCAGTGTACGGGCGCCGTCGATGGAAGTCACAGAGCCCGCGTCGGACCAGCTGTGATTCTGCATATTCTGTGCATAGGTATGAAGGTGTTTCTGGAGTGCCAGCACCATGGCAAGCATATGTTCCGAAACAGCAGGGCCGTAGGCGCCTGTTGCATTGGTGAGCCGGACGCCGTCCTTCAGAATTCCTCCTTTGATATAATTATCGTATCCTGCGCTGTTTAACTGCATCCATTCCAGTTTTTCGGCTTTTGCCAGCAGCTCCGGCTTCACATTACCGGCGATGACCGATGCCTCCCTCAGTTCTTCCTCTGTCAGTTCTTCCTGTGTCCGATACACAAACCGGTACTCCGGCGCCGCCTGCTCCAGACGCAGACGCTGGTTTTCATTCACCGGAAATGTGACCAGTACTCTCTTTATTTTTTCTTTACTCATATTCTGCCTCCTCTTAGCTGATATCCGTATATTAGCACATTTTCCTTTATATGTCTTTCCGGGCAATGAGTTTTTTCTGCTGTCCTTTCATAAATACAATTCTCTGCAGCACACAAAACATATACAGGCAATACATATAAACATAAACAGGCTGTCCCGCTATCGATAATCATTTATCAATAACAGAACAGCCTGCTGTTTATTTAATCTCTGTTTATTTAATCTCTGCTTATTCAGCTGCAGCTTCTTCTCCTGTGTCTTCTGCAGGTACATCATTGCGGACCTGAGTAACGGTTACAACAACTGCCTCCGGATCGGTCTTCAACTCAATGTCCCTATCCCTTGCAATCTCCAGATCTTTCACTTTGATTGCATCGCCTGCATGCATACCGCTTACATCGATTTCAACCTTCTCAACCAGCGCGGCAGGAAGTGCTTTATAGGAAATCTCAGGCAGCAGCAGCTGAACAACACCGCCCTGAACTGCATTGTGGTTCAGCAGAATAACCTCTGCTGCGGAATGAATCTTCTCGTTGCTTACCAGTGCCTGAAAACTGATTTCGTCAATTTCTCTCTTCATGGCATTGTACTGAATGTCCCTGACCAGCACATCATATTGCTGTCCGTCGATGTCCAGCATGATCTGTCCGCCCCTGGTGGTGGTTTTCAATACAGCTTCCAGATCTTTTTTCGGGATCTTAACAGGGATTGATTCTTTCATGTCTCTGCCAAATACATTGCCGGTAACAAATCCTTCTCTTCTTAATTTCTTTGCCTTGATGTCCAGACTTCTTTTTTCAGCTTTTAAAGTATTCATTTATCTTTTCCTCCAAAAATCTGACAAAAACTTAATCTGCTCGACAGCCTTCAACTTTTCAACTCTGAATCTCAAAGAGGTTTTATCAAGTAGGTTTTTTCTTGTTACACATGTATTATAACACTCATTCATTAAACTGATTAACCAAACTAAAATTTATTTTTTCTCATTTCATATACATATTGCACAAATAAAAGCGGACTGCAAACAGAATCAAAGCTGCAGAAACATCCTGCTGTCTGCATACACATCTTTCCCTGTTTCAAAAGCCGGTTGACTGGTTACCGATAATCACATTTCTGACAGTGCACCATCATATTTTCGCTGTCCTCTTTATAAAAAATCCCGGACCACCTGCAGATATTCTGCAATATGGGAACCACTGACTCTCCTTTTTCGGACAGGGAATATTCCACTCTCGGCGGAATTTCGTCATAGGATCTGCGATTTATAATTTCATTGGCAATCAGTTCTTTCAGAGAAGATGCCAGAACCGCGTCCGTAATATTACCCATTTCCTTTCTCAGCTCGCTGTAACGCAGAACCTTTTTTGCAGACAGAACGCAGATAATTCTGGAATTCCATTTGCCGCCAAAGACTTCAAGTCCGTATTCCAGCGGGCACCGGATATCTTTTTCCAGTTTTCTCTGATACATTGCTTCTACCTCCTTATCATTAACCATACTCAGTAAACCAGGGTACCTCCCTGAAAACCGAAGTCGGTATAAAATTTCTCATTTTATGCTGAAATTATACCGGGATTATTTCATGTCATCAAGTTACTATGAAATTTAATAGCGACTTATAAATTCATTAATATCTTGTCTCTCTTTAGCTGATTTCCTATAATGAGCACAGCTTGAACAAGCAAAAAATATGATCTGGAGGTATTTTTCATGATGAACGAAAATGTGTTAAATGTATTAAAATCAGGTATGTGGGATCTGGCTACCTGTGCTGATGGTGAACCCAATGTGGTGCCTGTTGCGTTTAAAGATGTTACGCCTGATGGAAAACTGGTTGTAGGAGATGTATTCCTTGAAACAACACTGAACAACATCCGGGCAAACGGAGGCAGAATCGCCATCTCCGTTTATGATGCGCAGAAGCTGGAAGGTTATCAGATCAAAGGTACTGCAGAATATGTATGTGAAGGAACTGTTGTCGATACATTTAAAGCAATGGTTGAAAAAATGTTTAATGGTGCCGCTACCGCCAAGGGTGCTCTGATTATTACTCCGGAACAGATCATCGTGACAACTCCCGGCGCAGATAATAAAAAAGTCCTTTAGTCGAACCGAAATGGTGTTGAACATCAGAAAAAGTATTCATCATTCAGAAAAACATTAATTACCAGAAAAGGGCCGCGAAATTTAAAAATCCAAAATCTCATGGCCTTTTTCTGATATGTCAGATATTTCAATTCTCCGGTTTCAGATTTTTTAATCCTCCCGGAAAACGATCACTCCGGTCTTCTCATCCATACTTTCCACAATCGCCAGTGATTCCAGGCGTACCCCTTTTGAGCGGATGGCATCGCCGCCCCGCTGGAAGCCTTTTTCAATGACAATGCCTGCTCCTACCAGTTCTGCTCCGGATTCATTGACCAGATCGATCAGGCCTTCCAGTGCTTTGCCGTTTGCCAGAAAATCATCGATCAGAAGCACCTTGTCATCAGGGCCCAGAAACTCTTTTGATACAATAATATCGTAAACTCTGCCGTGGGTAAAGGATTCCACTTTGCTGGTATATACTTCACCTGCAATATTCTTTGTCTTATTCTTCTTTGCAAATACGACAGGACATCCGAATGACTGTGCCACAATGCAGGCGATACCGATGCCGCTGGCTTCAATGGTAAGAATTTTATTGATCTCGCAGTCGCTGAAGCGTCTCTTTAATTCTTTGCCGATCTCCGTAAATAACTCCACATCCATCTGGTGATTCAGGAAGCGGTCAACCTTTAATACATCGCCGCTTTTGATCACGCCGTCTTTTCTGATTCTGTCTTTTAAAATCTGCATTTCAGATCCTCCCCTGTATATAACAGCCAGCTTATCTCTGCTGCCCTGTATTCTGTATCGTTCAGAGCCGGATAGAGGACACACACCGTGTATTCGAGGTTGGCTCTGAACAGTAACTAAAACATCGAATGTATCAGTTATACTACATCTTTCCCGTGTAATCAAGTTTCTTAATATAATCAAGAATGATTTCCATGGCTTCCGGCCGGTCCGCATCCATCAG
>JBJELO010000041.1:0-4384 GCA_051879195.1 Lachnospiraceae bacterium
TAAAGGATGTGCTTCTGGCAGTGACATCTCCGCCGATTTCAACGAAACTGCCTTCATCCAGTAAACCTGCAATACGCATACCAGCTGATGAATTACTCATATTACCAATTCCTCCATTAATTATTCAAAACTGTTCATATCTGCGGGCAGATATCAGATATAAACTTTGCCATCCATGTAAAAATACATCTCAGGCAGACTGACAGTCTGAAAGCTGTCTGTTATGATAAGATTTCTTTGGAAATCATTAACATTATCTGTCTTTTTTCATATATAATTTATAATAATTAAAAAATAATTGCAAGGGAATTGGATGAATCCGAGCAAATACATGAATTTGCCAGATATTCTTCCTCTTTTTCCTTTTTTTTGTCTTTTTTCCTTTTTTAACGAAAAAAAACCGCCACTCTCGTGACGGTTTTCTCTCTGTTTTTTACATCCATTCCGGTTTTTTTGCAAGAAATTTAGTAAATTCATCCAATGAACGGTTGACAATCAGTTCTTCCGGAAAGCCAATCCGACTCACCAGCTCCGTGGCACAGGTGTGATTTCCAAGCTGTGAAGCCACATGGGCATCGCTGTCCATAATAACCGGTGTACCATACTTTTCACAGTAACGAAGCATGATTTCCGCATTCTCCATGGTATTCAGCCGGAAACTGCCCGGCTGCAGAGAACCCTGATTCAATTCCAGAAGCGTCCCCGTATCTCTGGCTTTTATGGCAAGCTGCTCATAATCCACCGGAAATCTTCCATCATCCGGATGCCCGATAATAGTAATATAAGGATTCTCACAGGCATTCAGATAGGCACGGGTCACTTCTTCCGGACTGCATCCTCCCTGAAAACAGGGCGGATGAATGCTTGCCACACAGATATCCATCTCTCTGATGATATCCCCGGACAAATCCACATGTCCTTCACTGTCCAGAAGATTCAGTTCCGTACCAAACAGCATCTTCAGCCCATTGATCACCCGCGGAACGGCTTTCAGATTGCTGAAATAAAACTCATGACAGGTACCGGGCATGGCCGGGGCATGCTCCGTAATTCCCAGTGCTTCCATGCCCAGGCTCTTCGCCCGGGCAGCCATTTCATAAATGGTATTGTAAGCATGTCCGCTGGCCAGTGTATGAGTATGCATATCCAATACGTCAATCACCGGTCTGCCTCCCTTATCTTACATCCTTCATGCTGAAACTGATACGGCCCATCTTATCCTTGCCAAGGCACACTACTTTTACCTTATCTCCGAGAGTCAGAACATCTTCCACACGGTTGATACGCTGCTTGCTGATTTTGGAAATATGAACCATACCTTCCTTGCCGGGGGCGAATTCCAGGAATGCGCCGAATTCTTTAATGCTTACGACAATGCCTTCCAGAACCTGTCCTTCTTCAAAATCAGTTACAATGATCTCGATCATCTTTTTCGCCTTTTCGATCATATCCTTCTCGGTACCGCAGATAGATACCAGACCTTCATCGGAGATATCGATGCGGACACCGGTCTCATCAATGATACGGTTGATGATCTTGCCCTGTTTGCCGACTACGTCGCCGATCTTTGCAGGATCAATCATGATCTTGTCGATCTTGGGTGCATATTTGCCCACCTCCGGTCTGGGCTCAGCGATTGCTTTTGCCATCACTTCATCCATAATATAGAGACGTGCTTCTCTTGTGCGGGCAATGGCTTCCTCAATGATGGGACGTGTCAGACCATGGATCTTGATATCCATCTGAATGGCTGTAATGCCCTTTTTCGTGCCTGCAACCTTGAAGTCCATGTCGCCGAAGAAATCTTCCAGACCCTGGATATCAGTCAGTACGATATAATCATCATCGGTATCTCCTGTTACAAGACCGCAGGAAATGCCGGCAACCGCTGATCTGATCGGTACGCCTGCTGCCATCAATGACATGGATGACGCACAGATACTTGCCTGAGAAGTAGAACCGTTGGATTCAAATGTCTCGGATACGGTACGGATTGCGTAAGGGAATTCCTCTTCGCCGGGCAGCACCGGTACCAGCGCTCTTTCAGCCAGCGCACCGTGACCGATCTCACGGCGTCCCGGTCCTCTGGAAGGCTTTGTCTCACCTACGGAATAGGACGGGAAATTATAATGGTGCATATAGCGTTTGGAGGTTTCATTCACATCAAGACCATCCAGCTTCTGAGCGTCGGACAGAGGCGCCAGAGTAGTTACAGTACAGATCTGCGTCTGGCCTCTGGTAAACATGGCAGAACCATGTACTCTGGGAAGCAGATCAACCTCGGCAGCCAGAGGACGGATCTGGTTGATGGCACGGCCATCGGGACGCTTGTGATCCTTCAGAATCATCTTGCGGACCGTCTTTTTCTGATATTTATATACGGCTTCACCGATCAGCGGAACCCAGTCGGGATTCATCTCTTCGTATCGTGCAGCCAGCTTCTCTTCGATCTCTTTGATATTCGCTTCTCTTACCTGCTTTACATCGCTGAATACAGCGGTCTCCATCTCATCGGCAGGGACAAAAGCTGTCATATCATTCCACAGTTCTTCCGGTGTATCGCAGCGCTCGTAATCATGTTTGGGCTTGCCGCACTCTGCTACGATTGTATCAATAAACGCAATGATCTGCTGATTGACTTCGTGAGCAGCAAAAATTGCTTCAATCATCCTGTCTTCAGGAACTTCATTGGCACCTGCTTCGATCATGATTACCTTTTCTCTGGTGGAAGCTACGGTCAGAGCCAGATCGGATATCGGTTTCTGATCATTAGTCGGGTTGAAAACCAGTTCTCCGTCAATGAGGCCGACCTGTGTGGCAGCAATCGGTCCGTCAAAAGGAATATCTGAAATGGAAACAGCAATGGAAGAACCCAGCATGGCTGTTACTTCCGGTGCGCAGTCAGGATCCACACTCATAACCATATTATTGAGAGTTACGTCATTTCTGTAATCCTTGGGGAACAGAGGACGCATGGGACGGTCAATTACACGGGAAGTCAGAATAGCATGTTCTGATGCCTTGCCTTCTCTCTTATTAAAACCACCGGGAATCTTGCCGACAGAATACATCTTTTCCTCATATTCCACGCTGAGCGGGAAAAAGTCGATTCCTTCTCTCGGTTTATCCGATGCGGTTGCTGTACATAATAAAACAGTATCACCATAATGAATAAATGCAGCGCCATTGGCCTGAGCCGCTACTCTGCCCACGTCAACTGTCAGGGTTCTGCCTGCCAGTTCCATTGAATAACTTTTATACATTCAATGCTCCTTTCTTTGTTCTGCCCGAAACTACTGAAAAAAGCAGTTTCAAAAAAGCAATTCCCAACCAACTGCGCTTTTCAGTGGTCCCGGGCATCCTTCTGTCAATTTGTAAAAATGTTTTTCAGTCTGAAAAAGTCTTTCAGCAAAAAACCACAGGAGAAATACACATATATAACTCCTGTGGCCAAAAACAAAATTATTTTCTGATTCCTAAACGGCTGATAAGGCTACGATAAGCTTCGATATCGTTCTTCTTCAGATATGCCAGTAAACCACGTCTTTTACCAACCATCTTCAGAAGACCTCTTCTGGAATGATGGTCTTTGTCGTGTTCTTTCAGATGCTCGGTCAGTTCTCTGATTCTTTCTGTTAACAGAGCTACCTGAACTTCTGTAGAACCGGTATCTGTAGGTGTCTTGCCGTATTCAGCGATAATTTCTGCTTTTCTTTCCTTTGTAATCATGTCTGATTACCTCCCTAAAAAATATTATTGCGGCAGATCATCTGCCTGCGGAACATACCCTGAACTGAGCACGGGTCGGAGCCTCCGTGTGCCAAGTCCGGGCGGTTACTCACACCGCATAACTATAACACAAATCAACCATTCTGTCCAGCTTTTTTTTGTAACTGTTCAGACTTCGCCTGAGCAATGAAGTCTGTTAGGCAGAAGGACCATGATATCCTGTACGGGGACGCGCTCTCGCTCTGTGACAAACGCAGCGGTACTAAGCTTTTTCTGCGCTTGCGCTTGAAAAAGCAAGTGCCGGCGTTTGTCAACGGTCCCCTTTACAGGACACCATGGTCATTCTGCCGCGCAGGTTTACTCCTCAGGCAACATGAAGTTCTGAACAGTACATGGGGCAAAGACGCATAATAAGAGAATTGTCCAAAACTTTGAATTTAAAATTCCGATAGTCACTGATATATATGTTTCTCCCCCATACTGTTCAGAACTTCCTTTTGCCGGAAACGAAATAACCTGTGGCGGCAGAATGACTGTAATATCCTGTAAAGGGGACCGTAGAAAACGCCGGTGCTTAGCGAGCGGACCTTCGTAAGAAGATTTGCGAGGTTAGCATCCGCTGCGTTTGATCAGAGCGAGAGCGCGTCCCTGTACA
>JBJELO010000042.1:0-1077 GCA_051879195.1 Lachnospiraceae bacterium
GATCTGGACACACTGAAAAAAGCAGTTGTGGATGCAGGATATGAGGTTGTATCCATTGGCTGACAGGGTATAATCTGAACAGTTACACGATTTTAAAGGAAAAAAGCGGACCCTCTGCGGTACCCGCTTTTTTCTGTTTCAATGAACTTTCTTTCTCCCCCGGAACACTTTCATCATTTAAAACAGTTTTACCAGCAGGAAGCTTTTATCATACGTGAGGGGGGAACCGGCATACTTTATTACGAAGAACCGGAGCAGGAATCGCCTGATGTTTTGGATGAGGTTTCTGGAAATACCGGAAAACGGGGAGTGCATAGTAGATGCTTGTTCATATTGTGATGATGACGTTGATTGCGGGGGTACTGGGAACCGGTGCGGGAGGTCTGCTGGGGGTCTTGTTCTGCCGGGATTCTGCCAGACTGACAGGTCTGATGGTAAGCTTTGCGGCAGGAATCATGCTGAGTGTGGTCTGTTTCAATATGATAGAAGAAGCGATTCTTCCGGAAAATGCCAGCCGCCCCATGAGTATTCTGCTGGTGAATACGGGGATTGCAGCCGGTTTTTTCATGGTATGGGGGCTGAACAGCTGGATTGAGAATGTCCGGTGTCCGGCTGAGGCTTCTGTGCGTGACGGCTGTACCCGTTTGAAATCCGGCTATGGAGAGAATCCGCTTGTCGGGCAGCAGGGGAATTTCCGGCTTTTAACTGCAGGAATCGTGATGATTCTGGCGATTGCCATACATAATCTTCCGGAGGGAATGGTGATCGGGGCATCCTGTGCCGCAGATTCCATGGGGAGTGCCGGGCTGATTCTGGCTATAGTAATAGGGATTCACAACATCCCTGAGGGGATGGCAGTGTCAGTTGCTCTGGCAGGTGGGGGTATGAATCGGCTCAAAGCGGTATTTCTGACGGCTGCCAGCGGCTTTCCCACAGTAATCGGTGCGGTGATCGGCTGGAAACTGGGGACTATGGGACCGGTGATGCTCTGTCTTATGCTGAGTTTTGCCGCCGGTGCCATGCTCTATGTTGTCATGGGGGAACTGATTCCGGAGGCGCTTGACATGTGGAACTCCA
>JBJELO010000042.1:1177-61429 GCA_051879195.1 Lachnospiraceae bacterium
CTCTATGTTGTCATGGGGGAACTGATTCCGGAGGCGCTTGACATGTGGAACTCCAAACTCATTGCGGTCAGTATCCTCCTGGGAATGCTGACCGGACTGATTATTATTTTTGCGTGATTTTCAGATACCGTTCAGCAGAGTATGATGTGTGTGTCGGCATTTCGGGTTTGTGAATTCTGATAAAATGTAAAGGGTAAAACTCAGCATTTTGCTGTTCTTTCAGGATTTTTCGGAAAAATTGACGGATTCGGATGGAAAATAAAGAAAATTTGTGCAGATATTCTCCGGGGGCGGTAGTAAAATGTAGGCAGTCGCCGGAGAAGTCTCCGGTGATAATGAGTCCTATTGCATGAGGAGGAAAAGATCATGATTAAAACCGTTATTTTTGATATGGATGGGCTGATGTTTGATACGGAGCGTCTGAACAATGAAGCGTGGACTGCAGCTGCTCAGAAAATGGGAAAAAACGTCCAGCAGGAAATGTTTAATTCCATGAAAGGTGTCAATCGGGTTGGATGTGATAAGATCTTACGTTCCTGGCTGGGTGAAGACCTGAATCTGGATTACATGAGGACCCTGAAAGAGAAGTATATCGATCAGTATCTGAAAGACAACGGAGTTCCGGTGAAAAGAGGTTTGCGGGAACTTCTGTCCTATCTGAAAACGCATAAATACACGGTGGTGCTTTCCACCAGCACATCAGAGAAAGCGGCGCTGCGTCTTCTGAAAATGGCGGATGTAGAGAAATATTTCGATCATCTGGTATTTGGCAACATGGTTGAGAAAAGTAAACCGGAACCGGATATTTTCCTGGAAGCTGTGCGTAAAGCGTACACAAAACCGGAAAACTGTCTGGTGCTGGAGGATTCACCTAATGGTGTAAGGGCAGCCCATGCTGCGGGATGCCATGTCATTATGGTACCTGATACGGTTCCTGCCACGGAAGAACTGAAATCTCTGGCAGACGATGTGGCTGAGTCTCTTGAGGATGTGAAGGAAATGATGGAAGCCATGAATATGACTGCCGTTTAAAAGTGAAAATCAATGCAATGGTTCAGAACAGGCCTGAATTGTCTGTTTCCGAACAGCGGCAGATCAGCAAACGCATATGCGAAAAAGCCGGACAACAGGGCTTTGGCATATGCGTTTTTTGCTGTAAAACGGGTCATCATGATATGTTTTCGCTATTTTGATGAATTTTCTTTCGGCACATATTTTTTCATAAGCTGGTAGATTCCGGCGATCAACGGAACACCGATAAGCATACCGGGGATACCTGCCACACCGGCGCCGACGGTAACGGCTGCAAAGACCCAGATTCCGGGCAGTCCGATGGATGCTCCCACCACGCGGGGATAGATCAGATTGCCTTCCAGCTGCTGAAGAATGCAGAGGAAAATTACAAAGTATACGGCTTTAATCGGTGCAACGGTGAAAATCAGAATGAATCCGATGGCGCCGCCGATATATGCACCAAGCACGGGAATCAGAGCGGTTGCACCCACAAGAGTTCCGATGACGGAAGCATAAGGAAGCCGCAGAATGCCCATACCCAGAGCGCATAACGATCCCAGGATGACGGCTTCGATGCACTGACCGGTGATGAAACTGGAAAAACTCCGGTTAAATACGTCCAGCACTTCATAAACCCTGTCTTTCCAGCGTTTTTTCAGAACTGCAGAGAGAAGCCGGTTGATCTGCCGGCTGAGTTTTTCTTTACCTGCCAGAACATAGATGGCAAAGATAGCGGCAAAAAGCAAATTGGAAAGCTTGCCGGTTACGGCAGCAACAATGGAAAATGTATTGCCAAACGCGCTGGAGATGCCGCTGCTGGCAAATTCCACCACACGTTTGAGCAGGTTCTGCCAGTCAATATTCAGATTCATAATATAGGCGGAAATCTGAGGGAAAACATCATCATTTTCCGCAGCAAATACCTGCAGGTCATGAAACAGAGTCTGAAGAGCCTGAAGGGTTGAAAAAACGACTTCACTGATCCTGGGGACCACCATGCAGATCAGGAAAACCAGAAACAGCAGGATCAGAAGAAATGATCCGATAATGCCCAGAGGCCGGCTCAGTTTCAGCAGTTTTTCCGTTTTGCAGAAACGGTGAATCAGCCAGGCATAGCCGCGTTCCAGCTGAACCATGATCAGATTGAGAATATATGCCAGGATGCAGCCCAGAATCAGAGGACCGGCAACCTGAAATAAAAAACCGATTCCGCCCAGAATTTCGGAAAAATAACGGAAAATCAGCATAGCTGCCAGTACGATGGCAGTGTATTTCAGAAACCGGAGATCGGATAATCTGTTATTGTCGTGATTTATCTGTTTTCGATCCATTTTGAAAACTCCTTTCCTGTTGTGTGAATCGTGCCCTGTATCATTTCACGGGAACCGCCGCCTTTGGCCTGGAAACAGCTGCGCAGTTCTCCGGCGAGTGCTTTGCAGTCCAGATTTCTGCTGGCAATTACATAACGGTATCCCTGTTCGTCTGTCCCTGTCAGTACAGCTCCGAAGCCTTCATACAGCCCGGCCAGTTGATTGGCCGTGTTGCGGGCGGCAATGGCATCCAGTTCGCAGGCTGTGAGAACGGCATGTCTGCTGTCTGAAGGAGAAGGCAGAGCTTTCATCTTTTCCTGCATCAGAGCTGCCTGCAGGCTGCAGATCTGTTCCTTCAGCTTTGCATTGTCCCCGCGCAGTTTTTCCACAGCATCGGCAACCAGCTCCGGTTTGGAAGAAAGCTGGACTGAAATGGAGGAAACACTGTCCTGTTTGCGCGTGTAATCGGCAATGGCCCGGTCACCGCAGAGGATGTTAACACGGACACCGCCTCTGTGAGACTGCACATTGGTAATCTTGATCAGGCCGATTTCGCCGGTCCGCTGCACATGAGGTGCACAGCAGGCACAGACATCATAGCCCGGAAATTCCACAATGCGGACAGGGCCTTTGATTTCAATCTTGCTCCGGTAATTGAGAGAAGCCAGCGCGGACGCATCAGGAAAACTGATCTGTACCGGAAAATTCTCTTTCACGGCCTGATTGGCTTCCATCTCGATTGCGCGAAGCTGTGCAGGAGTCAGCGTCCCATCAAAATCCAGCGTCACCTCCTCAGCACCCAGATGAAATCCTACATTATTATATTGATAATATTTATTCACCAGTCCGGAAATAATATGTTCGCCGGAATGCTGCTGCATCTGGTCGAAACGGTGCGCCCAGTCAATTCGGCCATGAACCACGGTACCAGGCTCCAGAGGCTGTCCCACCATATGTACAATCGTTTCTTCGAAAGTAACAGGATCCTTTCTCAGCTTCACATCCAGAACAGGATCTTCCCCCAGAAAACCCCGGTCAGGCATCTGCCCGCCCTCCTCCGGGAAAAAAGCCGTCTGATCCAGAATCACCCCATAACACTTATTCTTCTCATCATATACACAGGACACAACCGTACCGTCAAAAACCAGCAGACGGGCATCCTCATCGTACAACTTTCGAGTCATGAATCATCGCTTCCTTAAAAAATATTGATAATATACCGGCATAACAGCAGCCGGGACTTCATGCAGAAAGGATACCATAGAATGAAAAGAATGTAAAGTTGAGCGGTTCAGACTTTGGCCGGGATAAGATGGTTGTGAGGCGGAAGAACCAAACTGTAACAACCGCCTTGCTTTATTTTCTGCCACCACGTATAATAATGATAAAAACGGCTGTTTACCGTTTCAGTGAGGTATATTATATGGAAGATATTCGTACAGTAAAGGATGTTCATGCAGGGAAAGAAAAGGGAACGCCGGTCCGGGCAGCTTCGGCGGATGAGGTGCCGACTCGTGTGGCGGTGATCGGGATTGTGGTGGAGAATTATGATTCTGCTGACTCTCTGAATGAGATTCTGCATCAGTACGGACAATATGTGATCGGCAGGATGGGGATTCCTTACCGGGAGAAGAACATCAATATTATCAGTGTGGCAGTGGATGCTCCACAGAATATTATCAGTGCCATGTCCGGAAAGATCGGACGGCTGCCGGGAGTCAGTGCGAAGACGGCGTATGCCACTGTCTGAATACAGTGAAACGATTAAATACGGTGAAACAATTGAATACAGAGCGACAATACGGAAAATATGGGGATGGATTAATGGAGAATTTATTTATTCTGGCTGACCGGCTGGCAGAGGAGGGGAATCTGCCGGATGAGCAGCTGAAACAGTTGATTGAAGGAAGAAATCCGGAGCTGGCGGCTTATCTGGCCGGGAAGGCCGTGGCAGTCAGAGAATCGTATTACGGAAAGGATATTTATGTCCGCGGATTGATTGAATTCAGCAGTTATTGTAAGAATGACTGTTATTACTGCGGGTTGAGAAGAAGCAACCGGCTGGCGCAGCGCTACCGCCTTGATAAGGAGACGGTTCTGGCCTGTTGTAAAGCGGGGTATGATCTGGGATTCCGTACTTTTGTGCTGCAGAGCGGCGAGGACGGATGGTTTACCGATGACAGGATGTGTGATCTGATTTCTTCTATAAAAAATACATATCCCGATTGTGCCGTTACGGTTTCCATCGGTGAAAAGAGCCGGGAGAGCTACAGGCGTTATCGGGAAGCCGGGGCGGACCGGTATCTGCTGCGGCATGAGACGGCAACCGATGCCCATTACCGGCTTCTGCATCCCGCCAGTCTTTCTCTGGACAACCGGATGCGGTGCCTGCAGGATCTGAAGGAACTGGGCTATCAGGTGGGCTGCGGATTTATGGTGGGCTCGCCGGGGCAGACAGTGGAACATCTGGTCAATGACCTGCGTTTTCTGAAGAATTTTGAGCCGGAGATGGTGGGAATCGGCCCGTTTATCCCACATAAAGATACACCATTTGCCGATCAGGAGGCAGGAACAGTAGAATTGACTGTCTATCTGCTGTCCATCATTCGGCTGATGCTTCCCAGGGTGCTGCTGCCCGCCACAACTGCACTGGGAAGTATCTGTAAGGATGGAAGAGAGCAGGGGATTCTGGCAGGCGCCAATGTCATTATGCCCAATCTTTCACCGGAAGATGTGAGAGAAAAATACCTGCTTTACAACAATAAGCTGCACACGGGTTCCGATGCAGCAGAGAATAAACGACTTCTGGAGGAGCAGATGGAAGCAATCGGATATCGGATTGTGACAGGGCGGGGAGATTATCCGCTTTACAGAGCAGTAAAATAAAATCAATTACATTTTACAAAGGATTTACATATCTTTTTCTTCACTATGATAGTTGGCTTTGAAACAAAGTGGTAAACTCGGAGCCAGAGATGAGGAAATCATCCCGGCCGGTCAGGTTGCAGGAGATATCCGAACTGCGGAAGATTTCGGAGCAATCGTACATACAGACCGGTAAATCCAACAACAGTTTTATAGTGGAGGAAACTGAAATGAAAAAGAATATGATGAGAGCAGCAGCTCTGGCAGGCGTTATGACTTTGGCATTAGGTATGTTTACAGCATGTGGTGGAAATACAGATGATACTTCGGCAGCAGGCGATACAACAGCCGCTGCAGCAGGTGAAAATGCAGCCGGTGATTCAGCCGAAGAGAATGATTATTCCAATCTGAGCGGCAAGATTTCCATGTCCGGTTCCACATCCATGCAGAAGCTGGCACAGGCTCTGGCAGAGTCATTTACAGCAAAATATCCCGGCGTAACGGTTACTCCCGAATTCACCGGTTCTTCTGCCGGAATCGAAGCGGTAACAGCCGGTACCGTAGATATCGGAAATTCTTCCAGAAATCTGACAGACAGTGAAAAATCTGCAGGTGTGGTTGAGAATATCGTTGCCATTGACGGAATCGCTGTTGTTACAAACAAGGATGTAACAGTAGAAGATCTGACCAAACAGCAGCTGACCGACATTTACACCGGCAAAATCGACAACTGGTCCGGTCTGGAAGGCAATGATGAAGCAATCGTTGTCATCGGCCGTGAAGCAGGTTCCGGTACAAGAGGTGCTTTTGAAGAACTGCTGGAAGTAGAAGATCAGTGCAAATATGCCAACGAACTGGACAGCACGGGCGCTGTACTGGCAAAGGTTGCATCCACACCCGGTGCCATCGGTTATGTATCTCTCGATGTAGTTGATGATACAGTCAATGCCATGAAACTGGAAGGCGTGGAACCCACAGCAGAAAATATCAAGGGCGGCAGCTACTTCCTGTGCAGACCGTTTGTTATGGCTACAAAAGGCGAAATCAGCGAACAGAGCGAACCGGTACAGGCATTATTCGATTATCTGAAATCAGATGAAGGAAAAGCACTGGTTGAACAGGTTGGTCTGATTACCGTTGATTAAGCAGGAAAAGTGATAAATATTATACTTCTCTGAAACAATTCCTGTATATTCTAAAATAATTCCTGTATGTTCTGAAGAGACTCCTGTGTGGATCGAACATGCGGGAATTATTTCTAAAGTTTACCAGACAATTCTGAAAGGACATTTCCATGCAGACACAGAATAAAAACAATAAAAAGCAGACAAGCATTCTGTCCGGAAGTGCGGGCAGATCTGCAGGAGAAACTGCGGCACAGGTGATTTTTACCGTATGCGGTGTTCTTGCCATTGTTGCGGTTGCGATTATTACGATTTACATGATCATAAACGGTACGCCTGCTCTGGTAAAGGTGGGCATCGGCAAAATCCTTTTTGAAACCGAATGGGCACCCACAGCAGCTGAGCCATCCTACGGCATTTTATACATCATTCTCACATCCATCATCGGTACGGCCCTGGCTGTGCTGATCGGAGTTCCCATCGGCGTTCTGACAGCCGTTTTCCTGGCAGAGACCGCACCGAAGAAGCTGGCCGGAATCGTACGTCCGGCAGTAGAACTTCTGGCGGGGATTCCCTCTGTCATTTACGGGCTGATCGGTCTGATGATTCTGAATCCCATCATGTACAAACTGGAGAAATTCCTGTTTGCCGGTTCATCCACTCATCAGTATACAGGCGGCTCCAATCTGATTTCAGCGGTGCTGGTGCTGGCTCTGATGATTCTTCCCACAGTAATCAATATCAGTGAATCGGCACTGCGGGCCCTTGATCCCAAACTGAAATTTGCATCTCTGGCCCTTGGCGCTTCCCACGAGCAGACGATTTTCAAAGTACTTCTCCCCGCTGCGAAATCAGGTATTGCAACGGCAGTTGTGCTGGGTGTGGGACGTGCCATCGGTGAAGCCATGGCCATCACGCTGGTATCCGGCAGTTCCGTTAACATCCCGCTGCCGTTCAACTCGGTCAAATTCCTGACCACCGCCATTGTAAGTGAGATGGGATATGCATCCGGTACACACAGACAGGTACTGTTTACCATCGGTCTGGTGCTGTTCCTCTTTATCATGATCGTAAACGGAATCCTGAGTGCTTTCCTGAAGAAAGGAGCGAATGAAAATGAGGCGTAAAAGCGATATAATCGTTCGGGGCATCATCAATCTGTGTGCGCTGATTTCCGTACTGATTCTGGTGGGCATCCTCGGTTACGTATTTGTCCGGGGAATCCGGACCGTGACTCCTTCCTTTCTGCTGAATGAGACTTCTGTCCTGAAGGGAACCACCGGTATTGCGGGCAACATTTTAAATACGTTATTTGTCATTGTAATTACACTGCTTTTTGCAGCACCCATCGGGATCGGCAGTGCCATTTATCTGAATGAATACGCAAAACCGGGGAAACTGGTTCGGATGATTGAGTTTACCACCGAGACACTTTCCGGCATTCCTTCCATTATTTTTGGTCTGTTTGGCTTCATCTTTTTCGGAAGTGTGCTGAAGCTGGGTTATTCCATTCTGACAGGCAGCCTGACCATGACATTGATGGTACTTCCGCTGATTACCCGGAATACACAGGAGGCGCTGAAGACGGTTCCCGACAGCTACCGGACAGGCGCTCTCGGCATGGGCGCTGAGAAATGGTACATGATCCGTACCATTCTTCTGCCGGCTGCCATGCCTGGTATTATAACCGGTATCATCCTCGCAATCGGCCGAATCGTCGGTGAATCGGCGGCACTGCTGTTTACGGCAGGCAGCGGCTATGCGCTTCCCAAAACGGCAGGAGCATTTTTTGATAAAATATTCCAGTCAGGCGGAACCATGACGATTCAGATGTATCTGAGCATGCAGAACGGCGAGTATGAAATTGCATTCGGTATTGCGGTTGTTCTGCTGGTACTGGTGCTGCTGATCAATTTCCTGACCCATTATCTGTCTTCAAAATTCGATGTATCGAAGAAAAAATAGGCAGCAGGACGAAAGAGTAATGTAGTTTTTCAGAAAATATTCGAATAAAAGAGCGTTTCAAGGACGTCGGAGGAAAATATGTCAGACATTAAAATCAGTACCAGAAATCTGGATTTATATTATGGTACAAACCATGCATTAAAAAATATCAACCTGGATATCAAATCCAACGCGGTTACGGCCTTTATCGGGCCCAGCGGCTGCGGCAAATCCACCTATCTGAAAACACTGAACCGCATGAATGATCTGGTGGACTGCTGTAAAATCACAGGCAAAGTTCTGCTGGATGGAGAGGATATTTACGGACCGAAAGTGGATACTACCCTGCTTCGGAAAAAAGTGGGAATGGTATTCCAGCAGCCCAATCCCTTTCCCATGAGTATTTACGATAATATTGCCTACGGACCGAGGATTCACGGCATAAAAAACAAGGCAAAGCTGGATCAGATCGTGGAAGAAAGTCTGCGCGGCGCAGCAATTTTTGATGAAGTCAAGGACCGGCTGAAAAAATCGGCGCTGGGGCTTTCCGGCGGGCAGCAGCAGCGTCTCTGTATCGCACGTGCACTGGCTGTTCAGCCTGATGTTCTGCTGATGGATGAGCCCACATCGGCTCTGGATCCCATTTCCACGCTGAAGGTGGAGGAACTGATGATTGAACTGCGCAAAAAATATACGGTGGTTGTGGTTACACACAATATGCAGCAGGCAACTCGTGTTTCCGATGAAACCGTATTTTTCCTGCTGGGTGAGGTCATTGAAGCTGCACCAACGGAGGAACTGTTCAATATGCCTAAAAATAAAAAGACAGAGGATTATATTTCCGGACGTTTTGGCTGATAAATCGAAAATATTCAAAGGGCCGGGAACGAAAATGTCCGCAGGCCCGGAAAGGAAACAAGGATGCGAACCAGATTTGAAAAACAGCTGGAGCAGCTGAACAACGAGATGATTCATATGGGCTGCCTCATTGAGAAAGCCATTGAATCAGCAATTACCGCACTGGTCAATCAGGATGTGGAACTGGCCAGAAAAATTATGGCAAATGATGAGGAAATCAACGAACAGGAAAATGTCATTGAAGGGCTGTGCATGAAGCTTCTTCTCTGTCAGCAGCCGGTGGCTACGGATCTGAGAAACGTATCTGCAGCCATGAAAATGGTAACCGATATGGAGCGGATTGGGGATCAGGCAGCGGATATTGCGGAAATATCCCTGATGTTTGCAGGACAGACCTACATCAAAAAGCTGACCCATATTCAGGAAATGGCTGCGGAAACAACTGATATGGTGGTAAAAAGCATGGAAGCCTTTGTCAGCAGAGACCTGGACCGGGCCCAGGCTGTTATTGACAGGGACGACCGGGTAGATGAACTGTTCAGCAAGGTGAAGAATGAACTGATTGAAATGATCGCTCAGGATCGTTCCTGCGGTGAGCAGGCGACCGATCTTCTGATGGTTGCCAAATACTTTGAACGGATCGGCGATCATGCCACCAATATTGCAGAATGGGTGATCTATTCCATCACCGGTGAACATAAATCGCAGAACTGAAAAAGTCCGTTGACATTTACAGTAAGAGTCAGTATAATACCAGATAGTTAGATGACTTACAGTTAGATAACCTACATATTTTAATCGGCAGGGAATCACGGAAACCGTGATCGCTGCCGTACTGCTTTTTTCGGAAGAGCGTTGTACTGAGAGAGGTGTTGTGTTATGCAGTACAGAGTCGGATTTGAGATTAGAAAATTGTCAAATCTGGTTAAAAAGCGGATCGATCATCTGTCTGAGGAATCAGGACTTACCGGGTTTCAGGGGTACCTGATGGGCTATCTGGTGAAAGAAGGCAGCAGACGGGATCTTTTTCAGCGGGATGTAGAGAAGCATCTGGAGATTTCCAGAGCTTCTGTGACCAGCGTTCTCCAGCTGCTGGAAAAGAATGGTTTTATCCGGAGAGAGTCGGTGAAGACTGATGCACGCCTGAAAAAAATTGTGGTGACACAGAAAGGGCTGCAGGCCAACAACCGGATTCTGAGTTCGCTGGATCAGATGGAAGTGGATCTGGTGGATGGAATTTCCACGGAGGAGATGGAAACTTTCATATCCGTTATGGAGCGGATCAGAAAAAATCTGGAGATGCTGGATCATTAAAAAGGAGAAGAAAACGATGCTGAAGACATTACTGGCTCAGGTAAAAGAGTACAGGAAACCATCCATACTGACGCCCGTTTTTGCGGTGCTGGAGGTTTTTATGGAAGTTCTGATCCCGTTTCTGATGGCCAATATCATCGACAACGGAATCGCAAAGGGCAACGTGGGTTATGCCATTAAAGTGGGCCTTGTTATGCTGCTTCTGGCCATGCTGTCCCTGACCTTCGGTGTACTGGCGGGACGTTTTGCGGCGCAGGCCAGTTCCGGCTTTGCCCGGAATCTGAGAAAAGCCATGTTTGAGAACATTCAGACATTTGCTTTTTCCAACATTGACAAATATTCAACGGCAGGTCTGGTAACCCGTATGACTACGGATGTGACCAATGTACAGAATTCCTATCAGATGGTACTGCGCATGTGCACCCGTGCACCGGTTACCCTGATCTGCGCACTGGGCATGACGATCATGATCAATGCCCGGCTGTCCAGTGTATTTCTGGTGGCCATTGTCATCCTTGGAACGGCGCTGGCAATTATCGTGGGCAAATCATTTCCCGTATTTACGCGGATGTTCAAAAAATACGATAATCTGAATGCCAGTGTGCAGGAAAATGTCAACGCCATACGGGTGGTAAAGTCCTATGTGCGCGAGGATCACGAAATCACGAAGATGGAAAAGGCCTGCACGGAGCTCTGCCTGCTTTCCGTGAAAGCGGAAAAGATCATCTGTAAAAACATGCCTGTCATGCAGATGACAGTGTATGGATGTATTCTGTCCATTTCCTGGTTTGGTGCGCAGATGGTCGTTTCTGAGACCATGACCACCGGTGAACTGATGAGTATGTTCAATTATGTTATGAATATTCTTATGAGTCTGATGATGCTGTCCATGATTTTCGTCATGCTGACCATGTCAAAAGCTTCCATGGACCGTATCGCGGAAATCCTGACAGAGCAGGCTGATATTGTCAATCCGGAGAATCCGGTTGAAACCGTGGCAGACGGTTCCATTGATTTCAATCATGTGAATTTCTCCTACCGCAAAGACGGTCAGGATGTACTGGAGGATATCGATGTTCATATCAGATCCGGCGAGACTATCGGAATCATCGGAGGCACCGGCGGTTCCAAATCCACATTTGTTCAGATGATTCCCCGTCTGTACGACGTGTCGGAAGGCTCCGTATGTGTAGGCGGCATCGACGTAAAGGAATACGACCTGGAGACGCTGCGTGATGAGGTTTCCATGGTTCTGCAGAAAAATGAGCTGTTTTCCGGCACGATCAGGGATAATCTCCGGTGGGGCAGCGCGCAGGCATCCGATGAGGAAATCGAACGGGTTTCCCGGCTGGCTCAGGCGGATGAATTCATTCAGACATTCCCTGATAAATATGATACCTGGATCGAACAGGGCGGTACCAATGTTTCAGGCGGCCAGAAGCAGCGGCTGTGTATAGCCAGAGCACTTCTGAAGAAACCGAAGATCCTGATACTGGACGATTCCACCAGTGCGGTGGATACGAAGACGGATGCCATGATCCGCAGGGCGTTCCGTGAGGAAATCCCCGATACCACAAAACTGATCATTGCACAGCGTATCTCTTCTGTTCAGGATGCTGACCGGATCATTGTGCTGGAAGAAGGCCGGATCAACGGTATCGGAACCCATGATGAGCTGCTGGAAAGCAATGCGATTTACCGTGAAGTATATGAATCTCAGGTGAAGGGAGGAAAAGAGGATGAGTAAGAATAATAATTCCGCTCCTGCTCATGGTCCCGGTCCTGGTCCCGGACACGGTCCCGGAAAGCCCGGCATGAAAGCGGAGATGGCATCCGGAAAAAGTCCCATGAAGGTATTTAAGAGGATGGCCGGCTATATTCTTCATTATTATAAATGGGTCTGTCTTCTGGTTGTGTTTATGATCTTTTTCAGCGCCATGGCTCAGATTGCCGGCAACATGTTCCTTCAGTCTCTGATCGATGATTATATTACACCGCTGGTGGGGCAGGCAGAACCTGATTTTTCACCGCTGCTGCATGCAATTCTGCGTCTGGCCTGCATTTATGCAGCAGGTGCGCTGTGTACTTACGGATACAACAGAATTATGGTTAATGTAACCCAGGGAACACTGCGTCAGCTGAGAATCGATATGTTCAGCCACATGGAAAAGCTGCCGATCCGGTATTTTGATACCCATACCCACGGCGACATCATGAGTATGTACACCAACGATACCGATACGCTGAGGCAGATGATCAGCCAGAGTTTTCCTCAGATCGTATCTTCCTGCATCACCATTGTGGGTGTGCTGATTTCCATGATCATATTGAGTGTACCGCTGACGGTTCTGACGCTGTGCATGTGCGGAGTCATGATTGTGGCGGCGCGGAAACTGGGTGCAAAATCCGGCATGTATTTTATGAAGCAGCAGAAAGCACTGGGTGCGGTGAACGGTTACATTGAAGAAATGATGTCCGGCCAGAAAGTAGTCAAGGTATTCTGTCATGAGGAGAAAAATATTGAGGAATTCAATAAACTGAACGATGCCCTGTGCGACAGTGCGGATAAGGCCAATACTTTTGCCAACATTCTGATGCCGGTTAACGGCAATCTGGGCAATATCAGTTTTGTGCTGTGTATTGTTGCCGGTTCACTGATGTCGATTACCGGTTTCGGCGGGATGACACTGGGCAAACTGGCCAGCTTCCTGCAGTTTAACCGGAGTTTCAACATGCCGATCACACAGGTTTCCCAGCAGTTCAACTCCATTATCATGGCACTGGCCGGTGCGGACCGTATCTTCACACTTCTGGATGAAGAGCCCGAGAAGGATGAAGGATACGTCATGCTGGTACGTTCCCATGAAGATGCGCAGGGCAACATCACCGAATCGAAAGAACGGACCGGAACCTGGGCATGGAAGCACTACCACAAAGCAACCGATACCACCACCTATAAAAAGATGGAAGGCGATATCTACATGGAAAATGTGGATTTCGGCTATAATCCTGATAAAATTGTGCTACAGGATATCAATCTGTACGCAAAACCCGGTCAGAAGATTGCGTTTGTAGGTGCTACCGGTGCCGGCAAAACGACAATTACCAATCTGCTGAACCGTTTTTATGACATCAATTCAGGCAAGATCCGTTATGACGGAATCAATATCAATAAATTCAAAAAGGCAGATCTGCGCCGTTCCCTGGGAATCGTGCTGCAGGACACCCATCTGTTTACGGGCACTGTCATGGAGAATATCCGTTATGGCCGGCTTGATGCCACCGATGAACAGGTGAAGGCAGCAGCCCGTCTGGCCAATGCGGAATATTTTATCGAGCATCTGCCTCAGGGGTATGATACCATGCTGACCGGAGATGGCGCCAACCTGTCGCAGGGACAGCGCCAGCTGCTGGCAATCGCCAGAGCCGCTGTCGCCGATCCGCCGGTACTGATTCTGGACGAAGCAACCTCCAGCATCGATACCCGTACGGAAAAAATCGTGCAGGAAGGCATGGATCACCTGATGGAAGGAAGGACTGTATTTGTCATTGCGCACCGCCTTTCCACCATCAAGAACTCTGATGTAATCATGGTTCTGGATCACGGAAAAATCATTGAACGGGGCAATCATGAGTCTCTGTTGAAAGAAAAAGGTGTGTACTATCAGCTGTACACGGGTATGCTGGAACAGGAGTAATAGTAAGAACTCCGATTACGGAAGGAACCTACGATTTTGTCAGGTTCCTTTCGTCGATTAACCGGGCCAGCTCTTCGGGCCCTTCTTCCATTCCGCCTTTCAGCCACTGAAAAATAATCCCGAAGATGCCAAAGCTTTGAAAAGCTTTGCGAAACGTGGTTCTTTTATCATCCTCTTCAGAAGGACCGATTATGCTGTACAGAGTGGTACAGACAAGATAAATCTGGCCGTTCTGGTAAAGCAGGTCCAGTAATTCATGGATATTGCAGAGATAATAGCAGAAACTCAGGATGAGTTCTTTCGGCTCCGGACTTCCGTCGGGTGATTTCTTCTGTATCCACCGTTTTCCCATAAGATACAGCTTGAAACACAGAATATCTTCTTTTGAAGTGAAATTGCGGTAGTAGGTAGAGCGCCCGACACCCGCCAGATTTGTCATTTCGGTTATGGTGACTGCTTCCAGCGGTTTTTCTTTCATGAGCTGGATTAAAGCATCTGCGATGCATTCTTTTAAAAATTCATTTGAAATATTTCTTCGGTTCATCTGACACAAACCCCCGTATTTTGTTTCTTTTTCACCGATTTTATCATTTCCCGATGGACACCTGAAAAAGGTGGTGATACAATTGTTTCTTGCGATACAAATGTAACTTATACTATCAGAATAATCTGCGGTCTGTCAAGTCAGACGTTGGACCGGCGGATATATCACACCGGGGAAACACGCAGTGTTTTCGAAGCTGGCTCTGAACAATAACCGGAGGATCGGATGGTTATGGAAGTTCAGACGGTCAGGAAAAAAGATGGTTGTCAATGCGGAAGGATAAAAGGTGAAATATGAAATCAACAGGAATTATGACCGACAGTCACAGCGGAATCAGACAGGAAGAAGCAAAGGCACTGGGAATCCGGGTGCTTCCCATGCCGTTTAATATTGAAGGGAAAACATATTATGAAAATGTGGACCTTTCTAAAGAGGTTTTTTTTGAAAAACTGCGCAGCGGAATTGATGTGTCAACTTCCCAGCCGACCCCGCAGGATGTAATGGATCTGTGGGATGAGATGCTGAAAGAATATGATGAGATTCTGTATCTGCCCATCAGCAGCGGCCTGAGCGGTTCCTGCATGACAGCCCAGGCCATGGCTCAGGAAGCGGAATATGAAGGCAGGGTTTTCGTAGTGGACTGCGGACGTGTTTCCACACCTCTGCACCGCACTGTGCTGGATGCTGTGGAGATGGTCGAAAAGGGTTACGGGGCGGAAAAAATCCGCGGAATCCTGGAAGATACCAGGGAAAATATGAGTATTTACGTGGCGATCAGCACACTGGAATATCTGAAAAAAGGCGGCAGAGTGACTCCTGCCGTGGCTGCGGTCGGTTCCATACTGAATATCAAGCCGGTTATGAAATTCGGTGTGGGAAAGCTGGATATCTTCCAGAAGACAAGAGGGATGAAAAAAGCAAGAAAAGCCATGATCGAAGCCATGAGAACCGATCTGACAGTGACTTTTAAAGATGCATATGAAGCCGGAAAGGTATATCTCCTGGCAGCTTCCAGCAGTTCACCGGAGGTCACAGAGGAATGGGTACAGGAAATCAGAGAAGCATTCCCCGGTATGGATGTCATGTGCGATGATCTGTCCTTCGGACTCTGCTGTCATATCGGACCGGACGGTCTGGGCATCGGATGTTCCTGCAAACCGGAGTAGTTGGGAATGTGAGATTCCGGGAAACAGCAGCGCTGATGCAGTTAAAATAAGAAAAAGTTGTACCTTTTTGTAAAAAGTCGTTTGAAAAAGTTGCAGTTTCTCTTTTAAAGTCCTTTGAAAAATATTTATTTTATGTCAAAAAGTCCCTTGAAAAAAATGAAGTTTCGCATATAATTGATAGCAGCAGAATCAGTATATATTTGATATTAACAGGATCAGGAGGCAGAAATGATATGTTGAAACGGAAAATTGAACAGACGCTGATTGACTGGAAAAACACGTCCGGGCATAAACCGCTTATTATCAAAGGATGCAGACAGTGCGGAAAGACATTTTCCGTTCTGGATTTTGCAAAGAAAAATTATAAACACGTTGTTTACTTGAATTTTTTCGAGAATCCGGATTATGCCTCGGTTTTTTCCGGATCTCTGGAAATCGACAACATCATTATGATGCTGTCTGCGCTGCTTGGAAGTGCTGCAGTTTTCGAAGCCGGTGAGACAGTTCTTGTACTGGATGAGATTCAGGATTGTCCGGAAGCCAGAACTGCTCTGAAGTTTTTTCGGATTGACGGCAGATTTGATGTCATTGGTACGGGTTCGCTGTTGGGTGTAAAAGGATATGGAAAGGAACCGAAATCAATTCCGGTGGGTTCGGAAACAGTGGTTGATATGTATCCTCTGGATTTTGAGGAATTTCTGTGGGCAAACGGAATTGGTTCGCCGGTGATTGAAATGATGAAGAAAAACCTGGAAACCGAGACGCCTGTTCCGGATGCTCTGCACAATCGTATGAAGCAGCTGCTTTTGCAGTATACTGTTGTCGGAGGCATGCCGGATGCCGTGCAGACTTTTGTGGATACAAAACAGATGGATGAGGTACTGCACATCCAAAGGGATATTGTCCGTTCTTATGAGGATGACATGGTAAAATATGCGGAGAAAAAAGATAAATCGCGAATTAAAGAATGTTTTCAGTCTATTCCGAAACAGCTCAGTAAGGAAAATAAAAAATTTCAGTATTCTGTGGTAAAAAAGGGATCAACAGCTTCCAGATATGCAGGGAGTCTGCAGTGGATTGAGGATGCGGGAATCATTTCCAGATGCTATAACCTTTCTATTACAGAACTTCCATTGGATGGGAATGCGCAGGAAGATGTGTTCAAAGTATACATGCGGGATTGCGGCCTGTTTGTCAGTATGCTGGAAGATGGTACGCAGTATGATATTCTTCAGGGAAACCTTTATGCCTATAAAGGTGCAGTTTTTGAAAATCTCATTGCGGATATATTTGCCAAGATGGGGCGAAAATTATATTATTTCCATAAGGACAGTGGCCTGGAGGTTGATTTTGTCATCCGTTACAAAGGTGAATGTACGCTGGTTGAGGTAAAAGCATCTACCGGTAACACGAAAAGTACAAAAACCATTTTGCGTCATCCTGAAAAATACCATGTTAACAGCGCAATTAAGCTGGGGGATTATAATGTGGGCAGATCAGGTCAGGTGCTCACGCTCCCCTTATACATGGCATTTCTGCTGAGAGCATATTAGGTTACTGTTCAGAGCCAATCTCGAAAACACTGTGTGTTTCCTCGGTGTGGCGTATCCGTCAAATAGATTTACAAAAAAGTGCTCGTGAATGCAAGCATTCGTCACACTTTTTGTGCAAATCTGCCTGGCTCTGAACAGTAACGAATATTCCTCTTTACATCTGTACTTTACTGCGTTATAATAGACCCAGATGAGAACTTCAGGGCAGGGTGCAAGTCCCTACCGGCGGTATAGCCCGCGAGCCCGTTACGGGAATGATTCGGTGGAACTCCGGAGCCGACAGTATAGTCTGGATGGAAGAAGTGCAGCAGATGTATTTGATATATAGATAAGAATTTATTATAAAGCATGATGCGGACAGCGGATTTTCCAATGTCCGGCATGAAGGTTTATTTACATAGCAGATACAAAAGATACGCAGTTAAGCTCTGAGAGATTTTTCTCCCGGAGCTTTTTTTATGAAACGAACCAAAAGGTTCTCATCCGATATCAATTCATGAAGGAGGGGAAGATTTTGGACAGCGGTTTTGATGAAAAATTCATGCGTCTGGCTCTGGAACTGGCAGAAAAAGGTTGCGGGAAGGTGAATCCGAACCCCATGGTGGGCGCCGTGATCGTGAAGGACGGAAATGTGATCGCAGGCGGTTACCATACGAAGTACGGAAATCTCCATGCGGAACGGGAAGCATTTGCCGCTTTGAAAAATCCTGAGGATGCGGCAGGAGCGGATCTTTATGTTACGCTTGAACCCTGCTGTCATCAGGGCAAACAGCCTCCCTGTACGGAGGCCATACTGGAACATAAAATTGCGCGGGTTTTCATCGGTTCTTCCGATCCGAATCCGCTGGTGGCAGGAAAAGGCGTGACATTGCTGAGAGCACATGGAATTCAGGTGACGGAGCATGTGCTGGAAGCGGAATGTGACAGAGTGAATGAGGTGTTTTTCCACTATATAAAGACAAAACGTCCCTATGTGGTGATGAAATATGCCATGACCATGGACGGCAGGATTGCCACAGTGAGCGGAAAATCAAGGTGGATAACCGGTGAAACCGCCCGCAGACGTGTGCATGAGGATAGAAACCGGTACATGGCAATCATGGTGGGGATTCAGACAGTTCTGAAAGATGATCCCATGCTGAACTGCCGCCTGGAAGGCGGGCGCAATCCGGTGCGGATCGTCTGTGACAGTTCCCTTCGGATTCCGGAGGACAGTCAGCTGGTGCAGAGCGCGGGTGAAATTCCGCTGTGGATTGCAGCAGTGCAGCCGGAAAAAGATTCAGGAAAAGCCTCCCGTCTGGAGGCTGCGGGCTGCCGAATTCTGCATGTGGATGCGGATGAAAACGGCCATGTGGATCTGTCAAAGCTGATGAATCTTCTGGGTCAGGAAGGGATCGACAGCATTCTGCTGGAAGGCGGGGCACAGATGCATGAATCGGCACTGAGAAGCAGGATTGTCAATAAGGTTCAGGCCTACATCGCTCCCAAACTGTTTGGTGGAAAAGGAGCTCCTTCTCCTCTCGGCGGCAGCGGTGTGGATGCGCCGGATGAGGCGTGGCTGCTGTCGGAGCCGGTGATTACCAGGCTGGGACCGGACCTGCTGCTGGAAAGTGAGGTTATTTATCCATGTTTACAGGAATCGTAGAGGAAAAGGGCTGTATCCGGGGAATCCGCCCCGGTGCAAAGTCCTGCATTCTGACAATAGAAGGCAATGTGATTTTCAGCGACCTGCGGGTTGGCGACAGCGTTGCGGTCAACGGCGTATGTCTGACGGCTACCAGCGTAAACGGCCATCTGTTTACAGCTGATGTGATGCGTGAGACGCTGGAGCGGTCATCGCTGGGGGCGCTCCGCACCGGCAGTCATGTGAATCTGGAACGGGCCATGGCGGCGGACGGACGTTTCGGCGGTCACATTGTATCAGGACATATCGACGGAACCGGTACTATCGTCAGCCTGGAAAAGGACGACAACGCCATCTGGTATACGGTGCAGGCAGCGCCGGACATCATGCGCTACATTGTGGAAAAGGGTTCCATTGCCATCGACGGAATCAGCCTGACTGTGGCGAAAATCACCGGCACCACATTTTCTGTATCAATTATCCCACATACGGCGAAGGAAACGATTCTTTCAGAGAAAAAAACGGGGGATGTGGTGAATCTGGAGAATGACGTAATCTCCAAATATGTGGAAAAGCTGCTGGGGCTGGCGCCGGAGAGCAGAGAAATGGAAAAAAGCAGGGAAACGACGAACCGGTCATCCGGTTCCGGAAAAATCAGCCTGGAATGGCTGGCGGAAAATGGATTCTGATGTACTGACAAAGGATAGATTGATAAATGATGTATTGACAACATTTCATTGAATACGGATTAAGGAGGCTGGACAGGATGTTTCAATATAATACGATAGAAGAGGCAGTGGAAGCGCTGCGAAACGGAGAAATTATTCTGGTTACCGATGACGAGAACCGGGAAAATGAGGGGGATATGATCTGTGCGGCGGAATTTGCCACTACGGAAAATGTGAATTTTATGGCAACATATGCAAAAGGACTGATCTGCATGCCCATGGATGAGGAACTGTGCAGAAAACTGAGTCTGCCGCAGATGGTTTCCTATAATACGGACAACCACAGCACGGCATTTACGGTTTCCATTGACGGAGTGGATACCACCACCGGGATTTCCGCGGTGGAGCGTTCCATGACAGCCATGGCCTGTGTCAGGGATGATGCAAAGCCGGAGGATTTCCGCAGACCGGGTCATATGTTCCCGCTGCAGGCCAGACCCGGCGGAGTTCTGCAGAGAAACGGTCACACGGAAGCTACGGTGGATCTGATGAAGATTGCCGGCCTGAAGCCCTGCGGCCTGTGCTGTGAGATTATGCGGGAAGACGGCACCATGATGCGCAGCCCCGAGATTGCACAGATGGCGGAAAAGTGGAATATGAAATTTATTACCATCAAGGCACTGCAGGAGTACCGCAGACGGACAGAAATGCAGATTGTCCGTGCAGCACGGGCAAAGATGCCTACCCGATACGGAGAATTCATGGTTTACGGCTATCAGAATACACTGAACGGCGAACATCATATTGCGCTGGTAAAAGGAGATGTGTCTGACGGGGAAAATGTTCTCTGCCGTGTGCATTCCGAGTGTATGACCGGAGATGCTTTCGGTTCTTCCCGCTGTGATTGCGGGCAGCAGTATGATGCCGCCATGAAAGCGCTGGAAAAAGAAGGCCGGGGCGTGCTGGTTTATCTCCGTCAGGAAGGACGCGGAATTGGCCTGATCAATAAAATCCGCGCTTACGAGCTGCAGGACCAGGGTATGGATACCGTGCAGGCAAACCTGGCACTGGGATTTGAAGAAGATGCGAGAGAATATTCCATCGCTGCTCAGATTTTAAGGGATCTGGGAGTGAAATCAGTGGAACTGATGACCAACAATCCGCTGAAAATCGAAGGACTGGAAAAATACGGAACACAGGTAAACGGACGCCGTCCCATTCAGATGGAAGCAACGCCCTATGACCTGTTTTACCTGAAAACGAAGCAGAAAAAGATGGGACATCTGATTCAGTATTAGATTCATGCGGCAGAGCATCGGATACAATAAAGAAAAAATAACGATACAAATACAAAAATCAAAATCAATAACTGAAGGAGTAAATCAATATGAGAGTTTTAGAAGGCAATATGATTGCAGGAGATGTACGGATCGGAATTGTAGCAGCACGTTTTAATGAATTTATCGTAAACAAACTGTTAAGCGGTGCAGTGGACGGTCTGGTACGTCACGGTGTAAAGGACGATATGATCGATGTGGCATGGGTGCCCGGCGCTTTTGAAATCCCTCTGATTGCATCCAAAATGGCAAAATGCGGCAAATACGATGCCATCATCTGTGTAGGCGCTGTCATCCGCGGAAGTACATCCCATTATGATTATGTGTGCGCGGAAGTATCAAAAGGCATTGCAACTGTGTCATTAAACAGCGATATTCCGGTACTGTTCGGCGTCCTCACCACGGACACCATTGAGCAGGCTATCGAACGCGCAGGCACAAAAGCCGGCAACAAAGGCTATGACTGTGCACTCAGCGCGGTGGAAATGATCAATCTGATCCGGGTAATGGGAGAGTAGCTGCTGTTCGGAATTAGTATGAAAATTTTTGTGTGAAAAGAAAATACCCTGCAGCGGGGATCGTGTCAAACGTCCCCGTGCAGGGTATTTTGCAATGTCCACGCGACTCAACGCATGAGGTTCCTGACAAATCTGAATTATAAATTGCAAATATTATTCTTCCGTATCCAGTTCTACTTTGATCTTATCCAGATGCCAGATATCATCCACATATTCCTGGATGGTTCTGTCGGACGAGAATTTGCCTACATTGGCCACATTGCGGATGGCTGCTTCTGCCCACCAGCCGGTGTTTCTGTAAGCGGCTTCCACGCGGCACTGTGCGTCTGCGTAGGAGCGGAAATCCTTCAGAATGAAGTAGGTATCTGCTCTTGAGGTTACGTAGGTATTCAGCAGAGAGTTGTACAGGTCTCTGAAACGTTCCGGATCGTCCGGTGAGTAGAAACCGTTGATCAGCTGCATCAGTACCTGACGGATTTCCATGTCGTTGTTGAAGATATCCATGGGGTTGTAACCGCCGTAGTTCTGGTAATCGATGACTTCCTGAGCGGAAAGACCGAAGATGAATGCATAATCATTGCCGACTTCTTCGACGATTTCTACATTTGCACCGTCCATGGTACCCAGAGTCAGCGCACCGTTCAGCATAAACTTCATATTACCGGTACCGGAAGCTTCCTTACTTGCTGTGGAAATCTGTTCGCTGACATCGGATGCTGCGAAGATCCACTCTGCATTGGATACACGGTAGTCTTCGATGAATACAACCTTGATCTTGCCGTTGATGGAAGCATCATTGTTGACAACGTCGGCAACGCTGTTGATCAGTTTGATGGTCAGCTTCGCCAGTTTATAGCCGGCAGCTGCCTTGGCACCGAAAATGAATGTTCTGGGGTAGAAATCCATATCGGGATGTTCCTTGATCTTGTTGTACAGATACATAACGTGCAGGATATTCAGCAGCTGACGTTTGTATTCGTGCAGACGTTTCACCTGTACATCGAAGATGGAGTTGGGATCCACGTCGATGTTGTTGTGTTCCTTGATGTATTTTGCAAGGCGAACCTTGTTCTGATACTTGATCTCCATGAACTCAGCCTGGCATTTCGGGTCGGTTGCGTAGATTTCCAGGCCTTTCATCTTGGACAGGTCGGTGATCCATTCGTCGCCGATCTTGCTGGTAACCCAGTCAGCCAGCAGCGGGTTGCCGTGAAGCAGGAAACGACGCTGTGTGATACCATTGGTCTTGTTATTGAACTTTTCAGGATACATCTCATAGAAATCCTTCAGTTCCTGATTCTTCAGAATTTCAGTATGTAAGCGCGCAACACCGTTTACAGAGAAGCCTGCAACGATTGCCATGTTGGCCATGCGGATCTGTCCGTCGTAGATAATCGCCATCTTCGCAATCTTCTCTTTGTAGCGGTCAGGATATCTCTGCTGCAGTTCGATGCAGAAACGGCGGTTGATTTCTTCCACGATCTGGTAGATACGGGGCAGCAGGCGGGAGAACAGCTCGATGGGCCATTTTTCCAGTGCTTCCGCCATGATGGTGTGGTTGGTGTAAGCGCAGGTTTTGTTGGTGATTTCCCATGCCTCATCCCATTCCAGATTGTATTCGTCCATCAGCAGACGCATCAGTTCGGGAACGGCAACGGTGGGATGGGTATCATTCAGCTGGAAGCATACCTTTTCAGGCAGATTGCGGATATCCGTGTGTTTGGGATTCTTCAGGTATTTCTTAACTGCGGTCTGAATGGAAGCGGAAATAAAGAAATACTGCTGTTTCAGACGCAACTCCTTACCTGCATAGTGATCATCGCAGGGATAGAGAACTTCTACGATATTTCTTGCCAGGTTTTCGGATTCAACAGCCTTGCGGTAATCGCCGCGACCGAAATCTTCCAGATCAAATGCTGTTACGGGTTCAGCATCCCAGATACGCAGAGTATTCACTACGTTGTTGCCGTATCCTACGATAGGCAGATCATAGGGAACGGCACGTACAGCCTGATAGCCTTTCTGTCTGTAATGGGGGCGTCCGTTGGAATCGTATTCCACGGTTGTGTAGCCGCCGAAGCGTACTTCTTTGGCGTATTCGTCACGGCGGATTTCAAACGGATTGCCGTTTTTCAGCCAGTCATCCGGAACTTCCTTCTGATAGCCGTCAACGATCTGCTGTTTGAACATACCGTATTTGTAACGGATACCACATCCGTATGCGGGATAGCCCAGAGTTGCCAGAGAGTCCAGGAAACATGCGGCAAGACGACCAAGTCCGCCGTTACCCAGTGCATAGTCTCTTTCCTGATCTTCGA
Source organism: Lachnospiraceae bacterium (assembly GCA_051879195.1). GTDB lineage: Bacteria > Bacillota > Clostridia > Lachnospirales > Lachnospiraceae > TWA4. The sequence continues at coordinate 25,033 of JBJELO010000042.1, forward strand.
TTACGTTCAAATCCAGACCCAGTTCATCCAGAGCGGATTTTACCACTTCAGATGCCTGCAGATTGATGATGTTGTTGCCCAGTGCGCGGCCCATCAGAAATTCCATGGACAGGTAATATACCATCTTGGCATCCTGTTCATCGTAAGCTTTGTGAGTTGCCATCCACTGTTCAACGATCACTTCCTTTAACGCATAGGCAACAGCATTGAAAATCTGCTGTTTGCTTGCATCGTCAACTGTTTTTCTGTAAAGTGTTTTCAGGTAGTTCTTTACATCAGCTTTGAATGTTTCCTTATCCAAGGTTGTACTCATTCTTCATACCTCCTGTGTACCTCTTGTTACAGAGCCTCCGGAAAATGTGCGGTTGACACAAATTTCCAGATTAACTTATAATTGGAATCAGTGTTTATTATAATAATCGGGGGGTCAGAGTGTCAAGGCACACATTTACCGATACTTTCCGGGGTTTTTCAGGAAATAAAGGCATACTGACCAAAAAAGATAATTATATGTCTCGAAAGGGACAACCTGTGTTATACTGAAATAAGAAAACAATAAAGGAGATCAAAATGAAGCGGATTGTGAAAAATCTACTGGCACACTGGCAGTATGTGGGCGGAATTTTTCTGCTCTTCATGGTTGAACTGTACTGTATCACCGGGATTTCCGGTTCTGTGCACGGTATGAGAGATATCGGAGCCGAAAGCAGCGGGATTCAGTATATGGTTGCTGATGCACTGACATCGGATGCCTGGCAGAGAGTGGAACTGTATATGTCGGACTCTGAAAAATCGCTGTGGAATGACTGCTATGAAAAAAAGGAAGATGGATTATACTATCTTGATGACCGTTTCAAATCTTCGGACACTATGTCGGAACTGGAGCGGAAGTTTCTGGTGCCTCAGGCTGTTGTATGGAAGCTTTCCGTGACAGACCGGGAGGAACTGGAGAAAATGCTGGAGGAGAATGGGGAACCGGCTGAAACCGATTATCTCGAAATCCGGGATCTGATGGAGGAGCAGCTGGAGAAAGCAGGGAATCGGGAGACTGAGAACTGTGCCATGTCTTTTGTCCGGGAGCAGAGTGAAAAAGCAGGGGTTGATCTGGTCGGAAAGAAGACCCGGTATCTGTCGGGCGCTGTTTTTCTGATCGTACTGTATCTGCTGGTTTTTGCGGCGTCAGTTGTGGGAACGGTTTTTCTGACAGGTTTTATACAGCGTCTTATCGGAAAGTGGATTCAGGAACCGGAGGTACGCAGTGCGGAAGTGATGCTGCTGTATGCGGCCGGTATGCTGTTTGACGCACTGATGGTATACATAACGGCGTTGTATCAGCTGGGCCGGTATCATGCGGGAACAGGATGGTATGCAGCCGGTTTTATAATACTGGCTCTGCTTCTGGCGGCAGCACTGCTGATCCGCATTGTACCGAAACTGGAAAAAGTCCGTGAACAGCTGGCTTTTACGGAACAGAACCGCCGGTGGTATCTGAGATATATGAATCTTGCCGTACCGGTGGGAATTCCGGCGGTACTTCTCGCTGCAGGATGCACTGCTGTGTGGTCGCCCTGTCTGGCGGAAACATTGTTTCTGATTGTGGCTGATATGGCAGCAGCGGCAGGGGCATTTTTACTGCCGGATATCATGGCGGCAGCAGACTGCGTAGACGAAGATTTTTCCATGGCAGATGAGGATATCCGGTAGATGGAGAAAACCGGCAGGAAAAATAATCCGGTGAATGGAGAAAACCGGCAGGAAAAATAATCCGGTGAATGGAGAAAGCCGACAGGAAAAATAATCCGGTAAATGACAGAAGCCGGTGGATAATTAAATTAGCGACAGGAGAAGACAGTTTATGAAATATCAGGTGGTTTTATTCGATCTGGACGGAACCGTAACGGATTCCGGTCCGGGAATTATGAATTCCGTACAGTATGCGCTGGGCAGATTCGGTATTAGCAATCCCGACAGGGCTGTTCTGCGGCGCTTTGTAGGGCCTCCGCTCAATGATTCGTTTGAGCGGTTTTACGGATTTACCCCGGAAGAAGCCGGGAAAGCTGTGCAGTATTACCGGGAATACTACAGTGCCGGAGGCATTTTTGAGAATGCTGTTTACGATGGGATGGAGGATACGCTGCGGCAGCTGAAAGCGGCAGGCTGCCGGGTCTATCTGGCCACTTCCAAGCCGCAGGTATTCAGCGAGCAGATTCTGGAACATTTTGGTCTTACCTCCTGTTTTGACGGAATCGTGGGCAGCTTTCTGGACGGAACCCGGGTCGATAAGGCAGAAGTTGTGGCGGAAGCACTGCGTCAGGCGGGAATCACTCCTGAAAACCGAAGCTCAGCCGTCATGGTGGGTGACCGGGAATATGACATCATCGGTGCTCACAGCCATGGAATTGATGCTGTCGGTGTTCTTTTCGGATACGGAAGCAGGGAAGAACTGGAAATGGCGGGAGCAGACGATATTGCGGAGACGCCTCAGGATATTCTGCGGATTTTCAGACAGGACAACATAAAACAGAGACATCAGAAAAACTGTAGATGAAGGAGTGAAGCGATGGAAAATGACAGAAACCAGCCGGATCAGGAAGCAATGAGGGCGGCGCTTTCCGGTCATGTGCAGGAAATAATGGAATCCAGGCCTTATAAACTGGTGATCAGCAAGCCGGTTTCAAAAAGTCAGGAAAATAAAAAGGTCAATATTTTATTAAAAAAAGGCTATTATCAGGTGGAAAGATACACGAAAACCCAGGTTTTCCATGAAAATCTGGCATTTTCAAAAGCGGTTTCCCGCTGCATTGATTTCATGCCGGAACAGTTTCTGCAGATGAATGCCTGGTCGGAAAACTGCGAATTCACCATTCTGATTTCCAAAAAGGGGAAGATTTCCTGGAAAAAGAAAAATCTTCAGGAAAACAGCACAAAGCCTCAGGTTCAGCTGGAACACAACCGGAAGAAGCAGTACATTCTGGCGGAAGGAGAAGTGATTCCCCCGCTGGTGGATATGGGGATTTTTACGAAAGACGGGAGGGTTGTGGCTTCCATGCAGGACAAATTCCGTCAGATCAACCGCTTTGTGGAAATCGTGGACGACGCAGTGAAAAATCTGAATAAGGACTGCCTGAAAATTGTTGATTTCGGGTGCGGAAAATCGTATCTCACCTTTATTCTGTATTATTATTTTACGGAGATCCGTCATATAAAGGTTGATATGACCGGACTTGATCTGAAAGAAACTGTGATCCACAACTGCAATAAAGCCGCAGAAAAATATGGCTATACCGGTCTGCATTTTGAAATGGGCGATATCAACGGATACAAAAGTGAGAAGCCTGCCGACATGGTAATCACACTTCATGCCTGCGATACGGCTACGGATTATGCACTTTTTCACGCAATATGCTGGAAGGCCGGCATGATTTTTTCGGTTCCCTGCTGCCAGCATGAGCTGAACAAGCAGTTTTCCAGTGATAATCTGTCACTGCTGGGCCGCTATGGGATTGTGAAAGAAAGAACGTCTGCGCTGATGACGGATGCCATCCGCGCCAATCTTCTGGAATACTGCGGCTATAAAACACAGCTTATGGAATTCGTGGATCTGGAAAATACGCCGAAAAATCTGCTGATCCGTGCGATTCGTCAGGAGATGCCCGGAAAGGAAAGCTATCTGGAGGAAGTGGAAAATCTCATGGAAGAATTTCATTTTTCTCCCACCCTGTACCGGCTGCTTCAGGCGGAAGGAATGCTCGAAAACAGAATGCCTGAAAACGGAAACAGCCGGATGCGTCACAGATCGGAGCTTAAGAAAACAGAGCAGCAGAATCGTGCAAAAGAATAACACAATATTGTAAGGACAGAGTCTGGTCACAGAATCATATTTGTACTATAATGATGTGGTCAGCAAATCCTGCAGACAGCAGGAGTCTGAAAGCAACTGTGGAGGATGAACCGCCCCGAAGCGGGCGTATGATCCCAAATTGAAGGAGGAGCAACATGAAAGAACCTGCACTCGTAATCATGGCTGCCGGCATGGGAAGCCGGTACGGAGGACTGAAACAGATTGACCCCGTGGATTCCTGGGGGAATATTATTATTGATTATTCCATTTATGATGCCATAGAAGCCGGTTTTAAAAAGATCATATTTATCATAAAGAAGGAAAATGAAGCAGCTTTTCGCGAAGGAATCGGCAAAAGAGCAGCCGCCCATGCAGAGGTTGTCTATGTTTACCAGGAACTGACCAATCTGCCGGAAGGATTTGAAGTTCCCGAAGGACGTGTGAAACCTTTTGGTACCGCCCATGCAGTACTTTGCTGCAAAGATGTCATTGATGGCCCTTTTGCAGTAATCAATTCCGATGATTACTATGGAAAATCAGCTTTCCGGCAGATTTACAGTTATCTGTCTTCAGCAGAGGATGATGAAAAATACCACTATGTCATGGTGGGATATCGTCTTGGCAATACATTGACGGAAAACGGTCACGTTTCCAGAGGCTGCTGTGTTACGGATGAGAACAGCAATCTGACCAGTGTGACCGAACGGACCATGATCGTCAAACGGGGAGAGGGCGCAGCCTATTCTGAAGATCAGGGAGAAACCTGGACTGATATTTCCCCTGAAACAGTTGTTTCCATGAATATGTGGGGCTTCGGAAAAAGTTTTCTGAAGGAACTGGAGAATCGGTTTGCCGGTTTCCTGAAGGACAATCTGTCTTCCAATCCTCTGAAATGCGAATATTTCCTGCCTTTTGTGGTAACGGCGCTTCTGGAAGAAGGTAAGGCTGATGTAAAAGTTCTGAAATCAGAAGATAAATGGTATGGTGTGACTTATCATGAGGATAAACAGTCAGTGGTAGATGCACTGGCTTCCATGCGCAGAAACGGCCTGTATCCTGAAAAAGTGTGGGAAAACTGATCCGGAAGGAATCTTAAATTTTTCTGCTGAATCTAAAAGGACTATAAATAATATTATAAATTCAGGACTATATTGACAATCACTGACACATGTGTTATTGTAAATTGCGTAACAGTTTTACATTACACATGTGTCAGTTTTGCTTTCGGGAAGTGAGATCGAAGGAAGTGGTTTTGATACCGGATGCGGAACGGAAGGGAGAAGAACAATGAAAGCGTTTCTTGAAGAATACGGGATCGCCATTTTTGTGATTGCCTGCATCATGATTCTGGTAGCTATGGCGGAACCGGTTGGCAAAGCTATTCAGTCGGCTGTACTGAATACGATTACCGATTTTACGAAGACAGCACTGACGTAAGGAGGAGAGTTTGGCGGAGCTATATCTGGAAGATGAAGTATTTGGGGATCTTCTTCCGTTTATACGGGATGATCAGATTACAGACATCAATTACAATGGAAGCGACCTTTGGGTGGATCATTTGACAGGGGGGAGATATCGTGTGGCCGGTTACCAGGCAGACAGCGGTTTTCTGAACCGGTTCAGTATGCGGATTGCCAATCTGATGAACCGTTCGTTTAATCAGTACGAACCTCTTCTGGAGGCTGAGACGGACGAACTGCGCATTTCGATTATTCATGAATCCGTAACCAATACCGGCAGGAGTATATCCATACGTAAGACGCCCGGAATACGGCGTCTGAACCGGAAGCGCATGCTGGATACCGGTTACTGTACGGAAGAACTGGATATTTTTATGGCCAATGCGGTTCGTGCGGGGCTTACTCTGGTGGCAGCGGGTCTTCCGGGATCCGGAAAGACCGAATATCTGAAAGCAATGACGGCATATATTCCCGCGAACAGGAAAGTGATTACTGTCGAAGACAATCTGGAGATCCGGTATCGCACCATCAACCCGGATAAGGATGGGATTGAGATTAAAGTGGGAGATACTTTTTCCTACGGGAAGGCCATCAAGGCATCCATGCGTCAGCTTCCGGGCTGGCTGATTCTTTCCGAAGCCCGGTCACTGGAGGTGCAGTATCTGCTGGAATCCATGTCCACAGGGGTCAGCTGCATGACAACGCTCCATACGGATGATGTAAGGAAGATTCCGGACCGCATCTGCAGTATGATGAAAAAGGATGTTACGGATGATGTCTATTCTTTTTTGAATCTGGGAGTGCTGATCGGCTGTTATCATGTGCCGGGAAAAGGAATCTGCAGAAGGATTGAGCAGGCGGCACTTTTTGACCGGAGCCGGGGTGTGAATACCATGGAAGTGTTTTACGAGGACGGGCATATGATCAGACCGCAGATACCGGAAACCATGATGCGGAAGTTTGCATTTGCAGGAATTGCAGATCCTTTTTGTGAGGCAGCATAAAGTGAACAACAAGAAAAATACGGTGAAAAGCAGTCTGATTCTGCGGGGAAGAATGCCGCTCTTTTTTCTGGTGACTGCGTATTGGTGTAAACTGAAGCTGCCGGCCATGGTTATGGTGGGAATCGTTTCTGCGTGTATGATTCCGGTTCTGACCCGACAGAAGAGAAGGGAAGATCATCGGAGAAAAAAGCTGGAGGAAGGTGCTTTTTACATGGAACAGCTGATATACAGCTTTCGCAGGCATCATAAGATTCCGGCGGCACTCCGCGATGTTTCCCGTATTACAGAAGGAGAATTGAAACGACATGTGACAGAGGCAGCGGAGAGGCTGGAATGTGACTTTGAGGAGGATAATCCGTTTCAGAAAGCTTTTGTACATATCGAAGCTGAATACGGACACCATCTTATGCATGTGCTCCACACATTTCTGATTCGTGTCGAGGAGCAGGGAGGAGATTGCTCACTGGCACTGGAACTTCTGCTGAATCAGCTGAGAGACTGGAAAAAGAATCAGAAAGCATTCGCAGAACGAAAAAAGAGGATTCAGAGCCGTCTGGTCCTGGCTGTTATTCTGTCCTGTCTGATCTGTCTGGCGGTTGTGCGCATGATGCCGTCTGCATCAGATGTAGCAGATCTGCCCTCATATCAGATTTGTACAGGTGCCGGACTGGTGATTTTCCAGGTTCTGTATATCATTTTTTCAACCATGTCCGCAGGAGCAGATCCGGAGGAGACAGGTCCGGAAGAGAACAGCCGTAAGAGCAGGCAGATTGAGAAGCTGTACCGACGACTGGATTCTCCTGTGCACGGTATGCGGTACTGGAGTACTGTACGCAGACTGGAACATGAGATCAGTATGTGTTTTCCTGAATGGATGTTTGATATGATTCTGCGTCTTCAGACAGAGACTGTCCAGACTGCAGTATCCCATTCTCTGGACAGCGCACCGGAAGTTCTGGTTCGTCCGCTGTATCAGATGATAAAAACACAGCGGGAGGATCCTGTTTCCATCCAGCCTTATCTGGAGTTCCTGAAGGAATTTGAACTTCCGGAGATTCATGCAGTGATGCTTCAGCTGTATGCTGTCAATGATATGGGAAGGGAAGAAATCCAGGAGCAGATTTATGCCATGCTGGATCAGAACTGTCATCTTACGGAGACTGCATATGAATTGAAAGCAGATTCCGCTTTGTCATGGATGGGGATGCTGGCGGCAGTTCCCATGCTGATTTCAGTTATTGTGATGGTGGTGAATATGAGTCTGATGCTGTTTTCATTTTTGGAGGAGATGTATCGTTTATGAAAACCATGATTGAGGAAATGGGAGGCTGTCTGATTCTGATTGCAGCAGGCAGAACTCTTTTTCATGTAATGGAAGTATTTTACAGTTTTGCAGGAGCATTATGAGTATTAGAGAAAGAATGAGCAGGCTGGCGGGTTCATGGGGGATAACTGTGCTGGCATTGTTTGCGGCGAGCCTGATACTGGCAGCAAACAGTATCTGTATGGCGGAAAAACTGGTTGAGATGTCTCTGAACGGGGAGTATGTTCATTATATATATGTTCAGGAACGTGGAGGAGATATCAGGCTTCCGTATAATGATGGGAATTATGGAAAAAGTGCGGCCAATACACCGGTACAGGACGGGGCGGTTCCGTACGGGATTCTGGAGAAAAAGTCATGAAGATCGGAATTGAAACAATGATTCAGACACTTTTGCTGTGTGCGGGATGTATGATTCTGGCGCAGATGATTTCCTCCAATTTGTATGTTCTGCAGGCAAGGACCTGTTTCCATAAACTGTCGGATCAGATTGAATGCAGTCAGATGGATGAATCGGTAATCCTGCAGTGCAAAGAGGAGGCAGCAGAGCAGGGTTATCGTCTGGAATGTTGTCAGATTGATACGCCTCAGGGAGATACCTGCCTTCTGCTGAGTTTGTATTATCGGCTCAGAGTGCCTGATGTGTGGAAAGAAAAAGGCAGTGAAAAGGAAGGGGTGATTCAGGGATACGCAAGATAGGAAAAGGAATTGTTTTATGGATAGGAGGATTGCTTTTTCTCTGGCTGCCGCATATGTCTGCCTTTGCTGCAGAGCATACTTTCAGTGATGCAGCTGCATTCTATGATACTTATGGGACCGGACAGATTATATTTTCAGAAGGGGCGTTTTACTATGCATCCAGAGGAAAAGAGGGGGATCCGAAAGGAATTCGTTACGGGGTTGTCGGTCAGAAGTTTACGATGAAAATCGATGATGGGAAACAGTATGTTATCGGTATTGCACTGGATGATGGGTCCGGTGCGGGAAGCTGTGAAAGAATCAGCTATGTGAAAAAGGACGGTTATTATTACAGTCTGTATCAGGTTTCTTATGACCGGTTGTTCAACCGGTTCCGGAACAGATATCCGGGGACAGATTTCAGCAGTATTATGTACAACCGTCAGATATGTTTTCAGATTGATTTTTATCTTTGCCTGGTTCTGGATGGAGAAGATCAGGGAAGTGTTACGGAACTGGATGATGGACATACGGTCTTTGTAGGTACTGTCTACCGGAATCTGAATCAGATTCAGGAAGCAGCAGACTGGTCCCAAAGCACCAGAGACGCTTTGAAGGATTATTACGGGATCCAGCTGAAAGTATTTCAGCCGTCCACATGGTATGTATCATATCATAAAAATGATCCGGCAGCTGCAGGGTCGATGAAAAAACAGGCATTTATCTATGGAACGGCCGGGAAACTGACATCCTGCGGTTTTTCGAAAATAATTACAGTTACACTGGAACCGGGAGATACTGTATGGGAAGGGAAGAAGCTGCAGCCGGTTTATACGATGTTAAAGAGCAGTTTTAAAGGCTGGAGTCTGAGTGCAGACGGCAGAAAAAAGTACGGGGACTGTGCGGAGGTAAAAAATCTTACAGATAAACAGAACGGAGTAATTCATCTGTATGCACTCTGGTCCGAAAACAGGTATACCTTTCCAAAGCTGAACAGCGATCAGTATATATTTCTTGGATGGAGTTCGGAAATCATGAAAGTTCTGCCTGCTGATACAAAGAAACAGGAGATCGAAAAACTGAACCTTTATGAGCCGGGAAGCAGTTTTATTCCTGAGAAAGATACGGTGATGCATGCTGTCTGGAAAATGAAAAGATACCGGGTGGAATTCCGGACACCGCAGACAGGTGCACAGAATTCAGAGACAATTCGCAGTATCAGATATGGGAATATACAGATCCGTCTGATCCGGGAACTGATTGAAATGTGTGGCTTTGCAGGTACCGGTCTTAACCGGGAGATTATCAGAAGAGGGTTGGTATGAGGCAGATTACAGCAGCTTTTATTATGATCTGTATTCTGACAGGAGGAATCCGGTGCATATACAGCATGGAGAGCAGGCAGCTGCACCGGGAGGAACTGGAGATGGCCATGGAGATGTCCATGCGTCATAGCCTGGAGGCAGCAGGAATAGACAAATATTATGCAATTACCACAGATCAGGAACTGTATGCGGATTTTCTGGGAGAATTGTTTCTGATGCTCGGAGCAGATGCAGAATTGGATGTAACGCCATATGAAGTAAGTTTACAAAAAGGAATCATGGATATTGAAATTACATCCCTGTATACACTGCCTGGAGGCGAAAAAGCGCAGGTCAGCTGCCGCAAATATGCTGTCATCGTGGAAACGCAGTAAAAAGCAGTACTTTTTTACCGGTATGTATTTCTGCTCCGGAATGTTGCGGAATGCATACCGGCAAGCTGTCCGGACATATTCTTTGGTAAGAACAGTCTGAAGGAATATAGTTGAAAAAACGTGGAAAAGTTCCGTTTTCAGAATGGTTTCCGGCAGTATTTTTTCTTTTGTTCATGCTGGCAATGGTATATCGGTGTGTTTTGTCAGATACATCCGATCCGGTGCAGAATGTGGCACAGGCATGGGAGCCGGAGCAGGTGCAGCCGGATCATTCAGATTCTGTGGAAGAGGGAGATATGGAGATTGCCCTGACATTTGATGATGGTCCTCATCCTGTCTGGACGGAAAAGCTTCTGGATGGACTGAAAGAAAGAGGAATCCGGGCAACTTTTTTTGTTATCGGGAAAAGCGCAGAAGAATATCCGGAACTGGTTCAGCGTATGGTGGATGAAGGAAATCAGGTGGGGAATCATACGTATTCCCATGTCCAGCTGACTGCATGCAGTGAAGCCAGTGCTCTGGAAGAAATCAGAAAAACACAGGAAGTGATTTATCAGGCTTCCGGGTTCAGAACCTGTTATATCAGGCCGCCTTTTGGGAGCTGGAATGAGAAACTTCAGGAAGAAACCAGCCTGGAAGCTGTATTGTGGGATGTGGATCCGTATGACTGGAAGGTACAGAATACCGATGCTGTAGTAAAAAGCATTCTTCAGCAGACAGAAGACGGATCCATTATTCTTCTCCATGATGTGTATGAAACATCGGTGGAAGCGGCATTGAAAGTGGCGGATATCTTTCTGGAAAAAGGTTATCGTTTCTGTACCGTAGATGAGATAATGATTGAATAATCCGGGTGCCACTGCTATAATAGAGACTGATTTCCAGTGTACGCCCCCCGCGTACAAATCAGTTTTTATCACAGTCAGGGAGAATTATGGATTTATTTGAATATATGAATGAAAAAAAGAAGGAGAGCGAAGCACCGCTTGCTTCGCGTCTGAGACCGCAGACTCTATCTGAAGTTGTGGGGCAGAAACATATACTGGCACCCGATAAATTGCTGTACAGAGCGATTCAGGCAGATAAAATCAGTTCTCTGATTTTTTATGGCCCTCCGGGAACGGGGAAGACAACTCTGGCCAGAGTTATAGCCAATACGACCAGTTCCAGTTTTCAGCAGATTAATGCCACTTCGGCAGGAAAAAAAGATATGGAAGAGGTGGTCAGCCAGGCAAAAGAACTTTCGGGAATGTATGGGAAGAAAACCATTCTGTTTATCGATGAGATACACCGTTTTAATAAAGGACAGCAGGATTATCTGCTTCCTTTTGTGGAAGATGGTACAATCATTCTGATTGGTGCTACGACGGAAAATCCGTATTTTGAAGTGAATGGAGCGCTTCTGTCCCGGTCGATGATTTTCGAATTAAAGCCGCTGTCAACGGAGGATGTTATGATTTTACTGAGACGGGCGGTAACAGATGAAAAGAAAGGGATGGGAAGCTTTTCACCGGTGCTGGATGAAGATGCCTGTCGCTTTCTCGCGGAAGTTTCCGGAGGAGATGCCAGGATGGCACTCAATGCGGTAGAACTGGCTGTTCTGACAACGCCTCAGGATGAGAATCGTCAGATTCATATTACTTTGCAGGTTGCAGAGGAATGTATTCAGCGAAAAGCGGTTCGTTACGATAAAAAAGGTGACAATCATTATGATACGGTGTCTGCTTTTATCAAAAGTATGCGGGGATCAGACCCGGATGCGGCGGTGTATTATCTTGCCAGAATGCTTCAGGCGGGAGAAGATATCCGTTTTATTGCACGCAGAATTATGATCTGTGCGTCTGAAGATGTGGGCAATGCCGACCCTCAGGCTCTGATCCTGGCTGCAGCGGCAGCTCAGGCCGTGGAGCGTCTGGGTATGCCTGAAGCCCGGATTGTACTGGCACAGGCGGTGGTTTATATTGCCTGTGCTCCCAAAAGCAACAGTTCCTATATGGCAGTCGATGCGGCTCTTGAGGATGTGCGGAACAGAAAGATCGCCACAATTCCGCCGCATCTTCAGGATGCACATTACAGCGGAGCCGCGCAGCTGGGGCATGGTATTTCCTATCAGTATGCACATTCTTATCCGGAGCATTATGTGGAACAGCAGTATCTGCCTGATGAACTGACAGGTACCGTTTTTTATCATCCGGGTACTCTTGGTTATGAAAAAAAGATGGCAGAACGTATGGAACATTTGAAAAACAGAAATACAGAGGATGAATCATGACGGTTGCTTTTAAATCAGTACTGGAACAGATGGCAGCAGGGGAACTGGAGCATGTATATGCGCAGGCAGTAATCAGTGTGGATAAGGAAGAGATTATCTGGGATGGAAGCGGCAAACGAAACGGGTCCATTGCTGTATACAGCAGAAATGATGTGGAACCGGTCGGCACGGTACAGTCGCTTCATCCGGCTTTGATTATGAAAGAAAACAGTTTTCAGGGGAATACCACACTGCATTATGAACTGATACCCGGGAGAGTATTCAGCAGAGAAGAGTGGAGTACCGACGGGATACTGCTGTGTTATAACGGTGGAGAATATGTGATTCCTCTTCATTTTAAGGTGCCGGAGGAAAAACTGAATTCTGAAGAGAAAAACAGTGTAAAGAATAACCCGGAAGAGATTTCAAAAGACGGTGACCGGACTCCTGTCCGGAAGGGATTTCCGGAGAATATCCGGAGAGAAAAAGAAGAGATCATCCGCTTAACAAAGCTGAATCTGGAGAGAATTATTCTTTCCCGCAGAGGAGAGATACAGGAAAAACAGACAGAATTGCTGAAGCAGATCACTGCCGGGATACAGTTCCTTGTACGTTTGCGGCCTGATTGCATCCGGTATAAAATATATGAGGCGCTGGCTGCTCTGGAAAACGGCAATTCTGCATATGCAGCCAAACTGGAAAGACGAATCCGCAATGTGATTGTTTCTGCCAGAAAACAGCATTGTATTGAATACTGTATGCTTTTGAACCTGCAATACGGAATTTCGCTGGCGCAGAATCAGATGCGGGAGGCAGGCGTCAGAAAACAGCAGCTGGGAAGTTATATTCAGATGGCTCTGGATAAAGAACCGGAGGATCAGGATCTGGTATTGCTTTTATGCGGCGGGTGTCTGCAGCTTGCGGACAGAGATCCTGTGAATCTGTGGGAAGAACTGCAGCAGTTATACCAGAGAGGCAATAACAGTCCCTATCTGTTTTTTTATGGTGCTCTTCTTCTGGAAGATTCCCGGATGGAAAGAATTCTGGATGCCGGAATTGACGGGTGGACCGGCCGCTGTCTGCAGACCGGAATAAAAAAACAGCTGATTTCAAAAAAAACAGCTGAAAGTGTATCCTTATGCCGGCCGGAATTATATACAACATATATATGCAGCATGTATGAAAAGATGTATGCACAGTACCCTTCCAGAGAGATGCTGTCGGCATTGTGTACCGTAATGATCCGATCAGATAAAAAAGGCAGTCGCGCGTTTCCGATTTATGAACAGGCTGTTGAAGAAGGGATGAAGATTGCAAGACTGTTCGATTATTATATGTGCACTCTGCCTTCAGGCTATGAAAAACCTGTTAACCGTGAAGTTTTGCTGTATTTTTCTCTGGATGAACTGGTGAATCCTCAGATTTATACAAAGCTGCTTCTGAATGTGCTGCAGTTTTATACGGAAGATCCTCAGATCTATAATCATTATACCCGTAATATGCAGGATTTTGTGAGAAACCAGATTATGAGAAGCTGCTGGAGTGAAGATCTGGCTCTTCTTGCCGGAGAGGTTATTACACCTGATATGCTGGACAGGGAACTGGCTCAGGCTCTGATTCCCATGCTCTATCTGGTACAGGTCAAAGCACAGGTTCCGGATGGATATCAGGTTGTTTTTGAAAGCGGTATTTTTAAAGAGCCGCAGACAGGTGTGTTTGTCAATGGAAAAGCCTGCTTGTGCGTGCCCGGTGGAAACGGGAGATTTCATCTGCAGGATCGCCGGGGAAAAAGAATCAGCGGGATGAATCTGAAAGTCTGTCCGCTGATGCAGGATGAACAGCTGATGGAATGCTGTGAGAAACTATGTCCGGACGATGATACGCTGCTGTTGATGAAAACACATGCCCGAATTCTGCAGCGGGATTTCAGTTCATGCGATTTCCGGCTTGGCATACGGTATCTGAAAGATGACTCACTGGATGATGATTTCAGAAAAAAACTTCTTGATTTTATTCTGGAGGATAAAAGCGGGAGATGTTTTGAAAATTCAGATATCCACGCTGTCTGCACATGTTCTGATCTGATGGACGGAAACCAGATGGCTTCCTTCACTGAAATTCTGATCCGCAGAAAATATTATACGGAGGCGGCAGGTTTTTTGTCCGGTTTATCCCGGGAATCGGTGGATGACGGACTGCTTCTGGAGCTGGCAGGGGCGCTTGCCCGGTATCCGGAAAATGAAACAAGCGTTGAACTGATGAATCTTCTGACGTATCTGTTCCAGAAAGGGATTCTGGATGATTTTCTGCTCCTGTATCTGGCTCGAAACTGCCAGGGAAAAAAAGAACTGATTGAAGATCTGTATACAGTCTGCCGGGACAGAAAACTGAACTGTGAAGAACTGAAGCTGAATCTGCTTCTTCGTCTGCTGCTGCTTCCATCATCAGACATGGATCTGTTTCAGGAGGTATTTGTATCTGTTGTGGATCTGGAACAGGCTGAATTGCTGCTTCAGGCAGCAATCAACAGAATCTGCCATGAATATTTATGCGGAAGCAGTGAAATGGAAGCGGATGTTATGGCTGCACTTCAGAGCATGGTGATTCATTCAGGAAGCATCTCAGATCTTACTGTTCCGTGTCAGCTGGCCTGTCTGAGATATGATCAGGAGGCTGGTCTGGATCATGAGATTGAGCACATGCTTCTGAAAGAAATGTGCCGGAATATGATTACACTGGGGATGACTCTGGATTTTGTTCAAAAGGAAGCGGCTCAATACGGATTATCTGTGTATCCGGTTCTTTCTGTAAACCTTTCTTCTGCCGGCGCGTTCCATGAAGATCTTACTGATAAAGTTCAGAAAAAACAGGAGAGTATATGGGCGGAGTATTATGTGGATGAAGAACCGGAGACGAGATATCGTGCAGAAGCTTATCAGGTATACAGCTGTCTGTATTCTGCTGGAATCGTGATGTTTTCCGGAGAGAGAATCTGTTACCGTTTTCATTGCGGGGAACAGGTTACGGCGTGGGAAAGCATGGCAGGATGGGATTATACTGCCGGGAATCATGATGATCCGGCAGACTGTGAAGATACAGAATCCGGAAAAACGGCAGGCCGTTATGACATGCTGCAGGAAATTGCTTTTTGCCTGAACAACGGGAAAACGGCTGAAGAGAAGATGAGACATTATGAAAAAATGCTGAAACTGGTAGATTCTGTGGGGGAATAAAATATTTATAGAAAGTTGATATGAGGATGGAAAGTTTATATCTGGGAATTGAACTGGATGATACCGGATGCAGCATGGCATGGTTCAATCCTGAAAGCAGAACAGTTCAGAAACTGGAGGATCAGACCGGAAAGTGTGAAATACCTGCTTATCTGTGTCTGGATAAGAATAAACATTGTTGGTATGCGGGTACAGAGGCCGAAGAATCCTGCGGAAAAGACGGGTGCATCGTCCTGAATCGTCTGGTTTCCCTGTTTGAAAGCGGTCAGTATCTGAAAATTGACGGAGTATGCTATACAGATGAGGATATGCTGCAGGAGTTTATGAATTATGTTCTGAGTGAAGCCATGAAACGTTCCGGCAGGAATCGGATCGGAAGCCTTGCAATCTGTCTGGAAAGAGCAGGAGTACGGGAAGCTGACAAGATCAGCCGGATCTGCAGCCGACTGGGTGTGGATCCTCTGAATATTCATGTTCTGAATCGTCAGGAAGCATTTATGTATTATCTGATGAGTCAGAAACGGGAAACATGGAGCAATGTCAGTCTGTTGTTTGATTACAGCCGGGAAGGGCTGTTCTGTTATGAAGTCAGTCAGGTTAAAGGTCTGCGTCCTGTTACTGCTCAGGCGCATATGGAACGGATTGATGGAGCTCCTTCCATGGATGCAGTTGGAAAAGAGGAATCGGAAAGAAGCGCGGCAGATTGCTGGTTTGCGGGGCTGGCGGAGAAAAAAATGTCCGGGAAAATTGTCAGCAGCGTCATGCTCAGCGGAGAAGGATTTCATGATCTTTCCTGGGCAAGGCAGTTTATACGGAGTATTTCTTTACAGAAAAACAGAAAAGTTTATCAGGTGGATGCATTATATGGAATGGGTGCTGCTTTTGCGGCATATCATATTGCGGACGAACACAGGAATTTTCCGTATTGCTGTATCTGTGACGGAAGAATCAGTGTAACAGTCAGTATTTTTGTTGGTGATCATGGGGAAAATGAACAGCTGATTCTTGCCCGGGCAGGGACAAGCTGTCACGAAGCCAGAATATCAACTGATCTGAATCTGATTGGGATGAACTGCCTGAATCTGTTTGTAAAAAATGCGGGGGCGCAGGAAAGCTACAAACTGCCGCTGGATCTTTCAGCTTTTATGGGTGACGGAAGAACCAGAACGAAAATCAGACTTTCCGTTGCTTTTTCTCAGGTGGATACCATGATTGTACGGGTGGAGGATCTGGGATTCGGAGAGTTTTATCCGTCAACCGGGCAGGTAGTGGAACAATGCTACAGTGTTTAGACGTTACTTTGATTAAAGTCGGGAGGAATCTTGTATGGGAAGAATTGTCAGGTGTCTGGATACCGGAGAAATGAAAAAACCTCTGTATGTGGCGGCTGCCGGAATTCATTTGTATTCACTGGAAGAACTGAGTTATTTTCTGCAGCATTTCCTGTATCTGATCGATGATGCATTTTTTGATACGGAACTGATGCAGTTTCTTCGTGAAGATATGAACCGGCGTGATCTGGCTGAGCTGGTTGTCTCCAGAGTATCCCAGGTCGGTCCGGTGGTTCTTGCCGGGGAGCTGGCATTTGCCATAGGAGACATGGACGAAACAGAACAGAAGCTTCTGAAAGAAAAGGTGTCCGTTTTTCAGAAACTCCCGGATTCCGGGAAAAAGAAACTTCAGGCTGATCTTTTTCTGGAACAGAAAGAATATGACAGAGCTGCTGAGATATATGTACAGCTGCTCCATGATAATGAACAGAAACGCATCGGGAAAAATGATGAAGAAACAGGGATGATCTATTATAATCTGGGAAAAATCCATATGGCGGCGTTTGAGTGGAAAGCAGCCGGAGAAGCGCTGTCCAGAGCATATGAATATCTCCATCAGGAGTCTGTTCTCCAGGAACTGTTTGAACTGTCCTGTATCAGTCCGGTCCCTGTCTGCAATCATGATATTTTTTCTGAAATTCATGTAATTACCATGCGAAAGTGGCAGGAGACCTTCAACAGGAAAAAAGACAGGATCGAACAGGAAATTGCTGCAAAGAATTATGGAGATACCGGTGAAGCGGTTTTCAGGAAATGGAAAAAGGATTTTCGCAAAATTTCCAAAAGCTGTTGTCAAGAAAGCAATTTTTAAGTATAATAATACGATGTGTGCAATTTTGAAATAAATTTTACAATATTTATAATACTGAAAGGAAAACGAAAGTGTCTGACCTGAAACAGGAAATAGAGAGAAGACGGACTTTTGCCATTATTTCGCATCCTGATGCTGGTAAAACCACATTGACGGAGAAACTGCTGCTTTACGGCGGGGCGATTAATCTGGCCGGGTCTGTAAAAGGAAGAAAAACGGCAAGACATGCAGTCTCCGACTGGATGGAAATTGAGAAAGAAAGAGGTATTTCTGTTACTTCTTCTGTCATGCAGTTTGAATATGATGGATACTGTATCAATATTCTGGATACTCCCGGTCATCAGGATTTCTCAGAAGATACGTACCGGACATTGATGGCTGCGGATTCCGCAGTTATGGTAATTGATGCATCAAAAGGTGTGGAACCGCAGACAATTAAACTGTTTAAAGTATGTGTGATGCGCCATATACCGATTTTTACATTTATCAACAAGCTGGACAGGGAAGCCAATGATCCTTTTGAACTGATGGATGACATTGAGAACGTTCTGGGAATTGCTACCTGCCCTGTAAACTGGCCCATCGGATGCGGAAAGAATTTTAAGGGAACCTATGACAGAAACACAAAAGTAATATCCAAATTCACGGCCGCTGACAGCGGCATGAAGGAAATCGCTGTTGAAGAAATCTCCATAGATGATCCGAATCTGGAAGATGTGATCGGATTTCAATATTATGATCAGCTGAAGGAAGACATCGAACTTCTGGATGGTGCAGGGCAGGAATTTGACCAGGATATGGTCAGCCGCGGCGAACTGTCGCCGGTATTTTTCGGTTCTGCTTTGACGAATTTCGGTGTGGAAACGTTCCTGAAGCATTTTCTGGCCATGACCTATGCGCCAATGGCGAGAAATTCCGATATCGGTCTGATCGATCCGGTTGAGAATCAGTTTTCAGCCTTTGTGTTTAAGATCCAGGCTAATATGAATAAAGCTCACAGAGACCGTATTGCTTTTATGCGGATCTGTTCCGGTAAATTTGAAGCCGGTATGGAGGTGTACCATACACAGGGCAGTAAAAAGATCAAACTTTCTCAGCCGCAGCAGATGATGGCTCAGGAGAGAAAAATCGTGGAAGAAGCTTATGCAGGTGATATTATCGGTGTTTTTGATCCCGGCATTTTCAATATCGGTGATACAATCTGTCAGCCCGGTACTCAGTTTGCCTTTGAAGGAATCCCCACATTTGCACCGGAACATTTTGCGAGAGTGCGCCAGACGGATACCATGAAAAGAAAGCAGTTTATCAAAGGTGTCAGCCAGATTGCGCAGGAAGGTGCGATTCAGATTTTCCAGGAATTCAATACCGGTATGGAGGAGATTATTGTAGGTGTTGTTGGTGTGCTGCAGTTTGATGTACTGGTACACCGTTTGAGGACCGAGTACAATGTGGAAGTGCGTCTGGATCAGCTTCCTTATGAATATATCCGCTGGATCGAGAATGAAAACATTGATGTGAACAAGATTCAGGGAACTTCAGATATGAAGCGGATCAAGGATCTGAAAGGCAATCCTCTGCTTCTGTTTGCCAACAGATGGAGCGTGGGTATGGTAGAAGAAAGAAATCCTGATCTGAAGCTGGCAGAATTTGGGCGCTGGTAAGGCTAATCGGTTGTCTTTTCTCATATGATAGAAGGAAACGGAATTTTTTCGGAGCCGGATTTTATGAGATTGTTTGATTGCCGTGATAAAGAAGTAGTGAATATCTGTGACTGCAGAAAACTGGGATTTGTATCGGATGTGGAATTCTGCCCCAAAACGGGTCTGATTGAAGCACTGATCATTCCGGGGCCTCCCAGATTGTTTTCATGCCGGGGAAGGGACAATGAATTTGTGATTCCATTTTGCTGTGTAAAGCAGTTTGGTGAGGAAATTATACTGGTAGAGATCAATCCAAAAGAGCTTTCCGGTGGGAAACCGGGAAAACAGGAGAAGTAAAGTTATGAAATGTCCGTATTGTGGTGAAGATAATACAAGAGTAATAGACTCAAGACCGGCAGAGGATAACAGTTCCATTCGACGCCGCAGACAGTGTGATGCCTGTGGCCGCAGGTTTACAACCTATGAGAAAGTTGAGACCATACCTCTGATGGTGATAAAAAAGGACAATAACCGGGAGCCTTATGATCGTTCCAAAATCGAGAGCGGAATTATGCGGGCATGCCATAAACGTCCGGTTTCGACCGGTGCGATTAATGCTGCAGTGGACAGTATCGAAGCGCAGATTTATGCGATGGAAGACAAAGAGGTTCGCAGCAATACGATTGGTGAACTGGTGATGAAACAGCTGAAAGAACTGGATGAGGTTGCCTATGTCCGTTTTGCTTCGGTATATCGTGAATTCAGAGATGTGAATACTTTTCTGGCTGAACTGGAAAAACTATATCGAAAGCAGGGTTGATGATCTATGGCAGTTTTATCGGTGTTTTATCCCGATGAATATCGGGAAAGTACGTTTACAATCGATTACAGGCAGATGTATGACCGGGGGTACCGCGGGATTATTTATGATATTGACAATACACTGGTTCCGCACGGAGCGCCGGCTGATGAAAGGGCGATACGGCATTTTGAAAAACTCCGGGAGATGGGATACCGTTTTTGCCTGATATCAAACAATAAAGAGCCAAGGGTGGCATCCTTTGCAAAAGATATCGGCGGAGCTTTTTATGTATATGATGCGCATAAACCGTCAAGAAAGGCTTATCTGAAAGCAGTGGAAAAGATGGGACTGTCCGCAGATCAGGTATTTTTTGTAGGGGATCAGATATTTACAGATGTTTACGGTGCAGGAAGAGCGGGACTTTACAGTATTCTGGTAAAGCCGATACATCCCAAAGAGGAGATCCAGATTGTATTAAAACGCTATCTGGAAAAGATTGTGCTGTTTTTTTATAAATTGCAGAAATCACAGAAAAACGGGAAAAACAGTTGAAATTGAACTGTTTTTAGTATAAAATGAATTGAACTGTTCTGATATGTATTCGGAACGGAAAAGCCTAAAAGGCAAGGAACGACTCAAGGAGGAAATTTTCTATGTTATCAGCAGGCGATTTTAGGAATGGTATTACCATCGAATATGATAATAACATCTATCAGATTATTGAATTTCAGCATGTAAAACCCGGTAAAGGTGCTGCTTTTGTAAGAACCAAACTGAAAAACATTATCAATGGCGGTGTTGTTGAAAAAACTTTCAGACCTACCGAGAAATTTGAAGAAGCACGTATTGACAGAGTTGAGATGCAGTATCTGTACAACGATGGTGATCTGTTCTACTTCATGGATATGAATACATTTGAGCAGATTGGCCTGAATCAGGATCAGATCGGAGACGCCCTGAAATTTGTAAAAGAGAATGAGATGGTCAAGGTTATTTCTCATAAGGGCAATGTATTCGCAGTTGAGCCGCCTCTGTTCGTTGAACTCGAAATCACAGATACAGAACCCGGTTTCAAAGGTGATACTGCTACAGGTGCTACAAAGCCTGCAACTGTAGAAACCGGCGCGCTGGTTTATGTACCTTTATTTGTTAATCTTGGCGATAAGATTAAGATCGATACAAGAACAGGCGAATATTTATCAAGAGTATAGGCAAATCACGGCATGATGTGCATGATGATGTGATTGAAAGGCTGGAATGCGGATATGTGTTCCAGCTTTTTTTACGAAGTATGTGAAAATATGTCGGGGGAAAAACATGAATAAGATAAAAATGATAGGCATTGATCACAGTAAGGCGACGGTGGAGTATCGTGAGCTGTTTTCCTTTACAAAAGCCGGGGCCTGTCATGCCATGGAAACATTGAAAGAACGGAAGGGAATCGATGGTGTTATCATTCTTTCAACCTGTAATCGCATGGAACTCTGGGTCAGTGTGGATGCAGATGTACCTTTTTCGCTGTATGATGAACTGTGTGAACTGAAAGGGGTCAGATCACAGGAGTACCGGGACTTTTTTACGGAACGTGAAGGTGATGAAGCAATCAGACATCTGTTTGAAACTGCCTGCGGATTGAAATCCAAAATTATCGGTGATGATCAGATTATCACACAGGTTAAAAATGCATTGACTCTGTCCAGAGAAGTTTTCTGTACGGATAAGGTGCTGGAAACGCTGTTCAGAACAGCAGTATCCGCAGGTAAAAAAGTAAAGACGCAGGTCAGACTGACAGGAAATGATACTTCGGCCATCACGGGTGCCGTTCATAATCTGAAGGCTCAGGGAATGGATCTGGGAAGCCTGACCTGTATGGTAATCGGCAATGGTGAGATGGGAAGACTTGCTGCCACTGCGCTGATTAAAGAAGGGGCTGATGTGACGGTTACGGTAAGGCAGTATCATAACGGACAGGTTCAGATTCCACGAAACTGTTCCCGCATCAATTACGGGGACCGTATGGAATATCTGAAATACTGTGATCTGGTAGTCAGTGCAACGGCCAGCCCCAATTGTACCATAAAATACTGTGAAATCACTCAGGTTCCGAGGAAAAAGAACGTTATTATGATTGACCTGGCAGTGCCGCGGGATATTGACAGAGAAGTGGGAACACTGGATGGAATCACTTTGTATGATATTGACAGTTTTGGCCTTGAAATTGAGCACGAGCAGCTGAAAAAAGCAACGGAAGAGGCCGAAACGATTCTGCAGGAATTTATTGATGATTTCAATCTGTGGTATGGCTGCATGGATCTGGTACCTGTGGTTCAGCAGGTCTGTGCGCAGGCTGCGCAGGATGTGGAACTGCGGCTGACAAAACCCATGCGCCGTCTGAATGCATCTGAGGAAGAAAAAGAAGAACTGGAAAAGGCAATTGAAACGGCAACATCAAAGGTTGTGAATAAAATTCTGTTCGGGCTGCGGGACAATCTCTGTATCAGTACCTGGCGGGACTGTGTGGAAGCTGTGGCCAGAATCTACGAGGAGACCTGATGTCGGATAAGTGTGATATAAAACATAATGCAAAGCATAATGACAATGGATATTTTCCCATGTTTTTTGATATAAAAGGAAGAAAAATCCTGATTGTAGGAGCCGGTAATATTGCGCTGCGCAGAGTTGATACGCTTCTCTCTTTCGGTGCCTGCCTCACGGTGGTGGCTCCCGAGTGCAGAGAATCAATTCGGCAATACGGTGAAAACGGTCATCTGACTCTGCTGAGGCAGAAATATACATCGGAGCTGGTTACCGATGATTATTTTATGGTAATTGCGGCGACGGATAACACCTCTCTGAACAGGGAAATCTGTCAGGAAGGGAAAAGACAGGGGATTTTTGTAAATAATGCGTCGGACAAATCTCAGTGTGATTTTTATTTTCCTGCCATTGTGCGGCAGGGGGATGTAATTGCCGGTGTATGCGCCGGAGGAAAAAACCACGGGCTGGTCAGGCGTGTGGCAGCCGGTATGAGAACATGGCTGAAACAGTTTTTTGAAGAGGAAGGAGAGACTGACTGATGAGCAGATCAGAAGAATTATTTGAAAGAGCGGTAAAGGTAATTCCCGGTGGTGTAAACAGCCCGGTACGTGCTTTCCGCAGTGTGGGAGGAACACCCAGATTTATTGTTTCCGCCCAGGGCGCCTGTATAACAGATGAAGACGGAGAAACCTACCTTGATTATATCGGCTCATGGGGTCCCATGATTCTGGGACACAATCAGAAGGAGGTCCGGGAAAAAGTGACAGAAGCGTGCATGGACGGACTCAGTTTCGGCGCTCCTACACAGAGGGAAGTTATCATGGCAGAGATGATCTGTGATATGGTACCCGGTATGGAGATGGTGCGCATGGTCAATTCAGGAACAGAGGCGGTTATGAGTGCACTTCGTGCAGCCCGCGGATTTACCGGGCGCAGCAAGATTGTTAAATTTGCAGGGTGCTATCACGGACACAGTGACTCCATCCTGATCAAAGCCGGTTCCGGTGTTATGGAGGGCGGTGTACCTGACAGTTCCGGTGTAACGAAAGGATGTACGGAAGATACACTTTCTGCCGTATATAACGATCTGGACAGTGTGCAGGCAATTTTTGACCGGTATCCGGATCAGGTAGCTGCTGTAATTGTGGAGCCGATTGCTGCCAACATGGGTGTTGTTGTCCCGGCAAAAGGTTTTCTGGAAGGACTGCGTGAACTGTGTACAAAATACGGAGCACTGCTGATTTTTGATGAAGTGATTACCGGTTTCCGTCTGGCAGCAGGCGGCGCGCAGGAATATTTCGGAATCCAGGCGGACCTGGTAACCTACGGCAAGATTATCGGCGGCGGTATGCCGGTCGGCGCTTATGGAGGACGCAGGGAGATCATGTCGGTGGTATCTCCTCTTGGACCGGTTTATCAGGCGGGAACCCTCAGCGGCAATCCCATTGCCATGGCAGCAGGAATTGCTCAGCTGACGATTCTCAGGGAAAATCCCGATATTTACAGAAAACTGAATGAAATGGGAACTTATCTTTTCGACAGTATTGATACGATTCTGAAAGAAACCGGCGCTCCCTGCACGATCAACCATGAAGGATCACTGGGCAGTATTTTCTTCACTCCGGATCCTGTTGTGAATTATGAGACAGCCCAGAAAGCCAATACGGCAGAATTCGGACGGTATTTCCATTATATGCTGGACAATCATGTGCACCTTGGACCGTCACAGTTTGAAGCCATGTTTGTCTCCGCTGCGCATACAAAAGAAGATATCGACCGCACGCTGGAACTGATCCGTGCTTATTTCAGATAGATGATCGTGCAGCTGTACTGCCGTGACAGAACTGCATCCTGTACAGAACAGAGCAGACAGAACTGTAATTTGCACAGAACAGAACTGTAATTTGCATAGAACAGAACTGTAATTTGCATAGAACAGAACTGTAATTTGCATAGAACAGATCTGTGACTTGTTCAGGATAATAAAAGAACCGCTGTATCCGGAAAAACCCGGTACGGCAGTTCTTTTTGCTGTTGTATGAGTGGTGCGCCTGGCGGCGCACGTTTCTGACAATCGGAAAAAATCAGATATATTTGGATGATTCACGAATAATGCCCTGCCGGTAAGCATACAGCAGTTCTTTCAGATCACAGATCTGTTCCTGAATCAGCGTACCATCATCTGTGTCGGCAACCAGATGGCGGTGTGGAAAGTTTTCCACGATTAGATGGTCGGAGTGAACATCATCTTCATTGGCAATTGCTTCCTCTGTGGAAGTAAATGGTTTATGTGCAGCCAGGAACATACGCTTTGAATTATAGACCAGCGTATAGCCGGCAATTCCGGTGGTTTTCTGGTAGGCTTTGGAGAATCCGCCGTCAATGATCATGAGCTTTCCATTGCATTTTACAGGATTTTCCTTATTCTTAACAGGTACATGCCCGTTGATGATGCGTGATTTGGCCGGGTCAAGTTCAAAGGCGGTCAGGATTTTGTTGATCGTTGCTTCGTCTTCCAGCAGCCTGTAGTAAGGATTTTTCACTTCTTCCCAGGTACTTTCGTCGTCGATAAAATAACGTTCAAAGGTGGCCATCTTGTTCTTTCCGAAAAGAGGCGAGTTTTTATTGCACCAGATAAACCACATGATATCCTGTGCGTAAGATTTTTCAGGACCCGGCGGCAGATAGTAGGCTTTGCGGCACAGAGTATCCAGCTCGTCATAAAGACATTTGCCGTAAAGATGTTTTTCTCCTACCTGAACTTTGATGAAATTGCCGTCCTCATCGAACGGAACACATCCGTGATAAAGCAGATTGTTGTTGTAGATCAGATACAGACTGCCTTTATCATACAGAAAACGTACATGACGATTCAGTTTTTCACTGTGAGTGAAAGCGGAAACAAGCCGGTCCATAACAGCCTCTTCTTCGGGGGTAAGTCTGTAGGGGTCTGCAGGATCAATGGTGGGAAAATCGGTATCATTCAGGGGGTAGATTTTTCCGTCCAGGTTGATGGTACCGTTTTCATAATCAATCTTGTCCAGAAGCAGGCGGTCTTCCATATGAAATTCGGGGTGTGCCTTGATTACCTGCCCCTCCAGTTTGAACTGAATGATTGCCATGGCTTTCTGAATCCGCCGGTCGGATTCCAGATCCATTTCATTGTAGGTTTCTTTATTATAATGAATATTGAAATTGGAGCCCGGGCTGTTGGGGTAGGTTGCCGTAACAAAACGCAGCAGGGGGACCAGGTTGATGCCGTAGCCATCTTCAATGATGTCAAGTTCTCCGTAACGGGCGGCAAAACGGAGTACAACGGCGATACATGCAGGGTGTCCGCTGGCAGCGGCCATCCAGGTAATGTCGTGATTGCCCCACTGGATGTCAACAGAATGGTAGTCCATCAGTGTATCCATGATAATATGAGGGCCGGGGCCTCTGTCGTAAATGTCTCCCAGAACATGCAGGTGTGTAACCGCAAGTCTCTGAATCGTCTGACAAAGTGCAATAATACATGCCGGCGCACGTCCGATATTGATGACTGTGGAAATAATGGAATTGTAATAATCATCCTTGTCATGATTTACGTCATTTTCGAAAATAATTTCTTCAAATATGTATGCAAAATCGGAAGAAAGCATTTTGCGGACGCGGGAGCGGGTATACTTGGAGGCAATCCGGCATGTCACCTTCAGAAGGCGGTTCAGGGTAATCTTGTACCAGTCATCGAGATCGCTCTCCTGCTTCTCAATCAGAGCCAGTTTCTGCTCGGGATAGTAAATCAGCGTTGCCAGCGTTCTTTTATCTTTTTCACTGAGCGTATTGCCGAATTCTTCCTCGATTTTTTCCTTGATGTAACCGGAACTGTTTTTCAGAACATGAAGAAACTGTTCATTTTCCCCATGCAGGTCAGATACAAAGTGCTCTGTACCTTTGGGAAGCGACAGTATGGCGGAAAGATTGATGATTTCCGTTGAAGCTTTTGAAATAGTGGGGAACCGGCTTGCCAGTGATCGCAGATAACGAATATCCATGATAATCTATAATCTCCTTTCTTTGAAAATAACAGAGGACAGATGTTTGTGTGCGCGCGTCTGTCCTGTTAGCTTCATTTATCTTACCATATTTGTAAAAAAAAACAAACTGTTTTTTGCACTTCTTACAGTTCAATATAAAAAAATATGATTGTTGTTTGTGTAATTGAACGAAAAAAATGAAAAAGCATTTTCCTGGCCATTTAAATAAAATTATAAGCAAACATATGTTCTGAAAAGGACTTGACATGTGATTCTGTAAATGGTACAATGGCAATATCAAACGGGTTGGTCCGCATTATGAAGGTAGAATATGAAGATTGTATTTTTTGATATTGACGGAACTTTATATTACAGAGGAGACAGACGGAAAATCCCGGGGAGTACGCTGGAGGCAATCCGGCGGCTTCAGGAGGATGGGAATCTGGCGGTGATCTGTACGGGGAGATGTATGTCCTGCATTGAACCGTATATTCAGAATATCGGTTTTGATGCATATATTGCCGGCTGCGGTACACATATTATTCACCGCGGCAGGGAATTGTGGTATCAGGTACTGGACCATGAGTTTATCCGACAGATGGACAGACTGTGCAGAGAAGAGCATATCATGCCGATATTTGAAGGAAGTCGTTTCCTTTATGTTGACAGACCGGATCATCCCGGTGAGACCAGGGAGTTCTATGATTTTTACAGGCGGTTTTATAAAGAAAGAGTCAGGCCTGTGGACCGGGAAGCAGATGATGTCTGCAAACTGACAGTGAGACTGAATCCTGCAGAGGGATACTTTGCAGCGGAAGAGTCGGTTTTCGTGAAAAAGAAGCGTGTGGCGGCTTTCGCGGAAGCTGCCGGTATGGAAGTGCTGGATAAGGGAAGTTCCCTGGAGATTTTCCCGGCAGACTGCGGAAAGGGAGAGGGAATCCGGCGTTTCCTTACGCTTACCGGATATTCGGATGCAGATACCTATGCCTTCGGCGACGGGATCAATGACATAACCATGATGCAGCAGGTGGATTTCGCCGTAGCACTGGGACACGCCCACCCGGAGCTGGTGAAGGTCTGCTGTTATGAGACGGATGATCTGTACGAGGATGGCATTTACAATGCCTGCAGAAAGCTTCATCTGATATCCTGAGCAGAAGATACGGCAGTTCCGTACGGCGGAGGAGAGCCGGTTCGGACTTCATATGTATTTTTTGAGGGACACCCCCCTTTTTGGCCTGTTTTTGCTAAAAAAAACAGAATATTTATTTGCAACTTTGGTAACATGATGTTATAATCAGGGTAATGCGGACTGGTAATCCGCAACCCATTGTTAAAATGAACAATTTATATACTATCTAGGAGGAATTTCCAATGGCAAGAAAAATGAAAACCATGGATGGTAACCATGCTGCTTCCCATGCTTCTTATGCTTTTACAGAAGTTGCAGCAATCTACCCTATTACCCCTTCATCCGTAATGGCAGAAGCTGCTGATGAATGGGCAACCGCAGGAAAGAAAAATATCTTCGGTCAGCCTGTTCAGGTTATCGAGATGCAGTCTGAAGCAGGTGCAGCAGGTGCTGTACATGGTTCACTGGCAGCAGGTGCTCTGACTACTACCTACACAGCTTCTCAGGGTCTTCTGTTAATGATCCCCAACCTGTACAAGGTTGCAGGTGAACAGCTTCCCGGTGTGTTTAACGTATCCGCACGTGCGTTAGCATCCCATGCACTGTCAATCTTCGGTGATCATTCCGACGTATATGCATGCCGCCAGACAGGCTGTGCTATGCTTTGCGAATCCAGTGTTCAGGAAGTTATGGACCTGACACCTGTAGCTCATCTGGCAGCTATCAAGGGTAAAGTTCCTTTCATCAACTTCTTTGACGGTTTCAGAACATCTCACGAAATCCAGAAGATCGAAGAATGGGATTACGAAGATCTGAAAGATATGCTGGATATGGATGCTCTGGCTGAGTACAGAAAACATGCTCTGAACCCCAATCATCCCTGCCAGAGAGGTTCCGCTCAGAACCCCGATATCTTCTTCCAGGCAAGAGAAGCATGCAACCCTTACTACGATGCATTACCTGCAGTAGTTCAGGAATACATGGACAAGATCAATGCCAAGATCGGTACAGACTACAAGTTATTCAACTATGTAGGTGCTCCTGATGCAGAACAGATCATCATCGCTATGGGTTCCGTATGTGAAACAATCGATGAGACAATCGCATACATGAACGCAGCAGGCGCTAAAGTTGGTGCTGTTAAGGTTCGTCTGTACAGACCTTTCTCTGCTGAAGCTCTGGTTGCAGCTATTCCTGAAACAGTTAAGAAGATTACTGTTCTGGACAGAACAAAAGAGCCCGGTGCTATGGGTGAACCCCTGTACCTGGACGTTGTTGCAGCATTAAAGGGAACGAAGTTCGAATCTGTACCGGTATTCACAGGCCGTTACGGTTTAGGTTCCAAGGATACAACTCCTGCACAGATCATTGCTGTTTACAACAACACTGAAAAACAGAAATTCACAATCGGTATCGTTGATGATGTTACCAACCTTTCGCTGGAACTGGGCGAAAACCCTGATACAACTCCTGCTTCAACTATCAGCTGCAAGTTCTGGGGTCTGGGTGCCGACGGTACAGTAGGTGCCAACAAGAACTCCATCAAGATTATCGGTGACAATACAGATATGTATGCTCAGGCATACTTTGATTATGACTCCAAGAAGTCAGGTGGTGTAACAATTTCTCACCTTCGTTTCGGTAAGGAAGCAATTCACTCTACATACCTGATTTCCAAGGCTAACTTCGTAGCATGTCACAATCCTTCCTACGTACGTAAGTACAACATGGTTCAGGATATCAAGGATGGCGGTACATTCCTGCTGAACTGCCCCTGGGATATGGAAGGTATTGAAGAACATTTACCTGGACAGGCTAAGAAGTACATTGCTGATCACAACATCAAGATGTATGTAATCGATGGTGTTAAGATCGGTATCGAAACAGGCATGGGTCCCACACGTATCAACACCATTCTGCAGTCCGCATTCTTCAAGCTTGCCAACATCATTCCTGAAGAGAAGGCAATCGATCTGATGAAGAAAGCTGCTGCTGCAACATACGGACGTAAAGGTCAGGACGTTGTAGAGAAGAACTGGGCAGCAATCGAAGCAGGTGCTAAGCAGGTTAAAGCTATTGAAGTACCCGCAAGCTGGGCTGACTGCGAATACGAAGAACTGGGCAAGTCCGTTGAAGGTGATTCCGATGTTGTTAAGTTCGTTAACAATATCCAGATCCCGATCAATGCACAGGAAGGTAACAAACTGCCTGTATCCGCATTTAAGGATTATGTAGATGGTACAACACCTTCAGGCTCTGCTGCATTCGAAAAACGTGGTATCGCTGTTAACATTCCTGTATGGGATGCTTCCAAGTGTATTCAGTGTAACCGCTGTGCATATGTTTGCCCTCACGCTGTAATCCGCCCTGTTGTTATGACAGAAGCAGAAGCAGCTGCAGCTCCCGCTGGTGTAGAGACAGTTCCCTGCACAGGTCTGAAAGAATTCAGATATACCATGACAGTATCCGCTTACGACTGTACAGGATGCGGTTCATGTGCTAATGTTTGTCCTGGCAACAAGCAGGGTAAGGCTCTGGAGATGAAGAACTTCGAAGCCAACGCCGGTGTTCAGGCAGGCTATGACTACGGCTTAACCATCCCCAAGAAACCTGAAGTAGCTGCCAAATTTGCTGCTGCAACCGTTAAAGGTTCTCAGTTCAGACAGCCTCTGCTTGAGTTCTCAGGTGCATGTGCAGGCTGTGGTGAAACACCTTACGCTAAATTAATCACACAGTTATTCGGTGAAAGAATGTACATTGCCAACGCAACAGGCTGTTCTTCAATCTGGGGCAACTCTTCACCGTCCACACCTTATACAGTTAACGAAAAAGGCCAGGGTCCTGCATGGGATAACTCCTTATTCGAAGACAACGCTGAGTTCGGTTACGGTATGTTACTGGCTCAGAATGCAATCAGAGCACGTCTGAAAGAAGAAGTTGAAGACGTTGTAGCCAACAGCCAGAAGGAAGATGTTGTTGCAGCAGGTAAGGAATGGCTGGACACCTTCGCATGCGGTGCTACCAACGCTGCTGCTACAGATAAGCTGATTGCTGCACTGGAAGCATGCGGCTGTGAAAAAGCTCAGGCAATCCTTGCTGAAAAAGATTACCTGTCCAAGAAATCACAGTGGATCTTCGGTGGTGACGGCTGGGCATACGATATCGGTTTCGGCGGTGTTGACCATGTATTAGCTTCCGGCAAAGACATCAACATCTTCGTATTCGATACAGAAGTTTACTCCAACACAGGCGGACAGGCTTCCAAGTCTACTAACGTTGGTGCTGTTGCACAGTTTGCTGCAGGCGGCAAGGATGTTAAGAAGAAAGACCTGGCTGGCATTGCTATGAGCTACGGTTATGTATACGTTGCTCAGATCGCTATGGGTGCTGATTACAACCAGACTGTTAAGGCTATTGCTGAAGCAGAAGCATATCCGGGTCCTTCACTGATCATCGCTTACGCTCCTTGTATCAATCATGGTATCAGAAAAGGTATGGCTAAGGCTATGACAGAAGAAGCTGAAGCAGTTGCATCAGGATACTGGCATCTGTTCAGATACAACCCTGCTCTGAAGGAAGAAGGCAAGAATCCTTTCAGCCTTGACTCCAAGACACCTGATATGTCTCAGTACCAGGATTTCTTAAAGGGCGAGGTTCGTTATACTTCACTTGCACTGAAGAATCCTGAAAGAGCTGCTGATCTGTTTGCCAAGTCTGAAAAGAACGCAGTAGACAAGTATGCTCATCTGCAGAGACTGGTAGCTCTGTATTCAGTAGAAGAATAATCAGACAGATTTTATATGATTGATTGACCGAAATCGGTGTATCCGTTATCGGATACACCGGTTTGCGGCAGATGATTGGAAGCTGTCGGCACGTCAATTGACCGGATAGGATGCAGTGGAAATGCGAAAAAGCATTTCCTTCTGCATCTTTTTTGTTTTTTCGTAATTTTTTTACAAATTAGCACTTTATATTTTGAACGAATTAGTGTAAGATATATTAAGTCAGGAAGAACAAACCGGAGGTCGGCATTAAAGTTCGCGGGTCGGTGAAATCTATCTGCAGGCTCTGAAATTTAGTGCACCGGTCGATTATGGAACTGGTAGTATACTGAAAGGATCTTGAAACGCTGATGTTGAAAAAAGAAAATTATGTTGAAAGGACAAAGGATAATTTCAGACAAGGTTACAATTGCTGTCAGGCAGTCCTTCTTGCATATTGCGACAGATATGGAATTGACAAGGACCTGGCATTGAAGATTTCCTGCTCATTTGGTGGTGGTATGGGCAGGATGAAAGAGGTATGTGGTGCAGTCTGCGCCATGGCAATGATTGCGGGATTGGAAACCGGTAATACCGATCCAAAGAATATTGAGGCAAAACAGGAAAATTACGAGATGGTCCGCTATCTGATGAATGAATTTAAAAAGGAAAACGGCAGTATTTACTGCAGTGAGCTGACATCACTGGAAGGTAATGAAGTCACGACCAAAGTTCAGGAAAGGGGCGGACGCTATTATAAGAAGAAACCATGTCTGGAATATCTTGCAGATGCTGCACGGATTGTGGAGAAGCAGTTTATCGATTAATCATAAAACATGACACAGAAAAGATATCATGAAAAGGTCATCATAATAAGGACACAAAAAGGTCCATATCCTGAGGAAAATCAGTCCGCTGATCAAAGCAGCTTCTGTTTCCCGGCCGGATATGGACCGTTTATTGTATAGCAGAGAATTCTCAGGATTCCATGGCTTCGCGGGCATGACTGATAAAAATATTGCGGATGGCAGGATATTCGCCGATTCCTTTCAGGTGGCATACAACTTCGTAGCCTTCCCGCCGGAAGATGTTCTTCCAGGAATCTTCCTCATCACCGGCCATGTCATTGATGGCATGATCACCGGCAACAATCATGAACGGAGCCAGATGTACTCTGGTGGGAGCCAGATTCTTCACCAGCTTAACCATGGTATCGATGGAGGGATAGGCTTCTACTGTTCCCATAAAAATGTTGCTGTGCCAGTAATCTTTCAGAGTGAAATCAAGAGCAGCGTATACGGTGTTGGTGAAATGTACTGTGCCGTGTCCCATGAAAACAAGCGCTTCGTTGTCGGGAATATCCGGATATTCTTTCTTGATGGCGGCGATTACAGCCAGATTATCATTGGTGGATGATAAAAGGGGATTC
Organism: Lachnospiraceae bacterium; assembly: GCA_051879195.1. Taxonomy (GTDB): domain Bacteria; phylum Bacillota; class Clostridia; order Lachnospirales; family Lachnospiraceae; genus TWA4. Next base: position 57,986 of record JBJELO010000042.1, read on the forward strand.
CCGAATCGAATACTGTCAAAATGCTCTGCGAAAGAATTCACTTCAGAAATCATGATATCATTTTCAATTCCGTTCAGAATATGGGTGGGCTGAACAACCAGCTCCTGAATCCCATCTGAAATCATCTGTTCGACGGCATCAGTCACTGTCATGATACGGATGCCATCACGTTTCAGAATCTTGCGGATGATCATCTTGCTGGTCCATGCGCGGTATATGCTGTAATCAGGGAATGCCTGGCGGAAATCTTCCTCGATCCTGTCAATGGTTTTCTCGCGGGCTTCATTGATGCTGGTTCCAAAACTGACAACCAGAATGGCTTTTTTCTTGCTGTTCATTGGTAAATCCTCCTGAATCAAATTAATAAAATTGTAGCATTCTTTTGTAAAGGTGTCAAAATCTATTTGACAGAAAAGGTTTCTATGTTAAAATATATTATGCATTTTAGGAATAATGGAACGAGGATATATGGATGAAAATTGTGAATATTGGCAGCCGCGAGAGTAAACTGGCGGTTGTTCAGTCTGAAATGGTACGGGAATATATCAACAGTCATAATGAGGATGTGGAAGCGAGGCTTCTGACCATGAAAACCACAGGGGATATTATTCTTGACCGAAGCCTTGACAAGGTGGGAGGAAAAGGTCTGTTTGTGAAGGAACTGGATAAAGCGCTGCTGGAGGGAAGAACCTGCATGTCGGTACACAGCCTGAAAGATATGCCGATGCAGGTCCCCGATGACCTTCCGCTGATTGCTTTTTCCAGAAGAGAAGATCCGAGAGATGTACTGGTTCTTCCCCAGGGTAAGACGGAAATTGATTTTTCTCTTCCCGTGGGCTGTTCCAGCCTCAGGCGGATGCTGCAGTTTAAAAAGCTGTATCCCCAGGCGGAGTTCAAAAGTGTCCGCGGCAATGTTATTACACGTCTGTCAAAGCTGGACAGCGGACAGTATTCGGCGTTGATTCTGGCAGCAGCGGGGATCAAACGGCTTGGCCTTGAAGAACGGATCAGCAGATATTTTGACCCGGAGGAGATGATTCCGGCGGCAGGGCAGGGAATTCTGGCTGTTCAGGGGCGTGCAGATATGGAATATGATTTTCTGGATGGGTATAATGACCCGGAAGGCGAGATGGCGGCTCTGGCAGAGCGTGCATTTGTAAAAGAACTGGACGGCGGATGTACTTCACCGGTGGCAGCCCATGCGAGGATTGAGAACGGCAGTATCTATCTGAAAGGACTGTATTATGATGAACAGGACGGCGGTCATCTGATCGGAAGCATGACCGGAAAGGCTGACAAAGAAAGTGCTGTAAAACTGGGTAAAGAACTGGCAGCACAGCTTCGCAGACAGTATCATCTGGAAACATGCCGGTCTGAAAAGCAGGAATCGTAAAAGTATCAGGCAGGAAAGCATATCAGTCAGAAGAAAAGAATATCTGCCGGAATGAACGTATATCTGTCAAAAGAAAAGCATATCAGTCAAAAGGAAAGCATATCAGTCAAATGGAAAGGAATACAGGAATATATGAATACAAATAAGGGAAAAGTCTGGCTGGTTGGAGCCGGTCCCTCGGATGTGGGGTTATTTACACTGAAAGGAAAGCAGGTTCTGGAGCAGGCGGAAGTGGTTGTTTATGATGCACTGGTGGGTCATGGTGTTCTTGCCATGGTTCCAAAGGAAGCGGAACTGATTGATGTGGGAAAACGCGCCGGGCATCACACCATGAAACAGGAGCTGATCAATCAGGTACTGCTGGAAAAAGCACTGGAAGGAAAACGGGTTGTCCGCCTGAAGGGCGGGGATCCGTTCCTTTTTGGACGGGGAGGAGAAGAACTGGAGCTTCTGTCAGAGCATGAGATTCCTTTCGAGATTGTGCCGGGAGTGACTTCGGCTATTTCGGTACCGGCTTATAACGGTATTCCGGTTACACACCGGGATTTCTGTTCCTCTTTGCATATTATCACCGGGCACAAAAAGAAAGACAATGATTACGACATTGATTTTGAGGCGCTGGTACGCACAAAAGGAACCCTGGTATTTCTTATGGGAATCACTGCCATGGAGGATATCTGCAATAATCTGATGAAGGCGGGGATGTCTCCCGATATGCCGGCTGCTGTTCTGCAGAAAGGAACCTCTGCAAGGCAGAAACGGGTCGTTGCCACAGTCGGCACGCTGAAAGCAGCATCCGATGCAGCGAAGATTGAAACACCGGCCATTATTATTGTAGGAAAAGTGTGTACCACAGCGGAACAGTTTACCTGGTATGAGAAACTGCCTCTGCAGGGATGCCGTGTCCTGGTGACACGGCCGAAGGAACTGGCTTCCCGCATGGCGGATCAGCTGCGTGAAAAAGGTGCGGAGGTCGTAGAACTTCCTGCCATTCAGACAGAAGCGATTGCTGACAATCCGCAATTGGATGAAGCCATTGCATCCATAGAAAACTATCAGTGGCTCGTTTTTACCAGCCAGATCGGTGTGCGGATCTTCTTTGAGGCTCTGAAAAAGGCCCGGGTTGATGTGCGCAGGATGGCAGGCGTGAAGATTGCTGTTATCGGTAAAGGAACAAAAGCAGAAGTGGAAAATCACGGCATGTTTGTGGATCTGATTCCTTCCGTTTATGATGGAGAATCACTGGGCCGGGAGCTGGCTTGTGTATGTCAGGGCGGCGAGCAGATTCTGATCCCCAGAGCAAAGATCGGAAGTCCGGAACTGATACAGGAACTGGAAAAAGCCGGCAATCTGGTTATCGAAGATATTCCCACTTATGAAACGGTACTGGTGAAATCCCATCTGATCGACGAGAAGAAAGAATTTGCTTCCGGCAACATGGATTATGCTATATTTACAAGCGCCTCCACCGTCCGCGGATTTGCGGCGGCAACACCCGGACTTGATTACAGCATGGTGGAAGCAGTATGCATCGGAAAACAGACGGCTGCGGAAGCTGCAAAGCTTGGAATGAAAACACATATTTCCAGAGTGGCATCCATCGCATCGGTGGCACAGCTGACAGAAGAGCTGTTTGCAGAGAAAAAGAAACAGCAGTGATGCGGGGCCGGCAGCAGAGGCATCCGAAAAGATCAAACAGGCAAAGAAAAAGATAAAACAGGAAAAAGATAAAACAGGAAAAAGATAAAACAGGAAAAAGATCAGTAAAGCTTACAGAAAAGAGGTAATTGAAATGTTAATCAGACCCAGAAGATTGAGAAAAGGTGATACTTTGCGCCGTATGGTCAGAGAGACAAGAGTGGACAAATCTTCTTTGATCTATCCCATGTTTGTTAAAGAAGGGGAGGGGATTGTGGAAGAAATCGATACCATGCCCGGTCAGTTCCGCTACAGTGTGGATACCATGGGACGGAAGCTGGAAGAACTGCAGAGGGCAGGCGTGAATGCGGTCATGTTTTTCGGACTGCCGGCGCACAAGGACTGCTGCGGCA
>JBJELO010000043.1:0-19294 GCA_051879195.1 Lachnospiraceae bacterium
ATATTCATGCGGATACCAATGCGGATTTCTGGCCGCTGATCCGCTGCCGGGACAATGTGCTGAATGCCGGTGTGATAATCAAATTTATTTTAGCGGTATGGACAAACGCACCGTTGTTACACAGCCGATTGGTTTTCTTCGGAGAATCAGTCGGCTATTTCTATGTCAGAACGGAGGTGACACAAGTTGACCAACGAAGAACTGAACACAGCCCTGTATGAAAAGATGTTTGCCGAGCAGGAAACCTTCCGGGCATGGCTTCTTTCAGCGCTATGGCGGGAGCCTTTGCCCTTTGGGACGCCACAGTGTAACAGGAATATCAATATTGACAAAAAGCGCAGAGTGAGGAACGAAAATTCTTCTCTCTGCGTTTTTCATATTCGCATCGTTGAGAGATGCCCTTCACTCTGAGAAAATCAGTGTTGGAACAAAGAACATAGCTTTTATTGGAAAGGAAGGTCTGCTGCTATGGCTAAGAAAAAAGAACGTATCCCAAACTACAGTTCTACCACCAAAAAGGGTGTACTGTATTATAGAACCAGGATTACTGATGCTGACGGCAAGAGAGTGGATTTGTATGCCACTACCTGTGAGGAGTTGTACAAAAAGGAAACGGAAGCCAGACGCGTCATCGAAGAATTGAAATTCCGCAGAGAGAACCCCACGGTGGCTGAGTATTGTGAAAAATGGCTGCTGATGCAGTCGGCAAAAGTATCGTCAGCAACACTAAAAGGTTACACTTGCAGCGTGAACAACTACATAGTCAAGCCATTGGGTGATATGTATATGTCGGATGTCACCACAGATGATATTCGTGTAGCGTTGATTCCGGCATTCCAAAAATCCACTTCTGTTTACAACAAGGTATAAGGTGATAAATGGTCAGCGGATCAAGTACACGAAAAAGCCTGCGTTGGGAACGCATCAGAAGAATAATAATAGACCCGAAGAACTCATCGGAGTAATTAATCGTGCATTGGCGTAAAATGGGTAAAGGATATCCCCCACTTGATGGGGGAACTTAGGAGGCAAAACACTGAAAAGCCCGTAAAATTAAGGGCTTCTATGAAAGAAACATGAGAAATACGGTCTCAAGGCAGCAAGACGCGCACCTCAGTTCTGCAAGAGATAATTTTCGCGATGGCAATGAGCCATGCGACGGTAAATATGAAAAGCTTCGTCCATGCTTGCATGAGGCGGGGTTTTTGTTGTATATTTTTAAATGTAAATGTGGTAGAATAACTGTATCATAAAGTATTGGAGGGATTACTATGGGACAGGTTTTTTTGACAGATATTGAAATAAAAAAAGTTCGTCATTTAGAAAATATTTCAATTCCTTTAGACAAAGAAAAAAGAAAACATTTGATATTAACTGGAAAAAATGGAAGTGGAAAAACGAGTCTTTTAGAAGCACTAGTTAAATACTTTTTGTACGTTACTTCAGATAATTATTATTCAATTGAATATGTGAATAATAGATATAAAGAATATAATGACCAATTAGATAATCTAAAAAAACAGAAAGATTCTGATGAAAAATTTGCAAAAATAAATAAAATAGAAAAGTCTATAAGTGTATGGAAAAAGCACTATGAAATATGGAATAATGGTGCTGTAGCGAATAGTAACTCTATTTCATTCTTACAAAATAAATTTAAACAGGGGAATTTTATTTTTGCATACTATAAAGCTGAAAGGGAATTTCAGGTAGAAAAATATAAAAATATTGAAAAAATACAATTCCAAGATAAGTATAGCATTACAGATAACCCAGGTGCAAAACTTACAAAATATCTCGTAGATTTAAAAGCTACTCAGGCATTTTCAAAAGATAATGTAAAGGTTGAAAAAATAGGCAGATGGTTTCATGAATTTGAAAATATTTTAAAAACTATTTTTGAAGATGCTGCCCTTGAATTACGTTTTAATGATGAAACTTTCCAGTTTTCTATCTGTGAGTCTGGTAGAGAGCCATTTGACTTTAATACAATGTCAAGTGGTTATTCGGCGGTATTTGATATCATTAATGATTTAATCATAAGAATGGAAGCACGGTCGGGATTACGAACAGAGTTTGATATGGAAGGTGTTGTTTTGGTGGATGAAATGGAAACTCATTTACACTTAGAATTACAAAAAAAGATACTTCCTATTTTGACAAAATTGTTTCCTAATATTCAATTTATCATTACAACACATTCTCCGTTTATTTTAAGTTCTTTAGATAATGCTGTTATTTATGATCTTGAAAATAAAACACTTGTAAAAAATGGATTGAAAAATCTACCATATGAAGGAATTGTAGAAGGATATTTTAAAGCGGATAAATTGTCGGAAGAATTAAGGGAAAAATATGAAAGATATAAATTTCTGGTTTCTAAGGATGAGTTATCAGACGAAGAATATGAAGAAATAGATAAACTGGAATTTTATTTGGATGAAATACCAGATTATCTTGCAAAAGAATTAACGGCCGAATATAGCCGTTTGAAATTAGAATTTTCAAATAGGGGGTAAGGACAGTGATTAAAATAGAGAGAAATCCTATTCCGCCTCCATCACTTACTGTTGAAGCACAAAAGGCCAACGGAGTTTATAACAAGCCAGATGTAATACAGAGATTAAAAGAAGATTCAAATGATAAGTGCTATATTTGTGAGTTGGGAGGGCTATCGGATCCAGAAGTGGAACATTTAAGACCTCATCATGGACGTAAAATACCGGAGAGAGTTTTTGATTGGAATAATTTGTTTTATGTATGTCCGCATTGTAATAATTTAAAAAAAGAAGCAAAATATGATGACAAAATTATAGATTGTTGTGTCGAAGATCCGGAAGATATGTTAGAGCAATGTTATGAAAATGGACATGTGAGGGTACATAATATCGTATCAGAAGAACGTGCAGTTATGACTGCAGAACTTATACAAAATTGTTTTGAAAAATGCAATACGGGGATTCGGGAAGCAGCATGTCAGCATAGAATTGACCGTTTGGCAGATGAAATGAATGTTTTATATAAAACACTTGAAAAACATAAAAGAGAACCGGAATTACAACGTTACAAAAGAAGTTTAAGAGCTACATTGAGTAGAAGCAGCATATTTGCTGCATTTAAAAGGAGTTATGTAAGAAAGCATATTACAGATTATCCAGATTTAGAGGAATTCTTAGTGTGATTAAGGTGTAGTGAGGAGTAACGAGATATCCTGCGTTTGTAACGTGTTTGCAACATCGCATTCCAAGAATCCGGCAAAATCAAAGATTCTCAGTTACCAAAACGTTAATCAGAGACAGACACAGTCAATCAAAGTCCATCTGGGATTATCCCGGGTGGACTTTTACTATTGAAATTATGAGTAATACGGAAAAACGAAAAAATCTACAAAGCCTTATTTTGTGGGCTTCCTCCAAATCATATTTGTTATTCGCCATTGACTACCGAACGGTAGGTAACTATAATAAAGATACATGATAACTGAAATGCAGTGGATAGAAAATGTGGATAGAAAATTTGGTTACAGGGAAGGAGATTTGGATATGGATCGTGGGAATACAAAACAGGAGATTCTGGAAGCATCGCTGGAATTGTTCTCCGTACAGGGATTTGAAGCCACCTCTGTTTCCCGGATTGCAGGTGCCGTTGGCATTCGGAAGGCATCGCTTTACAGTCATTTCGAGAACAAGCAGGCGATTCTGGACGCGCTGGTGAAAGAAGTATTGGAGCAGTATGCGGCACATTCTATTTTTGCCGGAACGGATTGGGAGAAAGAGGCCGATAACCTGCCTCTGACTGCTGATGAGGCCGTGCAGATGATTCAGGGACAGATTCGATATATTCTCCATGACCCCTGTATCAGCAAGGCCAGGAAAATGCTGGTGATCGAGCAGTTCCGGAATCCGGAGCTGGCGAAGCTGCAGACGAAACAGAACTATTTTGACGTGATGAAGTATTTCACCGGGCTGATAAAGTGCCTGATCCGGCGGGGGATTCTGACAGACGATGATCCTGAAATCATGGCGGCCCAGCTTTGCCTTCCCATTTCCGTGTGGATTAACTTGTGCGACCGGGAGCCGGAACGTGAGACGGAGGCCATGGAGCTGGTGGGCAGACATATCCGGCAGTTTTTCAGACTCTGCCAGCCGGAGGAGAGGTGAACTGTTCTGAATAATTACAGAAAAATAAAAGGGGGTAAAACGACTATGCTTCGGATGGAAATTGCTTTGTTTCTGGTGCTTGCTTTTGTGGCCTATATTTACTTTTCAGCTGAGAAAGAACCGACAGCACTGCATAAAACCTTCGCCGGGCTGCTGGTGACTGTGCTGGTGCATCTGTTGCTGGACGGCATCACTGTCTACACAGTGAATCATCTGGAGACCGTACCGGGGTTTTTGAACGGTGCTGTTCACAGGCTGTTTTTGGGCAGCATGGTGCTGGTGATCTATCTGTTCTATCAGTATATTGCCATTCTGGTTGAGGAGGAGACAGGGAAAACCCGGCGGCTGGACCGGCCTGCCAGGATTTTTCTGGCTGTAGCGGAGCTGGGTAATTTCCTGCTGCCGATCTCCTACACGGTGACTCCGGAGGGGAACTATTCTTCCGGGCCGTATATGCTGGTTCCCTATGGAGCTGTGGTCTTTTATCTGCTGCTCTGCGCCGGACTTCTGGCTGTGAATCGGAAGCAGATCGATAAAAAGAAAAAATCTGCCATTGGAATTGCCCTTGCCATTGAATTTACTGTCTGCGTTTTGCAGGGCCTGCACCACACCTGGCTTATCAGCGGTATGGGTATTGCCTTGATGACGCTGTCCTTCTACCTGACTCTGGAAAATCCGGAGGCGCTGCGGGCAGAGCTGACGGAGCAGAAGATGTCCATGCTCTACCTGAAAAGTCAGGTGAACCCTCATTTTCTCTATAACACCCTGGATACCATTCGGATTCAGGCACAGCTTAACGGAGATAAAAAGGTTGCCGATCTGTTGATGCGGCTTGTGGACTTTTTCCGTCTCAGCGTGAAGGTGGATCGCCCCATGGTCACGCTGGACGATGAGATGGAGTTGCTGGAGGCCTATATGGAACTGATGTGCTGCCGTTACCCGGAGCTGGTTTGCGAATATGATATTGACCCGGATCTGGGCGGTGCTCAGGTGCCGAATTTCATCTTACAGCCCATTGTGGAAAACAGTCTTCTCCACGGCTTGAAAAACAAAGGCTACCGGGGTGAGGTGATCATTTCCACAGGCCGCTCCGGGGACGGCAGGCTGGAAATCTGCGTTCGGGATACGGGCAGCGGCTTTGCCGAGGGCAAAAAAGCCGCCATTGATGAAATGCTGTACTTCTACGCCAGAAAGCCTCCAAAACTCAGCGGCAGCAGTATCGGCATTCTGAATGTTCAGAAGCGAATCAAACTGCTCTGCGGCCGGGAATATGGCCTGTCCTATACTGAAAATGAGACGGGCGGTGTGACAGCCCACATTCTGCTGCCGCTTTCGTAATGCTGCCTGCTTTCTGGTCGCTTTTGTTCTTGCCGTTACAGCTATCTGTACAGGGCTTGCAGTTAAATTCTTCAAATGGGAATAAATAACGCGCGCTGTCCATAGATGCAGAAAAGACGCAGAGCCGATGAAATTGTGAGGAACCGGAAGATAATGATTTTACAGTCCCTATAGAATTAACACATTTTACTGCATTATGCAGCTATTTTTATGAGGCTGCAATTGCTATATTATATCCAACAGAAATCTGCAGCGGGACAGAAACCTGCTGTGGATTACAGAGGAGGAGATTGTGTTATGAAATCATTACAAACCGTTCAGGAGACTTTTCGGGTTTTTCAGATACTTACTAAAATTGCCATGATTCTGTCATTTGTCTGGGCAGGACTGGCAGGACTGGGAATGTTGTGCGGCATTGTCTGGTATGGCGGAGGTACTGTTGTGGGGGCTGACCGGGAACTGATTTATTTTCTGACAGAGACCGGCGGCCTTAAGGAAATGATCGGAGTCCTTTTGGCAGATACCATGTTTGCTTTGACTGACGGGATTCTGTTTGCTCTTGCCCTGCGGTATTTCAGAGAGGAGCAGGCAGTCGGTACGCCTTTTACGGAACATGGGGCCGTGCAGATCAGACGTCTTGGAATTTATACGATTGTTTTTCCACTGGTAAGTGTAATCCTGGCTGCAAGCATGTATGCTGTTTTTGATCTGCCGCATAATGCGGGAAGTGACTGGAGCAACCTTTCCAGTGTAACCATGGGCATCATTCTGATACTGTCTTCGCTCCTTTTCAGCTATGGAGCAGAACTGGAGGAAAATTATGGAACTCATTAAGGATTATATGAGAGATGATGTGCTGCGGCACAAATTAAATGAATTAACCCGGAAAACATTTGGCTTTGACTTCGAAAGCTGGGTTGTCAACGGATATTTTGAGGGGGATTATATTCCTTATTCTTTTATAGAAGACGGGAGAATCATATCAAATGTTTCCGCAAACAGGATGCAGTTTGTTCAGAATGGGGTCCGGAAGGATTATATACAGATCGGGACTGTTATGACCGATGAATCATACAGACATCAGGGACTTGCCCGGAAATTGATGGAACATGTCATCAGTCAGTATGAAAACAGATGTGACGGGATTTATTTATTCGGAGCTCTGAGTGCGCTGGATTTCTACCGGAAAATGGGATTTGAAGAAGGGCTGCAGTATCAGTATATATTGAAAGAAGAATATTGCGGCTTAAAAGAAGCATACAGCAAACCGGTTGGAGAACGAAAAGGATTTCAGCCCGTAGACAGGCAGGACGAACAGATGAAGAGGAACTATATGGATGCCGTGAGAAAAAACGCTGTAAATGCCTCGCTGGAACAGATGAATAAATTCGGATTGCAGATGTTTTATACTGCAGATATGTCTGATGTATATTATGCGGAAGATATTGACTGTTTTGCCGTTATGGAAATGTGTGATGATACGCTGATTCTGCAGAGTGTTATCAGTAAAGAAACAATTCCGTTGAAAGACATACTTGCGCGTATTGGTATGAAATACCGTTGTCTGACATCCGGTTTTGCACCCTGCGACGGGGATGCTTATCTGTTTGATACTGCGGTTTATGACGGCGGAGAAGATTACCGGCTGTTTTACCGGGGAAAAGCACTGGAAAGTATTGAAAAAGAAAAACTGTTTTTCCCGCTGCTGTCACATGCGTAAATAAGTATTATATACGTAAATAAATATTGATTATGCATTTTGTGAACCGGCTTGTCCGGTACTGCCTCTCAGGACTATTGTTCTGAGAGGTTTTTGTATATTTTCACACAAAAATATGATATCATTATTTATAGCCAGACAAGAAATTACTGCAAAAGTTCAGTGGATCAGAATGCACTATTTTCTTGTCTTGCTATACAGGACACGCGATTACTTATTCGGCTGAGTGTCGATTGTAATTTGAAGTTAAAACAGCTGTTTCCGAACGAACCTGATACAGCTGCTTTAGCTGAAATCATGCTCTGCTGAATAGTTACAGAAAATTATTATATTAAAACACAAAGGCGATAGGATATGGCAAAGCAGACAAAAGGATTTTGTAAATACTGTGGAAAAGAATATGCCAGAAGCGGGATGCTCCGTCATCTGGCGGCATGCAAAAATCGAAAAGCGAGGCTGGAAGCGGAAAAAGGAACGAAAAAATGCGGATATTTCGAGGTGGTGATTTCAGGAAGATACAATAAAGACTACTGGTTGATCACAGAAGTGGATGAGAATGCCACATTAAAGGAACTGGATCGGTTTATTCGGGATATCTGGGTAGAATGCTGCGGACATCTCAGTGCATTCAACATCAATGGAATACAGTATGAATCGGTTCCCTGTACGGACCGCTTCTGGGGGCCGCCAGCCAAAAGCATGAATTATAAATTAAAATTTGTTTTCAAAGTGGGAGAAACCGTAACATATGAGTATGATTTTGGCTCAACAACGGAACTGACGCTGCAGATACATGCTCATCGTACAGGCGACAGAAAAAAGGAAAAAATCACAATTCTGTCCAGAAATAATCCTCCGGAGATACTTTGCAGTCAATGCGGTAAAAATGCGGCACAATGGATTGATACCATGGCATATTACGATGAAGATCCATTCTGGTGTGAAGAATGCCTGCGTAAAGCACATATGGATGAAGAGAGTACAGCAGAAGATGATGAAGCAGAGGCGTATGGTGATGAAATAGATGTACTGGAAGAATGTGATTATATTTTCGATACACTTTCACCGATATGCAATTCACCGAGAATGGGAGTCTGCGGATATGAAGGAAGCAGCTGTTACCCGGATCAGTTTGTGCCGGATGAAACAGGAAGCAGTCGTAATAAAAAGCAGTCGTAATAAAAAGCAGTTGAAATAAAAAGCAGCTGGAGAAGAAGCAGAGAAAACAGCAGCGGTCGGAACAAACAGTGGCTGCGGCAAATCAGGAGTGAATATTATGCGTAAAATTGTATTTCTTGACGTAAAAACCATTGGAGAAGATATTGATCTGTCCGGTTTTGATGAACTGGGTGAGGTGGTGAAGTATGATTTTTCTTTGCCGGAGGAGGTTCCTGAACGGGTCCGTGATGCGGATGTGGTCGTGCTGAACAAGGTCCGGATCGATGAGCAGACGGTTGGTTCTGCCGAAAAACTGAAGCTGGTCTGCGTGACGGCCACCGGTACCAATAACCTGGATAAGGAATATCTGGAAAAGCGGGGAATTGCCTGGAGAAATGTGGCCGGTTACTCTACGGAATCGGTGGCTCAGCATACATTTGCCATGTTGTTTTACCTGCTGGAGAGACTGAGATATTATGATGATTACGTAAAAGAAGGCCATTATGTAAATGATACAATCTTTACACATTTTGCGGAGCATTTTACGGAAATCAGCGGGAAAACCTGGGGAATTATCGGGCTCGGAGCCATCGGACGCAGAGTGGCGGACGTGGCGCGGGCTTTCGGCGCGCGGGTAATCTATTACTCCGCTTCAGGCCGCCCGGCTCAGGAGGGCTATGAGCAGGTGGATCTGGATACGCTGCTGGGAATTTCCGATATAATATCCGTTCATGCACCTCTGAATGAATATACGCAGGGCCTTATGAATGCGGAGAAATTCCATAAAATGAAACCATCCTGCATTTTCCTGAATCTGGGCCGGGGTCCCATTGTGGTGGAGCAGGATCTGTATGAGGCGCTGAACACCGGTGAAATTGCGGCAGCCGGCCTTGATGTTCTGTGTGAAGAACCCATGAGCGCCGACAATCCGCTGCTTCAGATTAAAGACAGCAGAAAGCTCCTGATCACTCCTCATATCGCATGGGCAAGTGTGGAAGCGAGAACGCGTCTGATGGAAATTGTGCGGGGACAGATCGCCGAATATGCGGCCTGCCCTTGAAATCAAAGGTGTTATCTAGTATAATAATCGTTAATCATTAATTGCTGTTATTTCAGGGACCGCAGAGTAAAACAGGTTTATAAAACCGGTCTTCAGAACGGATTTTCAAACAAATTTTATTATTTTCTGCTCCCCCTGTCTCTGAGATAAGCAGTCCTATTAAAGATAAAATCATAGTGAATAAGGAGGAATCTTCTATGGTTTCATGGAACAATCTGGATACGTTGACGTCTTTTAAGGAACTTACCGAATTAAAAGACCGCGTAAACCTTGTGGAGGCAATGACAGGTGAGAATGGTGCTGATCGTGTGAACCGCTACAGCGTGCCCATGGGCAGCGGTCTTGTTTACAATTATGCGGCAAAGCAGGTGGATGACAAGGTTCTGGAAGCACTTGCTGCTCTGGCTGATGAAGCTCAGCTTGCTGAAAAGTATGAAGCTCTTTACAATGGTGAAGTGATCAATACCGGTGAGAAACGTCTCGTTCTGCATCAGCTGTGCCGCGGACAGCTGGGCAATCCCGTTGTAGCTGACGGTGTGGACAAGCGCGATTTCTATCTGGGTGAACAGAAGAAGATCACTGATTTTGCCAATAAAGTTCATTCCGGCGAGATTACCAACGCAGCCGGCGAGAAGTTTACAACCGTTGTACAGATCGGTATCGGCGGAAGTGACCTGGGCCCCCGTGCTTTATACATCGCTCTTGAAAACTGGGCAAAAGTGAACAATACTCTTAAGATGGAAGCGAAATTCATCAGCAACGTAGATCCTGATGATGCGGCAGCCGTACTGAACTCCATCGACGTATCACGTTCTATTTTCGTACTGGTATCCAAGTCCGGAACCACTCTGGAGACATTGACCAACGAATCTTTCGTTAAAGATGCTCTGCAGAAGGCAGGTCTTGATCCTTCCAGACATATGATCGCCGTAACCAGTGAGACTTCTCCTCTGGCAAAGAGCAGCGATTATCTGGCAGCTTTCTTCATGGATGATTATATCGGCGGACGTTACTCCTCCAGTTCAGGTGTAGGCGGTGCAGTTCTGTCGCTGGCATTCGGTCCTGAAGTATTTGAACGGATTCTTGCAGGTGCAGCAGAAGAGGATAAGCTTGCGACAAATAAGGATATGCTGAAAAACCCTGCCATGCTGGATGCCATGATCGGCATTTACGAACGCAACGTACAGGGATATCCCTGTACAGCAGTACTGCCTTACTCTCAGGCACTGAGCCGTTTCCCCGCTCATCTGCAGCAGCTGGATATGGAATCCAACGGTAAGAGTGTTAATCGTTTTGGTGAGCCCGTGGACTACCCTACCGGTCCCATCATCTTCGGTGAACCCGGTACCAACGGACAGCATTCTTTCTATCAGTTGCTGCATCAGGGAACCGATATCGTTCCTCTGCAGTTCATCGGATTCAGAAACAGCCAGATCGGAACAGATGTGGATATTCAGGGCAGCACCAGCCAGCAGAAACTCTGTGCCAACGTAGCAGCTCAGATTGTTGCATTTGCATGCGGTAAGAAAGATGAGAACAGCAACAAGAGTTTTGCAGGCGGACGTCCCTCCAGCATCATCATCGGTGATCAGCTGACACCCGAATCTCTCGGCTCCCTGCTGGCTCATTTCGAGAATAAGGTAATGTTCCAGGGCTTTGTATGGAACATCAACAGCTTCGACCAGGAAGGCGTACAGCTGGGCAAGGTTCTGGCAAAACGCGTACTGGCTCATGAAACTGACGGTGCACTGAAGGTGTTCAGCGACTTACTGAATATTTAAGAACAACATGATTTGATAATCTGCGGGTGGATTGCCGGATCTGATTTCAGCAGAATGACTGCATGAAGGAAACGGCGGCTGCCCGGAACGTGAACAGGCCGTGACAGATGATGAATGCATCTGCCATGGCCTGTTTTGGAGTGGGAGATGTTTACCAGACGGCTGGGGATCTGAAGAAAGCGGAGAAGGTCTGAACTGTAAGTTTCTTTTTTAACAATGATAGACAGAACTATGTTTTCGTGATAAAATTTTAAACATCGGAATGGTGATTTGGGAAAACAGATAATATATAAAAATTTTGCATCTGCCTTTATCATGCAGGTGAAATACAGGAGGTTTTTAATTATGGACAGATTAAAAGGAAAAGTTGCAATTGTTACAGGTTCTACCAGTGGTATCGGCGTCGGTATTGCCAGATTATATGCAGCAGAAGGTGCTAAGGTGGTGATTTGCGGACGCAGAAAAGAAAAAGGACAGGCTGTTGTGGACAGCATCGCAGCAGAAGGCGGAGAAGCGTGGTATCATTTTATGGATATGACCGATATCTCCAGTGTGGAAGCGCTGATTGCCGACACTGCTGAGAAATATGGCAAGATAGACATTCTGGTTAATAATGCAGCCAATGTTGGTTTGAAGGATGGTCGTGTGGACGAACTGACTCTGGAGATGTGGGATGCTATCTTCCAGAGCGATATGCGCGGTACTTTCTTTATGACCAAATGTGTCATCCCCTATATGCAGAAGAACGCAAATGGTGGTTCCATCATCAATATCGGTTCCATGGCTTCCTGCAGCGGTGACCTGGGGTCTACAGCTTACGCATGCGCAAAGGCAGGCGTTGATATGCTGACTAAATATACAGCTCTGCAGTACGGTAAGCAGAATATCCGCTGCAATTGCGTACGTCCCGGTCTGATTGTTACTCCTGAGAACGAGGCCCGTGTACCTCAGGCTCTGAAAGACATTTTCATGAGCAACATCATGGTAAACCGTTACGGCTGCCCTGAAGATATCGGACATATGTGTGTATATCTGGGTTCCGATGAAGCTGCTTACGTAACCGGTCAGGTTGTCAATGTGGACGGCGGTCTGAATTCTCATGTTTCAACTGTTGCTCAGTTCAAGGAACTGAATTCCCGTACATGGTAATTCCTGTTTCAGGAGTTGGAATATGAATTCGCTGAAACAATACAGCGGAATTGAAAACTGAATATTGTATGTGATTGTCCTGCGCCCCGTGGAGATTCCGACGGGGCGTTTTCCGATGAAACGCGGCAGGACATCTATGTGTTGAAGGTTCAGGTTAAATGTGATATTCTGAAAAACAAAGTAACTGTTCAGAGCCAACCTCGAAAACACATCTGTACAAATCTGCCTGGATCTGAACGGTTAAAAAATTTGAGAAAGCAGGAAAAGTCATGGGAGAACGCAGGCGAAGAGTAGAAGCACAGAAAACAGAGGCACCAAAAACAGAAGTACAGAAAAATGTCCGAACCGGTACACAGGAGTATTCTCTTTTAGGGGAGTCCTGGGCTGATACATCACAGGCAGTCGGCAATAAAGCTTCCGATGGGATGGAAAAACTGGAGAACTATAAGTTTTTCGATGCTGACAGGATTGAAAAGTCAATGAAGATTTCGAAGCGCGTGATGGATAGAGGAAGAAAACTGAGGACACAGGGATTGGTGAGAATCTCGGGGATCTCGGCCGGATTTGAGGCCTATTCAGGAGACAGGCTGCTTCAGGTGGATGCTGTCGGACAGGAATCCGAAGATCCGGAGACTGAATTTCCCATGCGTATGATATTTTCACGTACGGAGCTGGTCAGCAGATCATGCAATTGCCCTGCCTGCAGCAGAAGTTACTGGAACTGGTCAGGGAGGGGAGACATTGATTGCGGCTATATGGCGGCCATGGCCGGCATTATGGTAGATTATCTGAAGACACACAGTCCTGCGGACGCAACGGACCAGAAAGGTATGGCATTGATTTATGCTTTTCGTGAAAAACGGGAAAATATGCTGCTGTCCGGCGGGGAGGCAAAGCAGGAGAGCCTGAAGCTGCTCCCGAGACTGACCAGAACGGATGAAGGGCTGTCTCTCTCATTTCGTGTGGGAAGCGGCAGAATGTTTGTAGTAAAAAAGCTGGATGAATTTTGTGATCATGTGAAGAATTCCGCCACAGCTGTTTACGGAAGTTCCACGGAGCTCAACCATAATCTGAACAATTTTACGGACGATGCGAAAAAATGGATTACTTATCTGAATCAGATCGTACGTGAGGAAGAGCAGTTTAACCGGAGAATCCAGGAGTCCCGTTATTATTACGGATACAAGAAAGAAAGCGTGGGGAGTTCTCTGAATCTTTTTGGATGGCGCCTCGATCAGTTTTATGATCATCTGGGAGAGGAAGGGGTTGAATATGAGGATAAACGGAACGGGAAGAGAAAATCGGTTCTGCATTGCGGCATTCACAATCCCGAAATCAGTATGCAGATTCAGGAAAATCGTCTGGATAAAATAAAGGGATTTCATGGTGTTCATGTCACAGGAACTTTGCCGGAGCTGTTTTACGGTATGAATTCCGCATATTATGTGGACGAAGATCATCTGTACAGGACGGAGCCGGGATTTCTGGAGAGGGTTGAACCGCTGGCGAAGCTGTCGGGGGAATCGTATGGAGAGAGGTTTTCTTTCGATGTGGGCAGGAATCATCTGGCGGAGTTCTATTACCGGATTCTGCCTCAGCTGCAGGATATCGTGAAGATTCAGGAAACAAAACCGGAGATATTCCATTCTTACCTGCCGCCGGAGGTGTATTTTATCTTCTATCTCGATGCGGAAAATGATAATTTTACATGTAAAATTCACGCCGTATATGGTGACCGGGAGGCCGAGGTGCTGGATGTACTGTCTCCCGGTCATGAGGGAATGCTGGAACCTTTTCGGGATAAAGAAAGAGAAAGTGAGATTCTGTATCTGACCAGCAAATGGTTTCCTGAGCCGGATTTTGAAAAAGGTGAGCTGCACTGCGGTCATGATGAGGAAATCATGTACCGGGTCATGGAAAGCGGTACAACAGCATTGATGGAACTGGGTGAAGTCCGGTGTACGAAACGTTTCCGGGAACAGCATGTGGTGAGAAAGGTGAAAGTATCGGTAGGAGTGTCCGTGTCAAACGGACTTCTGGACCTGGACATTGCCACGGAAGATATTTCACCGAAAGAGCTGCTGGATATTCTGAAAAGCTACCGCGCCAAGAAGAAATATTACCGCCTGAAATCAGGCGAATTTCTTGACATGGAGGATAATTCTCTGGAGATGCTTTCGGAGATGATGGAATCGCTTCATCTGTCGCCGAAGGAATTTATCAAAGGAAAGATGCATCTTCCCGTGTACAGGACACTGTATCTTGATAAGATGCTGGAGGAAAATGATGCTGTTTACAGCCACAGGGACAGTCATTTCCGGGAGATTGTCAAAGAATTCAAGACGGTCAATGATGCCGATTTTGAAGTGCCGGAAAGCCTTTCGAAGATTATGCGTAAGTACCAGAAGAACGGTTTTAAGTGGCTGCGCACGCTGGAAAGCTGGAAATTCGGAGGGATTCTGGCTGATGACATGGGTCTGGGCAAGACCCTGCAGATGATCGCGGTGCTGCTGGCGGCAAAGCAGGAAGGAAAGCCGGGAACAGCGCTGGTGGTGACGCCGGCTTCACTGGTATTTAACTGGGGAGAGGAATTTGCGCGTTTTGCGCCGGAGCTTTCCGTGACGCTGGTGACGGGAACGCAGGAAGAGCGCAGGCGGAAAATCGAAGCCTGTGAAGAATGTGATGTTCTGGTGACTTCCTATGATCTGCTGAAGCGGGATATCGCGCTTTACGAAGGAAAAACATTTGCCTGTGAAGTGATCGATGAAGCGCAGTACATCAAAAATCACACCACGGCAGCAGCGAAAGCGGTGAAAGTAATCAGCAGCGAGATCCGTTTTGCGCTGACAGGAACTCCCATCGAAAACCGTCTCAGCGAGCTGTGGAGCATTTTCGATTATCTGATGCCCGGATTCCTCTACGGCTATGACGTATTTAAAAAGGAAATAGAAACACCCATTGTCAAAAACAAGGATGAAGAGGCTATGAAGCGGCTTCAGAAGATGACGTCTCCCTTTATTCTGCGCAGATTGAAGGAAAATGTACTGAAAGATCTGCCGGACAAGCTGGAGGAAAGCCGTTACGTACAGTTTGGCGCTGCCCAGCAGAAACTGTATGACGGGCAGGTCCTTCACATGCAGGAGCAGATTGCAAAGCAGGATGAATCGGAATTCAATAAGAACAAGCTGCAGATTCTGGCGGAACTGACCAGACTGCGCCAGATCTGCTGCGATCCGTCCCTCTGTTTCGATAATTACCGGGGAGAGGCGGCGAAAGTGGAAGCATGCATGGACCTGGTCCGCAGCGCCATGGACGGCGGTCACCGGATTCTGCTGTTCTCCCAGTTTACGTCCATGCTGGCGATTCTCAAAGAGCAGCTGGAGAAAGAGAAAATTCCCTGCTATACGATTACGGGCGATACGCCGAAGCAGAAACGCCTGGAGCTGGTAAAGGAATTCAACGAAGGCGATACACCGGTTTTTCTGATTTCACTGAAAGCAGGAGGGGTGGGCCTGAATCTGACAGGAGCCGACGTGGTCATCCATTATGATCCCTGGTGGAATCTGGCGGCCCAGAATCAGGCAACGGACCGGGCGCACCGCATCGGGCAGACAAAAAAAGTAACCGTATACAAGCTGATCATGAAAAATTCCATAGAAGAAAAGATACAGAAGCTGCAGGAAACGAAACGGGATCTGGCTGAGCAGGTCATCGGAGGCGAAACAGGGCAGCTGGGAGGTCTGAGCAGAGACGAACTGCTGGAACTGATACTGTAATGATAAGGGTAATTGCAGCCGGTTCGAAGCATACCTGTAATTACAGTTCGATAAAGCTGCGAAAGATCAGAATGGCTGTGATATCCTGTACGGGGGATCACAGCCATTTGTTTATGCATACAATTCACTGAGTGTGATAAATATCATATTATCATCCGGTTTCGCTGCGAATCCTGATCGGGAGATAAAGCCATATTTATAGCAGTTCAGACCGGTTGCTTCCGCCTGGCGGATCTCATTTTCAATCATGCTGAGACTGACCGGTTCTCTGCGAAATTTTGCTTCATAGAATATATATCCTTTCGGATCCAGCGTTACGATATCAAATTCACCATTGGTTCGGGTTACCGGATCATCATAATAGTATTTGCCGATTTTCTCAAATGGTTCCGATATCCGGCCGGCGCGGTTCTGGCGGATCAGATATTGTCTGCAGATTCCTTCAAAAGCATGTGGAACATAGTGAGTTTCGAAATCCTCTTCAATATACCGATCATAGAAAATATCCGGGTCCATGACATTCATCTGGGATGAAAAACGGAAAATATACCGATAATAAAACAGGGACAGGTTATCGATAATATGATATCCTGATTTCCTTTTATTCTTTTCATCATTGATAGGTGCCTCTTTTTGAACAACTTCCATCCTGATCAATCGATCCAGTACATCTACCATAGCGGGTCCGCTGCTGACATGAGACTGTGACAGCAGATCACTGTATTTCGTATATCCCTTAGCAAGTGCTTCAAATACTTCATTTGCATTGGTGATTTTGGAAATCTCTGATTTCAGATACATGGAGACTTCATTTTCCAGTCGGGCGCCGGGAGAAGCAATCAGTTCCATAACGTTCTCCCTGACAGACAGATTCTCATCGATCAGTTTGTTGAAATAGGGAATCCCGCCAAAGACGCTGTACAATCTGACTTTATCCTCATCAGAGAATGAAGGGTAAAACATGGCAGATTCGTAATAGTCCATTGGCTTCAGATCAATGGTCAGATCCACTCTTCCGTAAAGAGGATTCTGACTCTCCAGAAGGGATTTCATGATATCTACATAGGAGCCGCAGAGAATCAGCTTCAACTGGGATGTATCGCGATATTTGTCAACCAGGGACTGCAGGATACTGTCCAGACCGGCAACGGCTTCCCGAAGATATGGGTATTCATCCAGAACAAGGATCAGTGATTCATCTTTACTCTGTCTGAACAGGAAGTCAAGGAGCATTTCCAGATCAGGGAAAGCCGGTTTAACTCGGTTGATTCCGAGTCGGTTGCAACCGAGTTAATGATACAGGAACAAAAATACGCGAAAAATGAGTGTTGCTCCCTGAAAAAAGTGATAGAATTGCCGAAAAGAGAGAAAAACTGTGCAGTGATTCTGCAGCGGCAGGACATCTGTAACTGCGCAGGACAGAGAAAGGAGTAAACGGTTTTGAGAAGGAAAAAATCTACAGCAATTTTATCATTTTTACTGGCTGTTATGCTGGCATTCGGCAGTCTGCCTGTTTCTGCAGCAGACAGTCCGGCAGCTTCCGGCACTGATGAAGCTACGACTCTTATTTCAGATGTAGTGACCATTGACGGGACAGAATCTGAATCTGAAGAGACAGAATCTGAAGGAGAAACGGCTCCTGAAGAGGATATCTGTGCAGAAGGACATCAGTGGAAAGAGCAGATTACACAGGCAACGCTCAAACGAGATGGAAAAATTGAGAGGGTATGTATCAACTGCGGAGAAACAGATTGGGACGTTATTGATATTTACCATCCGGAAACCATTAAGCTTTCCGCCACAAAGTATACTTATGACGGAAAGATACATAAGCCGTCGGTAAAAGTGACGGATTCCAATGGGGATGAGATTGCTTCTTCCAATTATGACGTGACGTACCCCGAAGGATGCCGGAATGCAGGAACCTACAAAGTTACAATAACTTTTAAAGGTAATTACAGCGGCAGTACCACCAGAAGCTTTACCATCGGCAAAGCGGCACAGAAAATCAGCGCTTCCAATCTCACCAAAACCTGCAGTTCGGGAACCTTTTCATGCGGTGCCAGACTGACAAAGGGAGACGGAAAGCTGTCTTACAAATCCAGCAATACAAAGGCAGCGGTTATTTCCTCCAGCGGAAAAATCACGGTAAAGGGAAGCGGAAAGACAAAGATTACAGTCACCGCAGCAGAAACAACAAATTACAGTAAGGCGAGCAAATCATTTTACCTGACGGTGAATCCTTCAAAGGTTAAAATCGGCAGCGTAACCTCTCCCAAAAACGGAACGATTAAAGTGGCATGGTCGAAATCAGCCGGTGTTACCGGATACCAGATCCGGTATTCCCGCTACAGCGACATGAGCAGTGCCAAAACGGTTACAGTTAAGGGTTCGGGTACGGTTTCCAGAACAATTTCCGATTTAAGCAAAGGGAAAAAGTACTATGTTCAGGTTCGGGCGTACAAAACATCCGGAGACAACACCTACAGGGGAGCCTGGAGCAGTAAAAAATCAGTCACGGTTCTGAATGTAAAATTAAATAAAACCAGTGTTACTCTGGATAAGGGAAAAACCGTTCAGCTGTCAGTCAGCGGGACGAAGAACAAGGTTTCCTGGAGCAGTTCGAAAACCAGCGTGGCTACAGTTACTCAAAGTGGGAAAGTAACGGCTAAATCGCCTGGTACGGCTGCCATCAAAGCAAAAGTCGGCGGAAATACCTATACATGTAAGATAACGGTAAAAGCTGTATCCGGCAGCGGCGGGACAGTTCTGATCACCAGAACAGGGGAATGTTATCATACGCATAAATGCGGTAACGGAACCTATTTTGAAGTAACCCTGAAAGAAGCAAAAGCACGTGGACTGAGACCCTGCAAGAAGTGCTATTAAAAAACTGATATTTGAAAAGAGTGCATAAAAAGGCAGACAGAGCCCATATCCCCGGCTTTTCGGCATAATAGCCGGAAAGCCGGGGATATTTCATGCATCAGGAAAGCAGCAGTTCAGCCGGGGCTGAATCGTTTCGTAGAAATCATATTACACCGGATATGCCTTATTCTCAGCATCGGCTGCTTTGGGATCGATCCTGGTTTTCCTGGCTTCTCTGTCCTTGAAAAATTCCACTGCTACCTGGGGGAACAGGGCATAGGACA
>JBJELO010000044.1:0-19281 GCA_051879195.1 Lachnospiraceae bacterium
GTAAGCCTTACTGCCAGGGTGTTCATGTAATGACACTTGGTTGGGAAGATAAGATCCCCAGCCTGATGGAACAGGCAGGTCTCTAATCTGTTTGGTATTTGAGCAGTATCTGACTGTGTAGTCAGAACGTAATAAGATGGCACAGTACATGTGATATAGTTATCTATGTGCTGTGTCATTTTTATATTTTTCACTTGACCACAGAGCGGATTAATGCTAATCTTTATTTAGTTCAAAAACGTTTCAGCAACGTTTCCGGTTCGTGCAGACCGATAGATATTATATCATTAAAGGAGACTGATATTATGAGTAATATTCCTGAAGAATTAAAGTACACCAGGGAACATGTGTGGGTTAGAGTTGTAGGTGATGTGGCAATTATGGGAATTACAGATTACGCTCAGGAACAGTTAGGTGATATTCTGTTCGTAGAACTTCCTGAAGCTGATGAAGATATTTCTGCCGGTGATGTTTTCACGGAACTGGAATCTTCCAAAACAACAGCAGAAGTTCTCACACCTGTCAGCGGTACGATCATTGAATCCAACGAGGAACTGGATGATGCACCTGAGTTAATCAACGAAGATGCATATGCAAACTGGATCATTAAAGTTAAATTATTTGATGATTCCGAACTGGATGAATTACTGTCAGCTGCTGAATATGAAGAAGATCTGGACGAATAGTTTCGGTTTCATTCCGCATATAGAGAGTGTTTTCGAGATTAATTCTGAACAGTTACAATATAATATGGTACGGAGGGCGCTGATTTGTTCCTGATCGATTTCATCAGGAAGCATGCGCTTTATGGAGAGGTGTATCTGCGGGTGCATCTCTTTTTGGTTTGTGCCGGGCTCTGGCTGCTGCAAACAGCAATTTTGCTGATCGGTGCGGGTATATTTTCATACTTTCTGCCGGATTTTGGTATTTCTTTGGCAGGTGATGGTTCTTTCAGTTGCAAATCCGACAGGAATGTTTTACAATATCTGCGAAAAAGCACAGGGACTTTTGCGAAGTTCCGGAAAATATGATTCTGTTTTTATGGAATCAGAGAAACAGCAGGGAGAGAAGTATGAACAGTTTCACAAAAAAAGCATTATTTTTTGATATTGATGGAACCGTGCTGAGTGAGATCACCAACACCGTTCCGGACAGCACAGTACGGGCTATTCGTGCAGCCAGAGAGGCGGGCCATCTGACTTTTATTAATACGGGGCGAACGAAAGCCTGTATTCCTGCCAGAGTCCGCGATGTGGGTTTTGATGGGCTTCTGTGCGGCTGCGGCACAGAAATCGTATACCATGGAGAAAGTCTGTGCCACAGCGGCCTGGATAAGGAATTTTGCGTCAGAATCGCGGAAGCGGTCAGAGAAGCCCAGGTTGGTGCTATACTGGAAGGCGAAGTTTTTTATTTTGCCATTCCGGACAGAAAGTCTTTTCAGTTCCTGCAGGGAGGCAACGGGCTGAATGCAGATGGTGATATGACGCTTTACTTTGACTGGAAACCGGAAGATACATTTTTCGATAAATTTGTTATCTGGACTGATGAAAACAGCCATGAAGAAATTGTTTTTGATCTGATCCGGGACAGAATGGATATTATTGTGCGCGGCGATAATTTTTATGAACTGGTACCGAAGGGATACACCAAAGCAAAAGCAATTGAAAAGATTCAGGAAATTTTCCATATTGCACTGGAAGATACGTATGTGTTCGGAGACAGCAGCAATGATCTGCCCATGTTTGAATATTCACCCAATGCTATTGCCATGAAGGCCCATGATCCCATTCTGGATCCTTACGCCAGTTATGTAACTGATACTGTGGAGAATGACGGGATTGAGAAGGCGATGAAAGTTTTGGGACTGATTTCGACGGTATAAACGCAGGGAAGGTAATTTTTCTGAAAACGGGAGAGCGGAAAACATATAAATGAAAGTAAGAAATGACAGAAGGAGACAAAATTATGATTCAGGACATAGGACCGCATATTTATCACAATGAATATCACCTGCAGAAACCAAAGCCCTGCGATGCTGTTGTCGGTATCAGAAACGGGAAATTGTATATGATGGAAACACAGGATGGACCGGAGTATATAAAATTTGACATGCTGCCATTTTCTGTGCAGGCCAGAGAAACGGAAATGGTATTTCTGTTCCGGATCGATGAGATTTCATATTTTCTGGCAGATCCTCAGTCCGGGGAATATGATGGGATGCTGGCCGTGATGGAGAACATCAAAGGTGTGCGTACCGTGGATCTGCAGGAACTTCGCCAGCTGCGTCCCATGTGGAAGGCATTCGCTGCCATCACGGCAGTTCAGCTGAACAACTGGTACAACAACCGCAGGTTCTGCGGAAGATGCGGCTCCGGGATGGTGAAGAGCACAAAGGAACGCGCCATGGTCTGTCCCGACTGCGGTTTGACAGAATATCCAAAGATCTGTCCTGCTGTAATCATTGCAGTAACCAACAAAGATCAGCTGATGATGACCAAGTATGCGGGACGCAGTTTTCGTAATTACGCTTTGATTGCCGGATTTACTGAGATCGGAGAAAGCTTTGAGGAAACAGTTAAGCGTGAGGTTATGGAGGAGGTAGGTTTGAAAGTGAAGAATATCACTTACTACAAAAGCCAGCCATGGTCTTTTTCCGACACGATACTGGCAGGATTTTTCTGTCAGCTGGACGGTTCTGCAGAATGTCATATGGATACGGAGGAACTGTCTGTGGCGGAATGGATTTCCAGAGATCAGCTGCCTGACCGCAGTCACGATATCAGTCTGACCAGTGAGATGATTGAGGCATTCCGTACAAAAACCTACCCTCAGTATGAGATGTGGGAGACCTCCCTGGAAAGTGCAGCTGATAAAAACTGAACACGAAACAGGAAGAAAGCGGATTCAGAAGTAAAACGAATCAGGGATAGATATGGAGAAAAAATACAGCTGCTGCATTACACTGGAGGAATCAGGATATACCGTAAAACAGGTGCTGGTTCATAAATGGAAGCTGGGAACCGGGCAGATCAGGAAGGCAAAATTCAGGGAAAACGGGATTCTGGTGAATGGGAAACGGGTTACGGTCCGGTACAGACTGCAGGCCGGAGACCGGCTGGAAGTGCTTCTGGAGGAAAAGAATCAGGCATCTTCCCATCTGATTCCCGTCAGTGGAACACTCCGGGTCATATATGAGGATGAGGATATTCTGGTAGTGGAAAAACCGGCAGGAATCGTCTGCCATCCTTCTGCGGGCCATTACTGCGATTCCATGGCCAATCTGCTGGTAGGCTATTTTGCGGAGAAAGGAGAGGGGTATGTGGTCCGTCTGGCGGGACGTCTCGACAAAGGAACTTCAGGGCTTCTGCTGTACGCAAAACATGCGCCGGCGCTGACAGAACTGGAGCGTCAGAGAGCTGACGGAAGGATGAGGAAAATGTATTATGCAATTCTCACAGGCTGCCCCTCTGTTCTGGAAGGGGATATCTGCGAACCTGTTGGAGCAGATCCCGTTGTGCCCATGAAGCAGCGTGTCTGCAGCCAGGCGGAAGGCGGTGTATCCGCCCGCACGCATTATGAAATCGTTTGGCAGGCAGCGGATAAAAGCTGTTCTCTGGCCCGGATTACCATAGCCACGGGACGGACACACCAGATCCGGGTACATATGTCCTGGCTGGGCTTCCCACTTGTGGGAGATACACTTTACGGAGGCATGAAACAGCAGGGACTGGACCGGCAGGCACTTCATGCGTACCGCCTTTCCTTCGGGCATCCCGTATCGGGAGAGAAGATGTGCTTTTCCTGTGATCTTCCGCAGGATATGGCAATGCTGCTGGAGGAAAAGAACTGAAATTACCGGAGAAATGGACAGACAAAAAGCTGCTCCGTCAGCGGAAGTTATTGAATGAAACATCCGGCTAAGACAGAGCAGCTTTTAATATGTAAATACCAGCTTTTCTGTGAATCAGCAGAGTCTGCTGCAAAACAGAATCCGCGTATTATTTCTTCATTTTGCGGGCAGCTTTATAAGCTGCTCTTTCTTTTTCAACGATAGGCTGGAAACGGTTTACCTCCTTCGCAATCACATTGCTGAGCAGCAGCATGCAGATCAGGTTGGGAATGGCCATCAGCGCATTCATGATATCGGAGATATTCCATACCAGATCGAGAGTCTGAGTAGCGCCTACAAATACAACCAGTGAGAAAACCACACGATAGATAATGTTGTATTTATGACTCTGGAACATGTATTCAAATGCTTTTTCACCGTGATATTCCCAGCCGAGGATGGTGGAAAAAGCAAAGAGAATGATGCCGAGGGTAACGAGCAGACTTCCCACAGGACCCAGAACGCTGCTGAATGCAGCCATGGTAAGCTGAACGCCTTTCAGCGGTTCACCGGCAGCATTGACTGTACCGAGGACACCGGAGGAAGCAATGGCAAGGCCTGTAATCGTACATACAACAATAGTATCAAAGAAAGTACCTGTCATATTGATATAACCCTGACGAACCGGATCATCGGTTGTGGCAGCTGCAGCAGTGATGGCAGCGGAGCCGAGGCCGGCTTCATTGGAGAATACACCGCGGGCAACACCGTAACGGACGGAGTTCATAACGGAAACGGTAATCGTACCGAGGACACCGCCTCCGATGGCTTTGGGATTGAATGCCATACCGAAGATCAGGTACAGTCCATGAGGCAGATTCGTGATATTGCCCAGGATAACGATGATACCGGCAACCACATAGAAAACAGCCATACAGGGCACAACAACGGAAGATACTTTAGATATGGTGGTGATACCGCCGAGGATAATGGCCAGAGCCAGAACCGTCAGGATAATACCGGTAATCCACAGGGGAACACCGAAGGTTTCTTTTACGGAGCTGGCAATGGAGTTTGCCTGCGTCATGTTGCCGATACCGAAGGAAGCCAGTACGGAAAACAGTGCAAACAGAAATCCCAGGGTTTTGCCGAATGCTTTGTTCTTGAACGCATTCTTCATGGTGTACATGGGTCCGCCGGACATCTCGCCCATGGCGTTTGTCTCACGGTACTTGATTGCCAGCATACATTCGCTGAACTTGGATGTCAGGCCGAAGCAGGCGGATATCCACATCCAGACCAGTGCGCCCGGTCCGCCGGAAAACATGGCTGTTGCAACACCAATGATATTGCCGGTACCAATGGTTGCAGCCAGAGCAGTCATCAGGGCGGAGAACGGTGATACATCACCGGTACCGCGTTTTGTTGTACGGGCTTCTTTGCTCAGTACGCTGTGAAGCGCGTATCCCAGGTTCCGCCAGGGAAGGAATTTCAGACGGATTGTCAGAAAAATTCCGGTGCCGACCAGAAGAACCAGCATGACGGGACCCCACACAAAATCATCAATCTGACCAACGATTTTAGATATTTGGTTCATGTCCATAAGTTTGTCTCCTCTCGCATGATCAGGCGGTTTACAGTTCAGAAGTGCAAGCGCCTGAATAGATATAAATATGAAAAAGGCAACGCAATCGCTTTGATGACCACGCTGCCATTTTCTTTCTACAATTTTACTCTTCATAAATAATTTGTCAAGCTGTTTGATGAAAAAAAGTGTCCTTTTTATGCATAATAATGTGCATTTTATGCAATGTGAATACATGCATGACAGAGAAAAATCTTACCTGGATTTACTGTAGCGGGTTGTTACCAGATCCTCGTAGGGAACTTTTTCTTCCAGCTCACCTGCTTCTATCAGAATATCCTGAAGAAGATTGAAACTTTCCTCCGTAAATGTGGTGTCTGTTTTCCAGGTGTCCTGATCCAGATAGCGTTCCACAATGGCGGTGATCGTATCTGCATCGGTTTCTTCAAACTGAGGGGCAATCACTTCAGCAATTTCCGCAGCTGTATGAGAATTGACATAATCGAGCCCCATCTGAATCGCAGCAGTAAATTTTTCTACGATTTCAGGATTTGATTCAAGATAGCTTTTTTTTGCGCAGTAAGCTGTGTAGGGAACGTAGCCGGAAGCTTCGCCCAGCGACGCAGCCACATAGCCGTTTCCTTCCTGTTCCAAAAGCGTGGCGTAAGGCTCAAATTCCACGGTAAAATCGGCATCATTGCTGGTAAATGCAGCAGCAGTCAGGCCGAAATCAATGTTCTGATCGATCTGAAGGTCTTTGGAGGGATCAATATTGTTTTTCTTTAAGATATATTCAAATATCATCTCAGGCATGCCGCCTGCCCGGCCTCCCAGCACATAGCTTCCTTTCAGCATATCCCAGGAGAAATCGTCGATGGGTTCTCTGGAGACCAGGAAATTACCGGCCCGCTGGGTCAGTTGGGCGAAATTGACAGCATAATCTTTCTGGCCCTGTACATAAGCGTAGATGGATGCCTCACTACCCATAAATCCGATGTCAGCATCTCCGCTGATCAGAGCAGTCATGGTTTTATCGGCTCCGTAGCCGGTGACCAGTTCCAGATCAATACCCTGCTCCTCGAAATAACCGTTTTCAATGGCAGCGTACTGAGGCGCATAAAAAATGGAGTGTGCAACCTCATTCAGAACAACATGTGTGCCGGCAGATTCTGTTTTTTTACTGCAGCCGCCAGCCGGAAGAAGAATCATGGACAGAACAAGCATAATAGAAAGAATACGTTTCACAGTCAGACTCCCCGGAAAAAATATCTGCTGTATTATATGCCGGCAGGGAGAGTGTGTTCTGACAGAAAATTTTTAAAATTTCCTGTCTCCGGTATCCCCCCGGGGGGCTTGTTGGAGGATTGGTGGTTTGATAAAATATATGCAGAATATTCAGTTTCGTAAAGTGAGGATATATTATGACAGCGTTAATGCATGAAATCGAAAATTACTGGGAGAACAGAGCACCCGGATATTCAAAGGTAAATCAGGAGGAACTGCAGGGAGTGCAGAAGGCACAGTGGCTGGAGGAATTCAGAAAGCATCTTCCGAAGGAGAACAAAAAGGAAATCAAGATTCTTGATGTGGGAACCGGCCCCGGATTTTTCTCTATTATTCTGACAGAAGAAGGATATTCGCTGACTGCAGTGGATTATACGGCGGGAATGCTGGAACAGGCAGGGATGAATGCAGGGGAACTGGCTCAGGAGATCGATTTTATGCAGATGGATGCGCAGAATCTTCGTTTTGAGGATGAAACCTTTGATGTGGTGGTTTCGAGAAATCTGACCTGGAATCTGGAGAAGCCGGCGCAGGCGTACAGCGAGTGGCACCGGGTTCTGAAGAAGGGCGGTATGATGCTGAATTTTGATGCCAACTGGTACCGGCATTTATTTGATGAGGAAAAACGCAGAGAATACGAGGAAGACCGCAGGAAAGTGGAAGAGACCGGTATTGAAGATCATTACACCTGCACCGACATTGATACCATGGAAAGTATCGCAAGAAGGATTCCTTTAAGTCCTGTCTGCCGTCCCGGCTGGGACTGCCGGGTGCTGGATGAAATCGGATTTGAAACGGTGGAAGTGGATCTTGATGTCTGGGACAGAGTTCTTTCTCCTGTTGAAAAACTGAATTATGCATCGACTCCCGTATTTATGATTAAAGCGGTTAAATAGCCTGAGCTTCCTGTGCAGACGTGCAGAATCGAAAGATTGCCAAGATGTGTTAAAGAATAAAATGTGAAACAATATGTGAATAATATGATGAGAGGATGACTGGAACATGGAAACAGCGGTAAAGCAGCAGATGCAGACAGCGGCGGGGCCGATCAAAGACAGAATACAGAACTACTGGAGTGAGCGCAGTGAGTCATTTGCCGGACAGCGCCGACAGGAACTGGAATGCGGTATGGCTGCTGCATGGCAGGCGGAGATTGAAAAATATATTCCCATGGACAGAGAACTGAAAATCCTTGATGTGGGAACGGGAACCGGTTTTTTTGCTATTTTGCTGGGACGGCTGGGCCATCACGTGACAGGAATCGACCTGACGCCTTCCATGATCGAAGAGGCAAAAAGACTGGCTGCAGAGAAGCAGACAGAAGCAGATTTTTTCGTTATGGATGCGGAAAAACCGGAATTTGCCGATGAAAGCTTTGATGTGGTCATTTCCAGAAATCTGACATGGACGCTGCCTCATCCGGCACATGCTTACGAACAGTGGATACGTATTTTGAAAAGAGGAGGGATTCTTCTTAATTTCGATGCGGATTACGGTAATGAAAAGACAGCGGATTTTTCTGAGCTGCCGATCAATCATACCCACAGGCTGCTTGGAAACCGGCTTCTGGAAGAGTGCGATGCCATAAAAGCGCAGCTGGACATCAGCCGTTATGTCCGTCCGCTGTGGGATATTCAGACACTGTTTGATCTCGGCGTGGAAAAAATCCGGATAGATACAGGAATCAGCCGGCGTATTTATAAAAAGCAGGATGCGCTGTACAACCCCACCCCCATGTTTGCAATCTGTGCAGTAAAAGACTGACAGGGGAGCAGGTCATGCGCTGCATGAAGAGGGTGCCGATGAATTTGCTGTTATGATACGATTAAAAGATATGCTGAATCAATCAAAACTCCGCAGACCATATGCTTCGGCCGGGTTCACCCGGCGGACGTAATGGTCTGCGGAGTTTTTGTCTTTGTAAGAGATGTCAATCAGAGTTTGGAATATCCGAAAGAGTTCACCAGTGCTTCAACAGGAATCCCTTTTTTACAGAAGGGACAGTTTTTCCGCTCATAGGAGGCGTATCCGGTGATATCATCCGGTGTAAACAGGGTATTGATGTGCATACCGTCCACTTCCTTTACCGCGCTGAAGATGGTGGATACCCCCTGCAGAATACCACCGTAGTATTCGATACATTCGGTACCTTTACGTACACTGACACCGGTTGTAACGGAAGCCATCAGAAGAATGATGTTTTTATCTCTGACCATGGGTTCCACATTTTCGCGGAAGAGCAGCTGGCTGCTGGTTATGTATTCAGGCTGGATGACATAAATGGTCTTGTGAGCGTTTCTGGACATGAAGCCGGCAGCAGTCAGTTCCTGTGCCAGAAATGCGCCGATCACATCGGTACCGTCCAGGCAGACGATGGTATCAACGATGGTATCGTGCATATACTGCTGGGCCAGAGCATGGGCACACTGGGCAGCTTCGCTCTGACGTGCTTTGATGGTCGTCAGATCGATGTAATAATTGATATGGGAATGATTGGTTGCAAAATGTCCCGGAATTGCCTTGATGGGAACCACATTGCTGTGTTTGCCGGAAGGAAATTTAATGATTCGGGATTCGTCCATATAATACCACCTTTCTTCACCATGCTTTATCAGAATTTCAGCATTTTCCGAAAATGGGTATTAATGCGGAATCTGCGTATTGTATAAATATGATAAAACATACGGAGAATAATAATTATTTTATCAACATTATACAGCCTGCATGGGAATTGTGCAATTATTTTCTGTACAAAATCTGTATAAAAACAGGTTCAAAGCTTGTAAAAAATCAGGTTTTGTGGGATATTATGTGATGGGGAAATGTATGATGAAAATGACTCTGGAGGGATAAAAATTGAAAAAAACAATGAAACAGCTGATGATTATTGTGGCTGCTTCTGCTGTTTATGCGGCGGGAATCAGCCTGTTTCTGGATCCGAATAACCTGGCTCCCGGGGGAGTTACCGGTATTTCCGTAATTCTGAACCGTCTCAGCGACATACCGACCGGTACATTGTATTTTCTGATCAATGTACCGATCATGCTGCTGGGGCTGTGGAAATTCGGAGGACGGTTTATTGCGAAAACCGCTTTTTCCATTGTGTGTACATCCACATTTACCAATGTGCTGAGCCACTATGAACCGCTTACCAGAGAACCTCTTCTGGCTGCAGCAGCAGGCAGTGTACTGGTGGCGACAGGGATCGGATTTGTATTCAAAGCCGGAGCAACTACCGGAGGAACCGACATCATTATCAAAGTACTGCGTCAGAAACGTCCTCATCTGAAAACCGGTTTTCTGTTTCTGGTGACGGATTTTATCATTGTATTTCTGTCAGGATTTGTATTTCATGATTTCGATACGGTTCTGTATGCGCTGCTGGCAGTCATTATTTCGGGTAAGGTGCTTGATTATGTACTTTACGGTTCTGATGAGGCAAGACTGGTGTTTGTAATTACGGGAAAATATCGCATGATAGCTGACCGGCTGATCAGAGAAATCGACACCGGCGTGACCTATCTCCATGGGACCGGCGGATACAGCAAAGAGGATAAGGAAATTCTCATGTGTGTGGTGCGCAAGCAGCAGGCACCGCGGGTCGAGGAAGTGGTCAAACAGGAGGATGCGGAGGCATTCATGATCGTCACCAGTGCTACGGAAATTTTCGGCGAAGGCTACAAGAGCTTTTTTGCAGAGAAACTGTAGTTACAGTTCAGCAGAGCACGATTCTCCTGTAAAAAAAGGTTGACAAATGAAAATGGTGTAGTATAGAATATAACGACAGACAAATGCGATGACGAAGAGTAGTAGGTGTCAGGTTCTGATTTCAGAGAGCTGCCGGCCGGTGAGAGGCAGCACAGACAGATGCTGAACTGGCTTCCAGGCAGGTCGGCCCAACTCCCCGGAATGCAGAAAGTGTTTCAGAAGTTAAAAAATCTGAGATGAATTTTTCTGAGAACCAAACCGGCAGAAAGGGACAGTAAGCAGATCCGGGGCTTCCCGTTACAGAAGATATGAGTGCGCAGCCAAACGGCTGTGAAGTAGAGTGGTACCGCGAATATTCCCCCGTTCGTCTCTATGTGAGATGAGCGGGGTTTCTTTTTGTGACTGTTCAGAGTCAGGGAGATGCAGTATTATCGAGGCTGATTCTGAGAGGTTGCGTTTTTTCAGATTACAGCAGGAAAGGAGCAGATTATGAGTCAGTCTTATAATCCAAAAACGATTGAGAAAAAGTGGCAGCAGATCTGGGAAGAGGAAAAAGCGTTTGCTGCGACAGATGATTATTCCAAACCGAAATATTATGCCCTTGTTGAATTTCCCTATCCTTCAGGTCAGGGCCTTCATGTAGGACATCCCCGCCCCTATACGGCGCTGGATATTGTGTCCCGTAAGAGAAGGATGCAGGGCTATAACGTACTGTTTCCCATGGGATGGGATGCATTCGGTCTTCCCACTGAGAATTATGCAATTAAAAACAAGATTCATCCGGCTATCGTGACCAGAAACAATGTGAAGCGTTTCAAAGGACAGCTGCAGTCACTGGGTTATTCCTTCGACTGGGATCGCGAGATCAATACCACCGATCCTGATTATTACAAATGGACCCAGTGGATTTTCCTGAAACTGTTCAAAAAAGGTCTGGCATACAAGGCAGAGATGCCCATCAACTGGTGCACCTCCTGCAAATGCGGTCTGGCCAACGAAGAGGTTGTCAACGGTGTCTGCGAACGCTGCGGCAGTGAGGTTGTTCACAAGGTAAAGAGCCAGTGGATGCTGAAGATTACTGCTTATGCAGACAAGCTGATCGACGATCTGGATCAGGTGGATTACATTGAACCTGTAAAAGTCTCCCAGAAGAACTGGATTGGCCGTTCCAATGGTGCAGAGGTTGACTTCAAACTGGCAGGCAAGGAAGAGACACTCCGTATTTATACAACACGCCCGGATACACTGTTCGGTGTTACCTATATGGTTGTATCTCCGGAGCATCCTTACATTGACCAGTTTAAGGATGAGATCTCCAATATGGACGAGATCATGGAATACCGTGCACAGGCTGCTAAAAAGTCTGATTTTGAACGTACCGAGCTGGCCAAGGATAAAACTGGTGTGGAAATTCAGGGCCTGAAGGCTGTTAATCCGGTTAATGGCAAAGAGATTCCCATCTGGGTTTCCGATTATGTACTGATGTCCTATGGTACCGGTGCAATCATGGCCGTACCCGGACACGATGAAAGAGACTGGGAATTTGCCAAAAAGTTTGGTCTGCCTATCGTTGAAGTGGTAGGCGGCGGCAATGTGGAAGAAGCAGCATTTACCGATGTGGCTACCGGTGTTCTTGTGAATTCCGGCTTCCTGACCGGGCTGGAAGTAGCCGATGCCAAGAAAAAGATTGTTGAATGGCTGGAAGAAAAGGGAATCGGCCATGCAAAGACGAACTTCAAGTTAAGAGACTGGGTGTTCTCACGTCAGAGATACTGGGGAGAGCCCATCCCGATCATCCACTGTGACAAGTGCGGATATGTTCCGGTTCCCGAATCCGAACTTCCGCTGGTACTGCCCGATGTGGACAATTACATGACAACTGATGACGGCGAGTCCCCGCTGTCTGCCATGACAGACTGGGTGAACACTACCTGTCCCTGCTGCGGAGGTCCCGCAAAGCGTGAGACAGATACCATGCCTCAGTGGGCAGGGTCTTCCTGGTATTTCCTGCGCTATATCGATCCTCACAATAAAGAGGCTCTGGCGAGCAAAGAGGCCATGGATTACTGGCTTCCCGTTGACTGGTACAACGGCGGTATGGAACATACCACACTGCATCTGCTGTATTCCAGATTCTGGCATAAATTCCTCTACGATGAAGGTGTTGTCCCCTGCCCCGAACCGTATCAGAAGAGAACTTCTCACGGCATGATCCTGGGTGAAAACGGCGAAAAGATGAGTAAATCAAGAGGCAACGTCATCAATCCCGATGATATTGTCAACGAATTCGGTGCAGATACACTCCGTACCTATGAGATGTTCATCGGTGCGTTTGATATGGCTGCTTCCTGGTCCAATGATGGTGTAAAAGGCTGCCGCCGTTTCCTTGACCGTGTATGGAAACTGCAGGATATTGTCACCGATGCCGCAGGTTATTCCAAAAATCTGGAGACAAGAATCCATCAGACCATTAAGAAAGTGAGCATGGATTATGAAGCACTGAAATACAACACGGCAATTGCTGCCATGATGGCTCTGTTAAATGATTACTACAAAGCAGGAAGCATCACCAGAGATGATTACAGAATTCTGCTGGTACTGCTGAATCCCGTAGCACCTCATATCACAGAAGAACTGTGGTCTGTTATGGGATTTGAAGGCAGACTGTATCAGACTTCATGGCCTGAATACGATGAGGAGAAGACTGTTGAGCAGACCGTTGAAGTGGCAGTTCAGGTTAACGGCAAGGTGCGCACAACAATTCAGCTTCCCAAGGATATCTCCAAAGAAGATGCAATCGCAGCAGGAAAGGAAGCAGTTGCTTCCAGACTGACCGGAACCATCGTTAAAGAAATCTATGTACCCGGCAGAATCATCAATATTGTTCAGAAATAAGCAGTATTTAAGAGAAATCATATATTAAGAGAAATCAACATGAAACAGACGTGCGCGGTTATCTGCCGGTCAGGTACCCGCGCATATTCTGCTTTTTCTGCTGCAGGGCAGGAACACATGACTACCATGCTTCTTCGATGTAGATCACATGTTCATTTCCCGCCAGTTTTTCAATGATATCTGTTCGCTTGATGCGTTTGGGGAGAATGACAGCGTAAGTGACAGCCGTCTGGGAGTCATCCAGAAAAGGGCGGGACAATTTCATGTTTTCAATGGAAATATTCATGGACCGGAAAAGCTGTGTGATCAGTCCCATGCTTTCAAAAGAATCCAGTTCCATGTAAAAAGTAATATTCCGGTCATTGGTCATCATCTTTTTCTCGACGATCCGCAGAAAATGCATGGCAAAGAAAATGATCAGGGTGGCGGTGATGGCAGCGAAATAGTAGCCGCATCCGCAGGCCAGCCCGATGGCTCCGCTTGCCCACAGGGCAGCAGCTGTTGTAAGTCCCTTGATGTGCTGGTGAAACTTGCCGGTGACAATGATGGAACCGGCACCCAGAAATCCGATTCCGCTGATAACCTGTGCCCCCAGGCGTACCGGGTCGGATGCCCCCATGGTATCGTAAATGTACAGGTTGGTCATCATGATCAGGGATGAAGCACAGCAGACGATGGCATAAGTGCGCAGTCCGGCTGCTCTGCCTGTATGGGTGCGCTCAAAGCCCAGCAGTCCGCCAAGAAATGCGGACAGAAGAAGGCGCAGCAGAATATCAGGGTAAAGAAGGTAAGCATTCAGATTCAGGTCCATAAAACACCTCGCAGCATACTGTAAAATAGAATTTCTAATATATATTACTTCATTTTTCTTCCATTTCCAACAAATTTAACAAGAATTTTAGAATTATGACGGATATTTAATAAAATTTGTCTAAAATTTGTGATATGATAATAGATATTTACAGAAGCAGTATGAGATATACAGGGAGAACAGTTACCGGGATTTATAATATGATCAGTGCAGGTACAGCCTGCAGGGTACAGGAGGATATGATGTGCAGATTACAGAAAGTTGATTTTCAGAATATCAGTCTGCAGGAGCGTCCCGGAGGATGGCTGGCAGGTGATTTCCCTTTTGACGGAGAACTTTATGCCGGAGAGGAAGAAATCTGTGATTTTCTGCTGGAGCATCCCGCTGTGATGCTGGAGATGGCCGCTAACCTTTTTTATTACAGAGAACTGGGGCTTTCCATGACGAAGATGTTTTACATTTTTGACAGGGAAAAACAGTCCCCCCGTATGGCAGCGATTATGAATTCACTGTTTGAGCGGGTTTCCGCGTGGTATGAAGTGGATGAGACCGGCAGGAAGTATCTGCTGATTCAGGGAGATGGCATCAGTGAGGCATGTGTCAGAACTTTCGGCCGTTTGAAGGATGAAGGTTTGCTGGAACCGATGGTTCAGAGACTTTATCTGGATTCTTCTTTCAGCAATGATGTGACGGTTTCCGGCTATTATCTGCTGGAAAAAGATTCCTGTGGGTATGGAGTATATTCAGGTAAGAAAAAAAGGGAAGAGCCCGTGACCGGGGGACGGGAAGCGGCAGACAGGGATCTGGTCAAACGTCTGTTTTCAAAGCCGGATTTCCGGGATTTTGGAAGCATTAACGTTTCGGGACTTACGATGCAGGAACTGATGGAGGATCCGGTGCTGAAAGAAGTGCTGGATCAGGCTGACAAAGTGTATCTTTACGTATTTGATGTCTGTCTGAAACAGGCAGGAGAGAAAACCAGAAAGTATGTCAAGATTCTGCGGTGGAATGCGGGAAACAGCCGGAAGCGAAAGGCAGGGCTGTAAAAAGAAAGTGTATAAAAAGGACGGTGCCAGAGTAGAAGCACCGTCCTTTTTTCGATTGCGCCAGACGGGCACACGTCCTAATGGGTGAATTTTTTGGAAAAATTTTATTCCGGAGATTTCCGGGTAATATTTTACAGAAAAATGTATTTCAGTATGAACAGGACAGCCAGTACATACATGAGAGGGGTTACTTCTTTTTTTCGTCCCGTAAATACATGAAGAATCACATAGGAAATGATTCCCATAGCGAGGCCCTCGGAGATGGAGTAAGCCATGGGCATAAACAGGATGGCCAGATAAGCAGGGATGGCCTCCACCGGATCCTCCAGATCGATTTTTGCTACGGAACCAAGCATGAGAAATCCAACAAAGATCAGTGCCGGTGCCGTTGCACAGGAAGGAATCGAGGTGAAAAGAGGGGCGAAAAACAGTGCCAGGATAAACAGAAGACCGGTGGTTACGGAAGTCAGCCCGGTCCGCCCGCCCTCGGCGATTCCCGCGGAGCTTTCCGCATAGGTGGTGACGGTTGAAGTACCAATGATGGCACCGGCTGTGGTCGCCGCTGCGTCTGCCAGCAAAGCTCCTTTGATTCTGGGAAGACGCCCATCTTCGTCCAGCAGGCCCGCCTTTGATGTCAGGCCGATGAGAGCACCCAGTGTGTCAAAAAGGTCTACAAAAAGAAACGCAAAAATGATCGTAATAAATGTTCCGATTGAGACTGTGCTGAAATCAGCCCGGAAAGCCTGTCCGAATACATTTCTGATGCTGGTCAGATCGGTGCTGAAAATGGAAGAAGGAATCATGGAGTAATAGCCGGCTTTTGCATCAGGTATATAAAGTCCGGCCAGCTGGCAGAGGATTCCTGCAAGCCAGGTAATTCCCATGCCGATGAGGACGTATCCTTTTACACCCCGTATAAACAGGATTCCGATAAGGGCTGTTCCCAGCAGTGCCAGCAGAGCGCAGATTCCTGCGGTATGAAAACTGCTGCGGAAAGGGACGATTTCCACCAGTGTACTTTCGTTGGCGATGATAATCCCGGCATTCTGCAGGCCGATAAAAGCGATAAACAGACCGATGCCGACGCTGGCTCCATGTTTCAGAGACAGGGGAATGGCGTTGAACAGGGCTTCACGCACGTTGGATACAGAAAGCAGGATAAAAATCAATCCCTCTATAAATACGGCAAAGAGAGCAATCTGCCAGGAATAGCCGTAGGAACCGCATACCGTAAAGGCAAAATAGGCGTTCAGCCCCATACCGGGAGCCAGTACAATGGGATAATTTGTAAATGCAGCCATAAAGAAACATCCCAGACAGGATGCAAGGGCAGTGGCCAGCATAACTCCCTGAGCATCCATTCCCGCAGCGGACAGCAGGGATGGATTAACCGCCAGAATGTAGGCCATGGTAACGAAACTGGTGATGCCCGCATTGATTTCTGTGCGGACGCTGGTATGATTTTCTTCCAGATGGAAAATCTTCTCTAACATAAGATACCTCCGAATGTTATATAAATATAACAATATAATACTATTATGTGGAAAATATGTCAATTATATGTTATATATAAAAACAAATTCTGGAAAATAGCTGTGAAAATATTTTTGTCAGAGGGTTACATTTCAGAAAAAACAGGGGGACAGTTCAGACTGACCCTGTAAAAAAAAGAAAAATTGAGTATTTTAACGGGAACAGAAATGTGACATACTATAGCCCATGGAAGAACAGGGGGTTTGACTATGAATGATAAAAAGATGACAGTAAAAGACATAACAGTGACAGCATTGATGGCAGCACTTGTATTTGCCGGAACCTATTATCTGAAGATACCGATTCCCGCCATGGGAGGATATATTCATCTGGGTGACAGCATGATTTTCCTGACAGTGTGTATTCTCGGCAAAAAGGAAGGTGCAATCGCAGGTGCAATCGGAGCTGCACTGGCGGATCTGCTTGGCGGATATGCGATCTGGATGGTTCCCACATTTTTCATCAAAGCAATTATGGCACTGATTATGGGCGTACTGGCAGAAAGAAGTCACAGAACATACGGATGGGTTGCAGGCTGTCTGGCAGGATGTATTTTCCAGGTCGCTGCATATTCCGCAGCAACGGCGTTCTTATTTGACAAAGCATCTGCATTGGCCATGATTACCGGCAATACGGTACAGTCACTGGGAGGTTTTCTGGTGGCATTCGCAGTATTCACAGTGATGCACAACGCAGGCCTGGTTGCTGCTATTAAGCGACAGCTGTAAAAAACTGTAACTACAGATTCCGGGTTCAGGGGTGGACTTTATTGCGTTAAAATGTTAATATATCTTTGTGATAATTGAGAGATACTCAGATATTGAGAGATACTCAGATCAGGAGGGTATTATGAATGACAAGATAAAGACTGAAGCAGTGGATTCTCTGTTTCAGGCAATTCTGACTTTACAGAATCTGGACGAGTGCTATAAATTTTTTGAAGATGCATGTACCATCAATGAGCTGCTTTCTCTGTCACAGAGATTTGAAGTAGCCAGAATGCTTCGGGAAAAGAAGACGTATCTGGAGATTGCAGAGCAGACAGGCGCTTCCACGGCAACCATCAGTCGGGTGAACCGCTGTCTGAATTACGGGACAGACGGCTACGATATGGTGCTGGATCGGATGAAAGCACAGGAAGACAATCAGAAAAAAGACTGACTCCGATCAGTCAGTCCTTTGATGCGAAGGATATTCCGCCGGATGCGGGATATCCTTAGTTTTATTTTTTATCAGGAGTTTTTTTGTCAGCAGTATTTTTCCTTTCTGCTTCTTTTCGGGCGCGGATCTCCTTATCATCATCGATCAGTGTCTCAATCATCAGTTTTTTCAGGTAAACATCAAAAGCCAGATAGCAGATAAATGCAAATCTGCGCAGTTCCTCACGGTTTTCTTCGGAGATGTCAGCGGAAGTATCCGTAAACAGGCTTTCCGAAACGTGGAATTCATGTTTGATGTTCTGGAACAGACCATCCTGCTCCTGTTTCAGGTAATTCATCACTTCCTGATAGATCTCCGTCAGCGGAAGTTCTCCTTTGTGGCTAAAGTACTGATTGGTGACAGGACTCAGCAGCTCCTGAATATCGCTGATACTCATGATATTCTTCAGATAATAAATGAAAATCAGGAGAAGCATATGATCTTTGGAGTATTTTTTCTTGACAGGCGGCGGCAGCAGGTTATTTTTCGCATAATTGTTAATCATGGTTTTAGTAAGAATCTTGTCGCTTTCATAGCGCTTGGATGTTGCCAGATGCTCGTCCATGAAAGTGGTGACCTGATCCATATATAAGTCAATGGAAGGGATTTCATCGGGCTGTATATAGCCCAGTGAAGCGAGACGTCGGAATAATCTGCTGATGCTTTTAATATTGCTGTAATCTGTATTGGACAACGTTCTTCCTCCGTTCTGTTTACTACTTGTCATTATATAGAGTATAATCGAAAATGGTTTTAAAAACAAGTTAAAAATTAACGGTAAAGATTTACAGTTGTTTCCGGAAAATTCAGAAAATGGAAAGATTGTTTTCGAAAAGTTAATAACACAAACAACTGTTTTTATGATATACTCTTCAGGTATCAGATGAAAGATTTGTGAAAAGCAGGGAGAGTAACAGTATGAGTACAATTTACGATAGTTTGAATCCGGAGCAGCAGAAAGCTGTTTACCAGACAGAGGGACCTTTGCTGATTCTGGCAGGGGCCGGTTCCGGTAAGACCAGGACGCTGACTCACAGGATTGCCTACCTGATAGATGAGAAAGATGTGAATCCGTGGAACATTCTGGCAATTACATTTACCAATAAAGCTGCAGGAGAGATGCGGGAACGCGTGGATCAGCTGGTGGAATTCGGTGCAGAGAGCATCTGGGTATCCACATTCCACTCCACCTGTGTGAGAATTCTGCGCAGATATATCGAATGCCTGGGATTTTCCACAGGATTTTCCATATATGACACGGATGATCAGAAGACGCTCCTTCACCAGGTGATGAAGAAGCTGGATGTGGATCAGAAGATGTACAAAGACCGGGTAGTGATGAAGTATATTTCTGCTGCCAAGGACAATCTGGTGTCGCCGGAGCAGTTCT
>JBJELO010000045.1:0-19242 GCA_051879195.1 Lachnospiraceae bacterium
TGAAGTGATTCTGGTGCGATCCGGGGAGGATTATCAGGTATATCTGCTGAAAGATGTTCTGCCCATGGGTTTTGGACCGGGCAATCTGGGAAAAGAGAAAAATCAAGAGAAATAGTAGAAGAGAAAAAATAGAAGGAAGGTGATACGGGATGATACAGGAGGAATTAAAAACACTTCCTAAAATCGATCTTCACTGTCATCTGGACGGTTCTCTGTCGCTGGAGTGTGTGCGGGAGCTGCTGGGGCGCCCGGTGACCATGGGGGAACTTCAGGCGGAGGATAACTGTGACAGTCTGAAAACGTATCTGGAAAAATT
This sequence comes from Lachnospiraceae bacterium, assembly GCA_051879195.1. Lineage (GTDB taxonomy): Bacteria > Bacillota > Clostridia > Lachnospirales > Lachnospiraceae > TWA4. The sequence continues at coordinate 317 of JBJELO010000045.1, forward strand.
TGATCTGCCGGTGTCAGCTCTGCAGACGGAAAACGGGCTGCGAAGGGCGGCATACGATGTGGTGAAAAGTGTTTCCGAAGAAAATGTCCGCTATCTGGAGGTTCGTTTTGCACCGGTTCTTTCGGTGAATGAACACCTTGACTGCGAGCGGGTCATTGGTGCGGTGATTGAGGGTCTGGAGCAGGGACAGCGAGATTTTCCGGTGAAGGCGCAGGTCATTGCCTGTGCCATGCGCCACCATTCCCAGAAGCAGAGTCTTGCCATGTTTCACGCGGCAAAAAGTTTTCTGGGGAAGGGGCTCTGCGCGTTGGACCTGGCCGGAGATGAGGCGGCATTTCCCATGAAGCAGTTTGAAAATCTGTTCAGGCAAGCCGCTGATATGGGCTTTCCGTTTACCCTGCATGCCGGTGAATGCGGCAGCGTGGAAAATGTGCTGGACAGCGTTGCCTGCGGAGCAAAACGGATCGGGCACGGAATCGCCCTTGCCGGACATGAAGATGGCATCAGACTGTGCCGGGAGCAGAAAACCGGTCTGGAAATGTGCCCGATCAGCAATCTGCAGACAAAAGCGGTAAAAAGAAAGGAAGACTATCCGATTCGTGAATTCCTGGATGCAGGGCTCCTGGTAACCGTCAACACTGATAACCGTACGGTCAGCAATACCACGCTGACCCGTGAACTTGGCTGGATTCAGTGTCAGTACGGCATCACGGATGAGGAAATCCGGCAGCTGGAGCGCAATGCACTGGAGGTGTCCTTTGCACCCGATGCGTGGAAAGAAAAACTGCGCCTGGAATTCTGAAAAATTTATTTAGACAGTCTATAAATGAAGCAGTCAGACGGTGAAAATCGATTGGACAGCGGTAAAAGGGTTCGATATACTTTTCCTATGTAAGTCTGCTTCGCGGAAGATGCGGTGCAGCAGAAAAAGGAGAGAACATATGAAATCCAACATGAAAAAAGTATTTTCCCTGCTGCTTGCTGTGATGCTTGTTATGGCCTGCTGCCTGACCGGCTGCAGCTCAGACAGCGGCAAGTCAGAGACAAAAGCGCCTGAAGTACAGACTTCGGCGGATGCTCAGAGTAACGATGAAACAGCCGACAGTCAGGATGATTTCCAGGCGCAGATTCTGTTCTGTGGTTCCTCTTCCCTGTCACCGATCATGGCTTCTATCGCCACTTCATTTACAGATGAATATGTGACATGGGATCAGGTGGATCCTTCCTTCCCTGCGAAGAATATTTCCATTTATGTGGCTTCAGGCGGATCCGGTGTGGGTGTTAACAGTGCCCTGGAAGGAACCTGCGATTTCGGTATGGTTGCCCGTACAGTGAAGGATGAAGAAAAGGCTAAAATGAGCGATCAGTATCAGGAATATGTGATGGCAGCCGATGCGCTGACCGTATCCGTAAATCAGGAGAATCCCATCTGCAGCGTGATGGATGATATGTCCACCGATATGATCCGCAGGATTTTTGCCGGTGAGATTACAAACTGGAAAGATGTGGATTCCAGTCTTCCCGATCAGGAAATTGCTGTATACATCCGCGATTTATCCGGCGGCGCTTATGAAGTTTTCCAGAAAGCAGTTATGGGTGAGACAGAGATTTCAGCCAATGCAACGCAGTGTCCTTCCATGGGTGCTCTGGGAGAAGCCATTGCGGGCAATCAGTGGGCAATCGGTTACGCTTCCTACGGTGTATACAATCAGAACAAGGATAAATTAATGGCAATGAAGGTGGATAGTGTGGAACCGACAGAAGAAACCATCATCGACGGAAGCTACAGCATCCAGAGACCTCTGCTGTTCATTACCAATTCCGATATTTCCGCATCGGAGCAGGCATTTATTGATTATATTTATTCCACCACAGGCGTTGAAGCAATTGAAGCAAACGGCTATATTTCAACCATGGATATCAGGGAATAGGACAATATACATAATGAAAACAAAACACAGTGCCGGCAGAAATGCCGGCCGTTTTCTGATTCCGGCGGCAGCCTTCTCCACTGCTGTACTGCTGGGATTTATGATTTTATTTATCGTGCGGGAAAGTGTCCCGTTGTTTCAGGAGGTTTCTTTGAGTGAATTTCTGCTGGGAGATGTATGGCGTCCCATCAGCTTTACTTCTGCAGAGCCTTCCTATGGCATCCGCAATATGATTCTCAGTACTCTGTATGTTTCTTTTCTGGCGGTATGCATTGCACTGATTGTCAGCGTGGGGACGGCTATCTGCCTGTCATGCGCGGCGGGGCCGGGTGTGCGGATGATCATGTATGCCCTGATTGATCTGCTGGCGGGCATTCCATCAGTGATTTACGGATTCGTGGGGATGGTGGTGCTGGTTCCGCGCTTCCGGGCTCTGGGTACATCCTCCGGTGAGTCAGTTCTGGCAGCGGCGCTGGTTCTGTCGGTCATGCTGTTTCCCTATATGATTTCCTTGTGCAGCGATGCCATGCTGCGCATAAAGGAGCGGTATTTTGCAGCGGCGCGCAGCCTGGGTGTTGATAAATGGTACGCAGTGGCCAGTCTGATTCTCCCACTGTCGGCAAAAAGTATTCTGGTCAGCCTGATTCTGGCCATGGGGAGAGCCATGGGAGAGACTATGGCGGTTATGATGGTGATCGGCAATTCTGCCGTATTTCCCACCCTTCTGGGGAAAGGCGAAACGATTGTTTCCGCCATTGCATTGGAGATGGGGACGGCGGTACAGGGCAGCACTCATTACCACGCGCTGTTTGCCATGGGGCTGGTTCTGATGATTCTGCTGTGCCTGATTCAGGTCGTGCTTACGGTGATCAAGGAGCGTCTGTTCGGGCAGATGGGAATCAGGGAACAGGGCAGGTAACGGAGGAAATTATGCATCTTTTTTCAAAATGTATCAAATATCTGTCGTGGTTCTGCGCGGCTCTGGTGCTGGCAGTGATTCTGTTTCTGTTCGGCTATGTATTTTACAGAGGGTACAGTTCCATCAGCTTCGGATTTCTGACAGACGTTCCAAAGGGATCTATTATCGGTTCGGAGGGCGGCATCTTACCGGCAATTACCGGCAGTCTGATGTACACGGTTATTGCGCTTCTGGTGGCAGCTGTCCCTGCTCTGGCGTCAGCGCTGTATCTTGTGTTTTATCAGCGAAACAGCCTGACAGGCACGTTTTTTAAAATGGTCATTCAGTGTATTGCAGGGATTCCGTCCATCGTGTTCGGTCTTTTCGGCTACAGCTTTCTCGTACTTTATCTGGGCTGGGGCAGGTGCATTCTGTCCGGCGGGGTCACCCTGGGGCTGATGATCATCCCGTTTATTGAGGTTCGTCTGGAAAATGCCATGCGTCAGCTTCCGGTGCATCTGACAGAACAATCGAATGCACTGGGCGTTTCACGTCTTTACATGATCAGGTATCTCGTGCTGCCATGCATTCTGCCGGAGATGGTTTCCGCATTTCTGCTGGGCGGCTGCTATGCCATGGGAGCGGCAGCGCCTCTTATTTTCACAGGGGCGGTTCTGAATGCACCGGTGACCATGGATGTGATGAGCCCGGCCATGGCTCTGCCCAATCATCTGTATTCGCTGCTGACACAGGGTGTATCGGTTGAAAATGCCTACGGAACTGCTTTCGTACTGATGGTGATCGTACTGACGGTGAATATGGCAAGTACATTTCTGGCAAGAAAGGGGTCTCTTCAGTGGAAAAAGAAAAGAAAACAGATAAAATGACAACAGACAATTGCATCATCCGGCTGGAAAATGTTTCTGCATTTTACGGCGGTAATCAGGTGCTGGACAGTATTTCCCTGGATATACGCAGGCAGGGAATCACGGCCATTATCGGTCCTTCCGGCTGTGGAAAAAGTACCCTGCTGAAATGCATCAACCGCCTTCTGGAGGAGGTTCCGGGCGGCAAAATGACCGGCAGAATTCTGCTGGAAGGAGAGGATATTCGGCGAAATACGCCGGATCTGCTGCGCAGGAAGATCGGTATGGTTGCTCAGACGCCGGCACCGTTTCCATTTTCTGTCTATGCCAATCTGGTCTATGCGCCCCGGTATTGCGGAATCCGCAAAAAGGCGCAGCTGAAGCAGATTGCGGAAGAAAAACTGAGGCTGGCGGATCTGTATGACGAACTGCAGGGAGATATGACTAAAAGCGCACTGGAGTTGTCGGGAGGGCAGCAGCAGAGGCTGTGCATTGCCAGAGCACTGACGGCAGAGCCTTCCGTTCTGCTTCTGGATGAGCCCTGTTCCGCGCTGGATGTGCGCAGTACCGCCAATATAGAGGAGCTGCTTCTGAAGCTGAAAGAAGACTATACACTGGTAATCGTCACACACAATATTTTCCAGGCAAGGCGGATCGCCGATGATGTGATTTTCATGAACCAGGGGAAAGTGATAGAAACCGGTCCGGCAGCACAGATTTTTGAGAATCCTGTCCGGGAAGAAACGGCGGATTTTCTGTCGGGAGTTTTTGGATGATGGCACAGCAGTCTTTTTATAACAGCTGTTTTACGGCAGATATTTCACAACATATTTTGCAACAGATTTATAACAGGACGGATTCATAACAGGAGGGAGATATTTGATTACAATAGAGATACCGGGAAGGGAAATCCTGACGATTGATCAGGTTGTATTTGACTATAACGGAACAATTGCGGTGGACGGAATACTGGCGCCGGGGCTTAAAGAGCGCTTCCGGAAACTGAAGGCAATGGCAAAAGTCGTTGTACTTACAGCCGATACATACGGAACTGTAAAAAAACAGTGCGAACCGCTGGGAATCGAAGTGCAGACTTTTCCCCGCGCCAATGCTGCTGACTGCAAGGAGGAAATCGTAAACAGCATGACCGGCGGGATCTGCTGCATCGGAAACGGATATAATGATATGAAGATGTTTGCCGCAGCTGCACTCCGCATTGCCGTACTGGGAAAGGAAGGTCTTTATCCGGGGCTTCTGGCTCTGAGTGATGTACTGGTCTTCACACCGGAGGATGCACTGGATCTGCTGCTGAAGCCGGACCGACTGCGGGCAACTCTCCGGACATAATCCGGAGAGTTTTCATGGGATAATCAGATTTAAATTATCAGAAAATTCTGAATAATTAATTTTAGGTAAAAAAGAGATTGACAAAAATGGAATATATGCTATAATAAAACCATAAAACAAAAGAAAAGTACTGATTAACAGAATTTAAGAAAGGCGTGATTCCAATCAAAATTTAAATCGGAACTTATAATTTAAAGAAAGAGAGGTAAAGACCCCCTTAAAATCAAGCTTATCCCCGAAGTAGCGCAGCGGGACTCATAATACAGAAGAAAGGATTGGTAAAGTCCAATGGGAAGTGAAGAAACCATACAGTACTAAAGGATATCAGATAGAAGAATCGTTTCTCTTTTATTTGATATCCTTTTTTGATGCATGCTTTTCTCACATATGGCTCAGGATTTCATTCTCATTCGGCCTGTGTGCTGTGGATCCAGGTGTAGAACGTGATACGAGATCTTGAAATCATGTTTTGCCAAGTGATTAACAGAAAATTCTGAATATTTAATTTTTGTGAAAAAAGTAATTGACAAATTTGAAATATATGCTATAATGAAATCACAAAACCAAATAAGAGTTCCTAATAACTGAAAAAGTACATACCGTTTTCAATTATCAGCAGGACGCTGAAGGTTTTGTACATACAATTGTTCGTTATACAGGGGCTCATTATTCATAGATGTGGATACATTATTTGGAATTTTTTAAGAGGAGGTACGGTCCAAAGGAAAGTTAAGCTTATCCCCGAAGTAGCATCCCGGGATTTATCAAAACGTTGATTATTATGATTATTGATCAGGATTTTACAGATTTACATTTTTATTTACAATCAGTCCGATCATCAAAGGTGCAGGGGCACGAAAAGACAGATACAGAAATATATGAATTTCAAAACGGAATTTCGTATTTCATTTAACTGATTGTATATTTGGTGAAGTATATTTATAAATCCACAGGAATGATATATTGAATAAGAGTAATGATTGACAGTTGAAATTACAATTTAATATGGAACTGCATGAAATTTTTAAGAAATGAGGTAAAGTCCATTGAACAATTCTGATGAAGTGCAGCAGTAAGGAGTACCGGATGAAAGATAGCTCGCCCGGTACTCTTTTAGTGCTTCTTTTACAGCTTTAATAGCGAAACCTGCCCTCATGCTCTTTAACGGGTATGGCTTCACATTCCATATCGGTGATTTCGATATACCGGTCATTCTGCAGTTCATGTATGAGACGGCTGATCAGCAGTCCTTTTCCCTGTACTTCCATTTCCACAGTTCCGTCATACAGATTCTGAACCCATCCTGTTAAACCAAGCTCATTTGCCATCATGGCAGAGCGATAGCGAAATCCCACTCCCTGTACACGGCCATGAAAAATAATGTGTCTGCGGATCATGACAGCACCTCCTTTTACAATTATGACAGGATTATATCACGAAAATGCGGATTCGTGTATCCTGACGTTTTTTATGAGGTAAAATGTATAAAAAAGGGCGGATTTGATATTGTTTTTAAACGGGAAATCAACTACAATAGAAAACACGGATTTTGTGCTGCGGCTGAAACCGGACTCTGCATGGGTACGGCCGGAAAGCGGGCGGGGCGGAATCTGCCAGGTTATTGTTATAATGTGAAGGGAGTATAGTGATAGTATGAGCAGAGAGAAGACGGTAGCTCAGGTCTTTGGTCAGAATGTTTTCAATGATAAAGTGATGCGGGAACGTTTGCCGAAGAGGGTTTATGAGGAATTAAAGAAGACGATTGAAGGAAGAAAGGATCTGGATCCTACCATTGCGGATGTAGTTGCAGGTGCCATGAAGGAATGGGCAGTAGAAAAGGGTGCAACACATTATACTCACTGGTTCCAGCCTCTGACCGGTTCCACAGCGGAAAAGCATGATTCATTTATTACAGCACCCAAAGCGGACGGTTCTGTTTTAATGGAATTTTCAGGAAAAGAGCTGATTAAAGGTGAACCGGATGCTTCTTCATTTCCTTCCGGCGGTCTTCGTGCTACATTTGAGGCAAGAGGTTATACTGCATGGGACTGCACTTCTCCCGCATTTGTAAGAGAAGATGAGGCCGGTGCGATTTTATGTATTCCTACAGCTTTCTGTTCTTACACAGGAGAAGCTCTGGATCAGAAGACGCCGCTGCTGCGTTCCATGTCGGCGATTGAAACTCAGGCTCTGCGTTTACTGCATCTCTTTGGCAATACGACTTCCAGAAAGGTTATTCCTTCCGTCGGTGTTGAGCAGGAATATTTTATTGTGGATCGTGAGAAATATCTGAAGCGTAAAGATCTGATTTTCACCGGCCGTACTCTGTTTGGTGCCATGCCTCCCAAAGGTCAGGAGCTGGATGATCATTATTTCGGAGTGATTCGTCCCCGAATCGGTGCTTTTATGAAAGATGTCAATGAAGAACTGTGGAAACTGGGCGTGTCTGCCAAGACACAGCACAACGAAGTAGCACCGGCACAGCATGAGCTGGCTCCGATTTATGCGGAGTGCAATGTGGCAGCCGATCACAACCAGATCATTATGGAAACGCTGAAGCGAATTGCCAATAAACACGGTCTGCAGTGTCTGCTGCATGAAAAGCCGTTTGCAGGTGTGAACGGCTCCGGTAAACATAATAACTGGTCACTTACAACGGATGATGGAATCAATCTGCTGGATCCCGGTAAAAAGCCTCATGAGAATAAACAGTTCCTGCTGGTCCTGGCCTGTGTTCTGAAAGCAGTGGATACCCATGCGGATCTTCTGCGGGAATCTGCTGCAGATGTGGGCAATGAAAACCGGCTCGGTGCCAATGAAGCACCGCCGGCGATTATTTCCGTATTCCTGGGTACTCAGCTGGAAGATGTGCTGGAACAGGTGCTGGAAACCGGTGAAGCAACACACAGTCTGAAGAGCAGCAAACTGGAAACAGGTGTTAAAACTCTGCCGGATCTGGTGAAGGATGCAACTGACAGAAACCGTACATCGCCTTTTGCATTTACAGGTAATAAATTCGAATTCCGTATGGTCGGATCCCGCGATTCTGTTGCGGAATGTAATGTGGTACTTAATACAATCGTTGCGGAAGCTTTCTGTGAAGCCTGCGATATCATTGAAGCTGCGGAAGATAAGGATGAGGCAATTCATAATGTAATCGTTGATTTTATTTCACAGCATTACCGGGTTGTTTTCAACGGCAACGGTTATTCGGATGAATGGGTTGAGGAGGCTGCATCGAGAGGATTGCCCAATATCAAATCCATGGTGGAGGCAATTCCTGCGCTGACAACGCCCAAGGCCATCAGTCTGTTCCAGAAATTCGGTGTATTTACAGAAGCGGAACTTCAGTCCCGTGCCGAAATCCAGTATGAGGCGTATTCCAAGGCTCTCAATATTGAAGTGAAAGCCATGCTGGATATTGCCGGAAAGAGCATTATTCCCGCGGTTCTGCGCTATGCTCACGAACTGGCAGATACCGTTCTTTCCATGCAGGAAGTTGGCATCACCTACTCTGCGGAAAAGGATATGCTGAAAGATATTGCCAGACTTCTGGAGGGTGCAAAGGCAGCTTACAACAAGCTGAAAGTTATGGATGAGCGTGCCCAGGAGATTGCGGAAGGAAAAGACAGAGCGGAATTTTACAAATATGAAGTGGAACCCGTGATGCTCGCTCTGAGAAAACCCATCGATGAACTGGAGATGATCGTTGACAAGGAAGCATGGCCCATGCCTTCCTACGGCGATCTGCTCTTTGAAGTATAGTTCGGCAGCTGTTCAGAACCGGACCGATTTGTAGAAAAGTACGATGCTGCATTCAGGAGCATGTTTTACCCGGCTGTTTTCCGGCAGTCGGGTATTTTTATGCAGAATTTACGGAGAGTTCATAAATCTGCCTGATTCAGAAATAGATGGAGGCGGTATTTTATAATATTTTTATATTTATCTTATCATATGTTTATTTACAAACAAATGTTTGTGTGTTAAAATGGATGCATGAATGGATGATGCGAAGTACGGCAGGAGATGAGACGGGATTGCCGGGGATTTAAGAACGAAAGGGCGAAGGTGGACTGCTTATGAAATTATTTCATATTTCAGATCTTCATATCGGAAGATCGCTGCACAAATACAATCTGGGACAGTGTCAGCGGGAAGTGTTTGATGAGATTATCCGGCTGGCTGTGGAAGCACAGCCTGATGTTATGATGATTGCCGGGGATGTTTTTGATAAACCGGTTCCCTCCGGAGAAGCATATACAGTTTTTGATACATTTCTGAATGATCTGACGGATGCACTTCCTCAGATGACGGTGCTGATTATTGCGGGGAATCATGATTCGGCGGAACGGCTTCAGTATGCCAGTACATTTTTGCAGAAGCACCATATCTATATTTCCGTACTTCCGCCGGCGGATCCGCAGGAGCATCTGAAGAAGGTGACTTTGGAGGATGAGTTCGGGGAGGTGGATTTCTATCTTCTGCCTTTTACGAAGCCTTCCTATGTGCGCAGGCTGTTTGAGGATGGCAGAGCGGTTACGTGGTCCGAAGCGGTGGCAGAGGTACTGCGTCGGGAGGAGATTGATTATACCCGGAGAAATGTGATCCTGTCCCATCAGTTTTATACTTCGGAAGGATGTGAGCCTGAAACCTGCGATTCAGAACAGACAAGTATTGCTGTGGGAGGAATTGATCAGGTGGATGCGGATCTTCTGGCGGATTTTGAATATGCGGCTTTGGGCCATCTTCATGGGAGTCAGCAGGTAAAGTATCCTCATGTCCGATACTCCGGGACTCCCTTAAAGTATTCTGTCAGTGAAGAATATCAGAAAAAATCGGTGGTTCAGGTTAGCCTCGGGCCGAAAGGACAGCCTGCGGAGATTTCTTTTCTGCCTCTTTCTGCCCGCCGGGATGTCAGGACGGTGCGGGGAACACTGGATGAAGTTCTGAATGAGGCGATGAACCGGGTGGCGAAAGATCAGACGGAAGATGGTCAGGCAGCGGAACAGGAGCACGGATGCCGGGATTATGTGAGTATTATTCTGACAGATGATGATGACGGGCTTCTGACCGATGCAAAAGAGAAGCTGGAAGAGCGGTATGATCACATTCTGGAGATCCGCGTTGACAATAAGAGAACCCGTGCACGTTTTGAGGACAGTGCGGCTGTACAGGAGGAGTGGACCTTATCTCAGGCTTTTTCTCATTTTTTTGAAGATATGAATCAGCGTCCCATGACGGAGCAGGAAGCCGGTGTTATGGAACAGATATGGAAAGAAATGGAGGGATTTTCATGAAACCACTGAAGCTTGTGATGTCTGCGTTCGGTTCCTATGCAGGACGGGAGGAGATTGATTTCTCAGCGGCCGGACGTGGGATTTTCCTGATTACCGGGGATACGGGAGCCGGTAAGACAACCATATTTGATGCCATTACATTTGCTCTGTACGGTTACACCAGCGGCAACCGCAGAACCGGGAAGATGATGGGCAGCCAGTTTGCCGCGCCGAAGGTGAAGACCTGGGTGGAGTATACTTTTGAGGAAGGCGGTCAGGTCTATACGGTGAGCAGAAGACCGGATATTCCCGGTCAGACCGGCAGGGTGGAGCTGTTTCTGCCGGATGAAAGTGTTTTTCCGGGAAAGGTTAAGGAGACCAATAAAAAGATCGAGGAGATTATAGGGCTGGACATGAATCAGTTCTGTCAGGTTGCCATGATCGCTCAGGGGGATTTCAGAGAACTTCTGCTGGCCTCATCCAATGACCGGAAAGCGATTTTTGAGAAGATTTTCGGTACGGATATTTACAACCGGGTACAGATGCAGCTGAATGATTCCTGTAAAAAGCTTTACGGAAAGCGGGCGGATCTGCAGAAAGCTGCGGAGCAGGAGCTGGACGGGATACGGGTGCCTGCGGACAGCGTTTTGCTGCCCTTATGGAAGGAGAAAAAGGAAAAAGGAATCTCCCAGGTCAGTAATGAGGACCTGTTTGACTTTCTGGAACAGCTGATTCAGGAGGAGGAGAAACAGGAAAAGGAAGCCGGAGAGAAGAAGCGGCTTCTGGATGAGCAGCTGGTCCGGATTCGTGAGCAGATTACAGCCGGGAAAGCAGTGAATGATTTGTTTGACCGTTATCATCAGGCTGAAAAAAAGGCGCAGAAAATGGAAGCGGAGAAAGCAGTATTCGCTGAACTTCGCGAAAAGTGCCGTATTGCCGGAAGTGCATTGCTGGTGGATGAGAAGGCACAGCAGGTTTCCACATATAATACCCGGCTTCAGAATCTGGCAGAGGAGAAAAAGCGTCTGGAACTTCAGATGGAACAGCAAAAGGGTATAAAACAGCAGGCGGAGGAGCGCCTGCGGCTGGCAGAGGACAGGAAAGAAGAACAGCTGCCCGCATTGCAGAGGGAAGCTGTTTCCCTTGATAATTCCATGGAATATTATGAGCGTCTGCAGGAACAGAAGACAGTCTTAAAAAAGGAAAGCAGCAGTTTGAAAAAGCTGGATACTGAAGTCAGGAAACTGCAGCAGACACAGCAGATGCAGTCGGAGCTTCAGGAGAAGCTGAAATGTGAGCAGGAGATGCGGAAGGGCTGTCAGGAGCGTTACTACCAGTCTGTGGAGAAGTACAGGAGGATGGTGGATAAAGACAAACTTCTTACGGAGATCTGTGGAAAACGAGGTCAGTTCCAGCAGGTACGGAAAAACTCTGAGAAAGAGAAGAAAAAGCTGGAAAAACTGCTGAAATCCCATGGTCTGGCACTGGAAGATTATCAGAAAGCGTACCGGGCTTTTATTGCGGAGCAGGCGGGACTGATGGCGCAGAAGCTGGAAGAGGGCATTCCGTGTCCTGTGTGCGGTTCCATCACTCATCCGGCGAAGGCAGTGCTGTCGGTTCATGCGGTGACCGAGCAGGAAACGGAAGCAAAAAAGCAGGCCGTAGAGAAACTGGAGCAGCAGGTGGCTGATCAGACCGAACAGTGCAGGAAAGAAGATGGCAGGCTGGAAGCGATGAAGGTAGAATTGAGAACTGCCCTGCAGCAGCCGGGGATTGGATTGGCCGGACAGCTTTCCGATATGAGCGGTGAAGTGTGGAATGATCCGTTCTGGAACCGTCTGGAGGAAATCCTGGCGATCTGGAAACAGGATACTGCTGCTGAGCAGGAGATTCTGGAAAAGGCCGGGCAGCAGCTAAAAGATTTTGAAAAAACGGAGAAACAGCTGAAGCAGCTGGAGACGGACCTGCAGTCCGGCCGCGGACAGCTGGAAAAAATGGAAAAACAGCTTGAGGATCAGAAGATTGTCTGTACCAGGCTTGAGACAGAAATTCTCAGCCAGCAGGAAAGACTTCCGTATAAAAGCCGGCAGGCAGCAGAAAAGCAGCTGCATGAATTGAGAAAAAAAATTCAGGAGCTGGAACTGGAATGCAGCCAGGCACAGCAGGAAGTTTCTCAATCCGGCAATGTGCTGCAGGAGCTTTGCGGACGATATCAGGCGGGAGAGGAACAAACGCTGCATGTAAAGGAGCAGTTTAGACTGGCATATCAGGCGTTTACAGAGTCGCTGGAAGATAACGGGTTTGCGGATAAGGACAGTTATCTGGCGGCAAGAATGAAACCGGCTGAAATCAAAAAGCAGGAGTCTGAATGCGATGTTTTTGACAGAGAATACGTCAGTATCCGATCGGAAGTGAAAACTTATGCGGGGCAGCTGAAAGATAGAGAAAGGGCTGATCTGGGCAGGTGGCAGGAGCAGGAGACGCTTCTGCAGAAGCAGAGCCGGGAGCAGGAGCAGAACCGTATGGCGGTTTTCAGCATTCTTGAGAACAACAGAAAGCGGATTTCCAGACTGAAAGCATATCTAAAAGAATATGAGAAGGTCAGAGAGGAATACAGCGTAGTATATCATCTGAATCGTACTGCCAACGGAAAGCTGGATCTGAAGCTGGATTTTCAGACATATATGCTCAGACGGTATTTTGAGGAGATTATTCATGAAGCCAATAAAAGACTTCGGATCATGACCCGTGACCAGTTTATTCTGCAGTGCCGAAGCTATGAGAATTTCAGCGGCGGCGGCGCAGCAGGACTGGATCTGGATGTATACAGTCTGGTGACCGGCAGGACGAGAGATGTAAAGACTCTGTCAGGCGGAGAATCTTTTATGGCGGCGCTTTCCATGGCTCTTGGAATGGCTGATATTATACAGGGCAGAGCCGGCAAAGTGCATCTGGATACCATGTTTATCGATGAAGGGTTCGGTTCCCTCGACGATCAGTCCAGAGAAGATGCAATCCGGGTATTGAATGAACTGGCGGGACAAAACCGCCTGATTGGAATTATCTCACATGTGACTGAACTGAAGGAACAGATTGAACAGAAGCTGATTGTAACCCGGGATGAGCAGGGAAGCCATGTCCGCTGGGAATTGTAGATTTTAATATGCTGCCGGAAAAGAGGCAGAGAGACAGTATGAATGATTAAAGAAAGAGATGAATGATGAAAAGACAAGCAGATATGCGGGAAATTTCTGATGGGAAATTATACGGTTTGAATGATATGGTAAAGGCGGACTGCGGAGATTGCCGGGGTTGCTCTGCCTGCTGCCGGGGGATGGGTAATTCCATTGTTCTGGATCCTTTTGATCTGTATCGCATTACAACAGGGCTTCATGCCGATTTTCAGGCTTTGATGAACGGATACATTGAATTGAATGTTGTGGATGGAATCATACTTCCCAATCTGAAGATGGGAGGGCCGGAGGAAAAGTGCGCTTTTCTGAGCGTGGAAGGCCGATGCCGGATTCATAACATCCGTCCGGGGATCTGCCGCCTGTTTCCTCTGGGGCGGATTTACAGGGAAGAGGGACGGGGATTTGATTACTTCCTGCAGATTCATGAATGTAAAAAAGAAAACCGTTCGAAGGTAAAGGTTCGGAAATGGATCGATACGCCTGATTTGAAGCGATATGAAAAGTTTATCGAAGACTGGCATTATTTTCTGGAAGATATGACGGAAAAAGTAAAAGGCTGTTCCGATGAAACGAAAGAAAAGGAATATATCATGTATCTTCTGTCAGTATTTTATGTGCAGCCCTATGACCAGGCACAGGATTTTTATGGTCAGTTTTATATGCGGCTGGAGGGTGCACGAAAGCAGTTGGGATGATAGAGAATCTGTCTGCAAACCAGGAACAGGCAGTCCCGGAGGCGCTGAATTTGAACGTGTTTTTTCTGCTCTGTGACAGAAGTAAGAATCTCTTGCGCTTTTTGTTAAAAATCATTATACTAATAAGCACCTGACGGAGACGCGGGTACTTATTTGCTGTCAGCGGTTCTGAACCGGTTTTGGATATCGGACAGCGGTAAATTATTCAGGTGAGGTTTTGATATGAGTACGAGATTGCTTTTTATTGTAAATCCTGTTTCAGGTAAGAAAACAATTACGGATTATATGATTGACATTTTAAACCTTTACTGCAAGGAAGGACTGGAGGTATCTGTGCTGATTACACAGCATCAGGGACATGCAGCTGAATATGTGAAGATTAACAGTCAGCGTTTTGACCGGATCGTGTGTGCGGGTGGAGACGGAACCATCAATGAGGTGGTATCCGGACTTCGGGAAGCCTGCGATTACAGAACTTTGCTGGGATATATACCCTGCGGCTCCACCAACGATTTTGCTTCCAATTTCGGTCTGGGAGGCGATGTGATGGAAAGTGCCCGACGGGCGATCAGTGACAATGTGATCAATCTGGACAGCGGCGTGTTGAATGATCATTCTTTTTTATATACAGCTGCTTTTGGGATGTTTACTGATGTAACCTACAGTACTCCGCAGTCTTTTAAAAATGTACTGGGGCATCAGGCTTATGTGGTGAATGCGCTGAATCATCTGGCTTCGATCAAACCGATCAGGGCAGTGGTAGCATATGAGGACCAGATCATTGAAGATGAATTCCTGGTGGGGCTGATTACCAATTCTGAAAGAGTAGCGGGATTCAACAATCTGTACAATGGGGAAGCGGATCTGACCGACGGACTGTTTGAGGTTCTGCTGATCCGGTATCCCAAATCTGTTTTGGAGATTAATGAGGCACTGACTGGTTTTGTCATGAAAAACTGGGAATCGAAGATGTTGTATTATTTTAAAACAAAACGATTGAAAATATGGTCAGACGAGAAAATTAAATGGACACTGGATGGGGAATACGGCGGAGAGTACAGTGTAACGGCAATCAATAACCGCCACGGCTCTGTACGGTTCTGTGTCTGATGAACTGCAGCTGTATTTTTTGTACAGTATTCTGTCGGATACTACATGGGGGTGGGAGTATTTATGATTATTAACAATCAGTTTGAAGCTGTTGAAACTGCCGGAAAAACCGCGGAGATTATTGTGAATGCGGACGGCAGCCGCGAAGAGGCACAGAGCCGGGTTGTCAAAGAGCATTTCATGGATGTCTATATTAATGAGAAGCTGGCGGTGAAGCTGGTCTGTACACCTGCCAATCTGGTGGAACTGGTCATGGGGAGGATGGTTTCGGAAGGATATATTGACGGGGAAGACGATGTGGAAAGCATCTATATCTGCAATTATGGGAGCAAAGCCAGGGTTTTTCTGAAAAAGAATGCGGATCTGCAGGAGTCGATGGAGAATGAACCGACCTGCTGCACCGGCAATCAGGTGCTTCTGACTTCTGCCGGCAGGGAACTGCAGCGGCTTTCCAAAGCAGACTGGAAGTCGGAGTGGGTCTTCGGGCTGGCAGAGGAGTTTGCCGGTGGCTCACGGATTCACAGGGCAACACAGGGGACGCACAGCTGCTATCTCAGTGTGGATGGCAGGATAGAATATACCTGTGAGGATATCGGACGGCACAATGCCATGGATAAGGTGATTGGTTATGTGGTGATGCACGGGATTGACAGGCAAAAATGTATTCTGTACACTACTGGGCGGGTTCCTACCGATATGGTAAAGAAAGTGATTGCTTCACGGATTCCTGTACTGGTATCCAAGGCAGTTCCTACGGATGCGGCCATCGAGATGGCCCGAAGATACAATCTGACCCTGATCTGCAAAGCATGGCCCGACCGGTATGAGATTTTCAATGATGCAGAACATGTTATTGTTCAGAGCTAAGCAGATAACAGTGGAAGTTTATGGATTTGTAATTTTTGATTGCTTAATGATAAAAAGTCTGGTACAATATTAACAGATGTATTCCACAAAATCACATATTCTGCCGTATCGGAGATCTGGAGGGGATCTGTAACGATACAGCGATGGGAGAACTGCTGAATTGTGCGTTGGCAGTTTTCTGTGAGTTGCGGGTTGGTTCTGATGCAGAGAGAGATGGAGAGCGGCCTGGACATCAAATATTTGATGCATATTCTCGTATCGGAGCCTGCTGAGCTGCTTC
Organism: Lachnospiraceae bacterium; assembly: GCA_051879195.1. Taxonomy (GTDB): domain Bacteria; phylum Bacillota; class Clostridia; order Lachnospirales; family Lachnospiraceae; genus TWA4. Next base: position 16,781 of record JBJELO010000045.1, read on the forward strand.
ACCTGTACGGATCGATGATCTGGAGGCAGCAAAACCGGAATTTAAGATTGTTTTTACATCCGTTTTCGGGCAGGTGCATCTGTCCGGTCGGATGGCTGCGGCGTTGCAGATAAGAACACGGGCGGGAAGAGTATGTGCAGTATGAAGGAATTTATCACCAATTTTCACGTATGGGATTAATCGTACAGGCAGATTAATGATCCGGGCTGTTGATTGATTCTCATCAGGTAAAAATCAAAAATATTTTTAGGAAAGATGAGGTAAAATCACATGAAATCATTTAACTATGTAATCACAGACGAAATCGGTATCCACGCACGCCCCGCAGGACTTCTTGTTAAAGAAGCTAAGAAATTTGAATCTGCAATCACTCTGGAATGCGGCGGAAAGAAAGCTGCAGCAACCAAACTGATGGCTATCATGGGCATGGGTGTTAAGACCGGCAACGAAGTAACTGTATCTGCTGAAGGCGCAGATGAAGACGCTGCTATCGCTGCAATGCAGGAATTTTTCAAAGCTAATCTGTAAATATAAATTCAGGGTGTATTAATATGGAACAATATACAGGTAAATCCATTTTTAAGAAAATCGCAATCGGTAGAGTTTACTTCTATGAGAAGAATGAATACCAGGTCAAGAGAGAAAAAATTGAAAATCCTGAACAGGAGATTAAACGTCTGGAGGCCGCAAAGGTTGTAGCAATCAGCCAGCTGGACAGAATTTATCAGAAAGCGGTAAAAGAAGTCGGAGAAGACAATGCGGCTGTATTCGAAGTTCACAAGATGATGCTGGATGATGAAGATTATCTGGATGCAATCACCAATACGATTCAGGATGAGAAAGTCTGTGCTGAGTATGCGGTGGCAACAACAGGCGACAATTTTGCAGCTATGTTTGCAGCTATGGATGATGAATACATGAAAGCAAGAGCTGCTGATATCAAGGATATTTCCGAACGTCTTGTTGCTGTACTTCTGGGTCGTGATACGGACATGGGTGCACTGGATGAACCGGTTATTCTGGTGGCGGATGATCTGGCTCCCAGTGAGACAGTACAGATGGATAAGTCCAAGCTTCTGGCATTTGTTACAGAGCATGGTTCTTCTAATTCCCATACAGCAATTCTTGCCCGCACCATGAATATCCCTGCACTGATCGGTATTCCGATCAACAGAGAGTGGAGAGGCAGAATGGCGGTTGTTGATGGATATACGGGAACCGTTACCATTGATCCTGATGAGAAGTATCTGGAAACCATGAGAGCTCAGATGGAAGAAGACGAGAAGAAGAGACAGCTGTTATCCGAGTTAAAGGGTAAGGAAACCGTAACTGCTGACGGCAAAAAGTCGATTCATCTTTATGCCAATATCGGCAGTGTTGCTGATACGGCATCCGCTCTGGCAAACGATGCTGAAGGTATCGGTCTGTTCAGAAGTGAGTTCCTTTATCTGGAATCTTCCACCTATCCTTCAGAAGAAGAACAGTTCCAGGCTTACAAAACAGTAGCCCAGAACATGGGCGGCAAGAAGGTTATCATCCGTACGCTCGATATTGGAGCTGACAAGCAGGTGGATTACTTCAATCTGGATAAGGAAGACAATCCGGCACTGGGTTACAGAGCAATCCGTATCTGCCTGACACGTAAGGATATTTTCAAGACTCAGCTTCGTGCACTGCTTCGCGCAAGTGCATTCGGCAACATTTCCATTATGTTCCCGATGATTATTTCTGTGGATGAAGTACATCAGATCAAAGCGATTCTGCAGGAAGTCAAAGATGAGCTGAAAGCGGAAGGTATTGAATACAAGGATGTGGAGATCGGTGTTATGATCGAGACTCCTGCAGCTGTTATGATCAGTGAGGAACTGGGCAGAGAAGTTGATTTCTTCTCCGTGGGTACCAACGATCTGACACAGTATCTGCTGGCAATTGACCGCCAGAATCCGAAACTGGATGAATTCTACGATCCTCATCATCCTGCTGTATTAAGAGCATTGCAGATGATCATTGACAATGGTCATAAGGGCGGCGCATGGGTAGGTATCTGCGGCGAACTTGGTGCAGATCTGACTCTGACAGAGACCTTCCTGAAGATGGGTGTTGATGAGCTTTCCGTATCACCTACATTTATTTTACCTGTAAGAGATGCTGTACGCAGATGTGATACCACAAAGTGGTAATCTGCAGAGGCAGAGATTACTTTTATGATCACGAATCCCTCCCGGGTTTTATGGCCCGGGAGGGATTTTTCCTGTTCAGAACTCTTGAAGTGGCGGGCGTTCTATGTTAAAATGTCCCTGTTCCTGCAGAAAAAGGCATATGGTTTCCGGTTTTCTGCTTTTAGGAACAGAGACAATACTACATGTGGCAACTGTTCAGAGCCAACCGTAAAACACTGTGAACAGCGACATAATATGAAGGAGAAGACAGTTATGATCAACCAGAATTATCTGAAATTACCC
>JBJELO010000046.1:0-4295 GCA_051879195.1 Lachnospiraceae bacterium
AAATGCCCTGGACAGCACGGTTTGTGGTACAGCATTATCTGGAAAAATCCAGATACGATTCCGTACTGTATGCGGGCATTGCAGTGTCGGAGGGCGTGGAATTCTGCCCTCTGGAAGAATTTTAAAACTAATGTAACTGTTCAGAGCAAAACTCGAAAACACTTTAATAATACCATGCGGCATGCATTTCCATATATCTGAGGCAGTAGTCTGCGATTCCCATGCCGCATGCGAAAAACATCAGGAGAATCAGGATGAAAATGGCGCCTTTGTCGTATTTCAAAGTACAGTTTTCATCCTGGCGGTACTGATGGACCGCTGCCAGCATTTCAATGCCCATACCAATCAGGATGATGGGCCAGAACTGCAGGACGAAACTGCAGTCAAACTGCTCATAAAAGGTTGTTATGAGAAATAAGAGTCCGTAAACGATCAGAGAAATACCGCAGGTTATGCTGCCGACTCTTCTTACATGCATCTGTATCAGCCCCCTTTAGTGATTGTCGTCTTTGTAATAGTTGTTGTCTTTGTAATAGCTGTCGCCTTTGCAATTGCTGCTGCCTTTGCAGGAATCATTGCCTTCGAGAGACTCGTCGTTCTCACTGAATGCAATTTCCGCAAACAGTTCGTCATCGGTTTTTTCCGAGTCCAGCTGTGCTTTTTTGCCGCGGATCAGGTGCACGCCCAGCAGGATGAGCAGGACAGAAAGAACAAGCTGCGGCAGGAGATAAGAGCAGTCGTAAATGATGTCATAAATCCATGACGGAATGGTCCAGCGAAGCATATCGAGTATGATATGCATGAGTGCGTAAACACCGATGATAATACATGCCCAGGCCAGAATCAGCTGCTTTTTCCGGGAAAGATAAAGTTCCGTGTGTTCCGGCAGATGGATAAGAAAGTCGTCCTCCACCTGCTTGAATTCTTCATCGGTCAGACTTTTCAGGTTGTGTACATGGAAAAAACTGTAGCACCAGACAATGGGCAGGATAAAGAGACCGGCATCGAACCGGAAAAAGGAGCAGAGGGCGCAGATACCGAGAAACAGTGCCATAAGGCTCACTCCCTGTTTCATAAAACCGAGATACATTTCCCCGACGCCGGGAAAAAGCGAGCAGATAAATGTTAAAAATCCATTTTTTTTATGTGTCATAATATGAATGATCCTCCTGATATTACTTGTCTTTCTGAATATTGCATGTCTGCTTGTTTTTCTGATACAGTTTATTTTTCTGATTCTGCTTATGTTTCAGATATCAGCTGTCTTCCTTATTAAAGCTGAATTCAAAATTTAAAATCGACTGGGTAAAGGAATCCAGCGATTTCATGATATTCTGCGTGCCCTGACGCATATAACCCGTGACATGATACTCTGCGGTGCTGTACGCGGCGGTCTGGTGACGGTTTTCCCTGTTTTCGAATCCGGAAGTTATTTTCATATTGGTCAGATTGATGGAAAACAGCATCATGATGGAGAGTACAACAGCGGTTCCCACTTTCAGACTGTAGGTCAGAAGACGGAGCTGTCCGGAGGTACGATTCAGCCTGCGGGCAATCATCAGATCCGGCTGCTTGCTGCGTTCGATGATTTCCTCTGCCAGATAGGCAGGCGGTTCAGGCAGCGCTTCCGCTTCCGGACTTTCCATCCACGTCATCCAGTTGTCGGCACAGGTGCTGCAGGCAGCGGTATGGGAAAGAAATGCTTCCATTTCTTCCGGCATCATCAGACCGGAATCCCATTTGATAAAATCCTCCTGTGTCAGATGTCTTTTTTCATTCATCATGAGTCGTTACCTCCTTTCTTTTCCCGGCTTTCATGATATCATGCGGGGCAGATTTCTGTATCTTTTTTTTGATCATGGCTTTGGCCCGGTAAATCTGTGTCTGAACCGTCTTCAGATTTTTCCCCTGCTCTGCGGCGATCTGGGCGGCAGTTTTTTCTTTGTAGAAATGCTCCAGCGCGATTTCTTTATAAGGACTTTTCAGTTCCTGACAGACATGCATTACATACTGCCCGGATTCCTGCTGCAGAAGGGTTTCCTCCGGTCCTGCCTGGGTATCCTTTACGTCCATAAAAAAGGAATCTTCCTCACAGACGATTTTCCTCTGGCTGCTTTTCAGATAATCCAGCGCCTTGTTGCTGGCAATCCGGCAGAGCCATGCCCGTTCGTGGGCGCGGTCAAAGCGGTCCAGATTCCTGTAGGCGGATAGAAACGTGTCCTGTGTCAGATCCTGTGCATCAAATTGATTGCCGGTGGTTCTGTAACAGATACTGTAAATCAGCTTTTCATACTGTTTTACCAGATACGAAAAATATTCTTCATCGTTGATTTTATCCGCCTCCTTTCGACTCATTTTCTTGTCCGTCACCTATTATAACGAAACCGGTAAAGAGAAGTCTTCAAAATCGGTGAAAAAATAAAAAACTTTTTTTCAGAAAGGCAGATATGGTATTGACGAATGAGAGTTAGTGTGATATAACTTGGGTTAGCAAAAGTTAACTAATTGAGAAAAATTATCAGATACATGAAAATGGAGGTACTGGAGATGACGCTCAAAAACCTGAAAGTCGGTGAAAGTGCTGTTATTACGAATGTAGGCGGAGAGGGGGCTCTTCGGCAGCATTTCCTGGATATGGGTGTAATTCCGGGAGCAGAGGTAACTGTTGTAAAGTTTGCGCCTATGGGAGATCCTGTGGAACTGCAGATTCACGGCTATGAACTGACGCTTCGTCTGGCTGATGCCGATCAGATTGATATTCAGCCGATTGAAGAAAGGACGAATAAGCACAGACGTATTGACAGGATTTATCCTTCCGAGCATCCCGGTCTGGGTGAAGACGGTAAATATCATGCCAAAGGCGACGGGGATCCGCTGCCGGAAGGAGAACTGTTGACATATGCTCTTGTGGGGAATCAGAACTGCGGGAAAACGACGCTGTTCAACCAGCTGACGGGTGCCAACCAGCATGTGGGCAATTTCCCGGGGGTGACTGTAGACCGGAAGGACGGTCCCATCAAAGGACGCCCCGATACCAGAGTAACGGACCTGCCCGGCATTTACTCCATGTCTCCCTATACCAGCGAGGAGATCGTTTCGAGAAATTTTGTACTCGGTGATAAACCGAAAGCAATCATCAATATTGTGGATGCCACCAATATTGAGCGGAATCTTTATCTGACCATGCAGCTTCTGGAGATGAATATTCCCATGGTTATCGCTCTCAATATGATGGATGAAGTCATGAACAACAATGGTGCTATCGATATCAACGGAATGGAAGCCCTGATGGGTGTCCCTGTGATTCCCATTTCCGCTGCTAAAAATGAAGGTGTCAGTGAACTGATTGAACATGCGGTACATATTGCAAGATATCAGGAGCGCCCTAAGAAACAGGATTTCTGCAGCAAGGACGATCACGGCGGAGCCATTCATCGTGCTATTCATGCGGTGGAATCCATCATTGAGGATCATACGGAACGGGCCGGACTTCCTCTCCGTTTTTCCGCTACAAAGGTGATTGAAGGCGATTCTCTGATTCTGGAGCAGCTGCAGCTGGATCAGAATGAAATGGAAATGATCGAGCATATCGTGGTACAGATGGAAAAAGAGGGCGGCATGGACCGCAGCGCTGCCATTGCCGATATGCGGTTTGACTTTATTGAATATGTCTGTGAACGTACCGTAAAGAAGCCGAAGGAAAGCAAGGAGCGGATCCGTTCCGAGAAAATCGACCGGATTCTGACAGGGAAATGGACGGCGATTCCCTGCTTTGTTGCCATCATGGGTGCTGTATTTTTCCTGACATTCAATGTCATCGGTGCATTCCTGCAGGGACTTCTGGAGACCGGCATTGATGCGCTGACCGAAGTGGTGGATCAGTGGATGACTGCGGCTCATGTCAATCATGCGCTTCACGGACTGGTTATTGACGGCATTTTCGGTGGTGTCGGAAGCGTTCTCAGCTTCCTGCCCATTGTTGTCACCCTGTTTTTCTTCCTTTCTATTATGGAAGACAGCGGTTATGTGGCCAGAGTTGCATTTTTCATGGATAAGCTGCTGCGAAAAATCGGTCTTTCGGGACGAAGCATCGTTCCCATGCTGATCGGTTTCGGCTGTACCGTTCCTGCTGTTATGGCAACCAGAACGCTGCCAAGCAAACGAGACCGCCAGATGACCATTTTCCTGACACCTTTCATGAGCTGTACCGCAAAGCTGCCGATTTACGCGTTTTTTGTCAGCGCATTTTTCCCGGGCAGGGGCGGACTGATCATGACAGGACTTTATGTGCTGGG
>JBJELO010000047.1:0-60209 GCA_051879195.1 Lachnospiraceae bacterium
ACTTGTTGTAAGGATGATCGTACAGATTCTGAGGAGAATCGATCTGCTGTACAACGCCGTCTTTCATAACTACGATTCTGGTACCCAGTGTCATAGCTTCTGTCTGGTCATGTGTTACGTAGATGATGGTTGTTCCCAGATCCTTGTGCAGTTTGGAGATCTCAATACGCATCTGAACACGAAGTTTTGCATCCAGGTTTGACAGAGGTTCGTCCATCAGGAATACCTTGGGGCTGCGGACAATAGCACGTCCCATAGCAACTCGCTGTCTCTGACCACCTGACAGAGCCTTCGGTTTACGATCCAGCAGCTGTTCGATACCAAGGATCTTAGCTGCATTCTTAACTGCTTTGTCGATCTGATCTTTCGGAACTTTTCTCAGCTTCAGACCGAAAGCCATGTTGTCATATACTGTCATATGGGGATACAGAGCGTAGTTCTGGAATACCATTGCGATATCTCTGTCCTTGGGTTCAACATCGTTACAAAGTTTATCGCCAATCCACAGTTCACCTTCTGTGATTTCTTCCAGACCTGCGATCATACGAAGTGTAGTAGATTTACCACAACCTGAAGGACCTACGAAGATGATGAATTCCTTATCTTCGATTTCCATATTGAAATCTTTTACAGCTTCAAAACCATTGGGATATCTTTTGTAAATATGTTTTAATTTTAAACCAGCCATTTTAATACTCCTCTGCTTAATAAATATTCCGGCTGCCGCTTACAGCCTGTTAACCTTTGTGATAGCTTTATCCTACATGAAATTGCGTTTTTTTACCATGTGGTAATTAACCAAAAAAAGTTTCCCATCTTAGTGGATTTTATGACTGGTCCTGATTTTCATGTTAAAACTCACCCAAACTTCCCAAATCACTTTTGGAATCATTGTTCTTTCTGCCAATCTTTTCTCATTTAGGTTTTTTTTTTCTCAGATATGTCGAAAATCAAATGGCTTTTCTGGTAAAAATTAAAAATCGGGCCGGAATTACACAAAAAATCCGCCCGATTTATAACTTTTTGCCAGAATTGCAAACTTTTTTTGTGGATATTGATACCACTGAAAAAGCATGTAATTCCATATGCACAAAAATACACAGCTACTCAGAACCTGCCTCTATTTATCTGCCTCCAGAAGATTGATTCCGCTGTCGGTTATCTGAATTTTTTTCTCTTTCAGAAGCCGTCCGACTGCTCTTTTGAATGCATTTTTACTCAATCCGAATTCCTTTTCGATTACCATGGGAGCCGCTTTATCCGTAAAGGGCAGATGGCCGCCGCGCTGTTCGATCCGCTTATACACCGCATCCGCATCCAGATCCATCTGGCGATACGCTTTCTCGCGGATGGAGAGATTCAGTCTTCCGTCTTCACGTACCCTGGTAACACGGGCTTCTACCAGATCACCCACCCGGTGTTCCCCGAACAGCTCTTTCAGCGGAATCAGCCCGTGATAACGCATATCTACAGCCACCAGCGCTCCCAGTGTTTCGCTGAGCTGATAGATCACACCCTTTACCTGATCACCTGTTTTATAGGGACTGGGAGCTTCCATCAGATCATAAACCTTCATGGATGCACACAGCCGGTCGCTTTTATCAATATAGAGCTTCACGACACAGTAATCATTTTTTTTAATTTTGCCGGTCTGCTCCTTGAAAGGAAGAAACAGATCCTTTTCCAGACCCCAGTCCAGAAATGCGCCGATCTTACTGGTGGAAACCACCTTCAGGCGGGCGATCTGCCCCAGCTCCATAGCCGGTTTATGAACCGTGGCTATGAGGCGGTCACGGGAATCCCGGTATACGAACACCTGAATTCTGTCGCCGCAGGCAGCCCCTTCCGGCAGCTGTTTACCGGGAAGCAATACTACATTTTTACTGTCATGAGGCTCACCTAAAAAGCCGCCGTGCTCATTAATCCGGTGAATGACCAGTTCCTGGGTCTTTCCTAATTCTATCATAAATATATAACCTTTCTAAACTTAGTAACAATTCTGCAGCACACACTATCTCAGTCACCTTTTCTGCAGAATTCGCAGATACAGTAATCCTCGCCGTTCTGATTTCTCAGGGCAATCTGATATCTGTTTTCCATGCAGTACACCACAGGGTAAATTACATCACCCATGACTGCTGCCTTCTTGTAGGAAACATGCATACTTCCTGTCCGGAAATCCTCCGGCAGATAAGCAGAAGCGATTTCCACATACCTTCCGTTATTCACGTGATGATTCGTATCCAGATGGTAGCTGCAAACCTCCACAGGATCTTTTTCTTCCACACGTGCATCCGGTTCGGGAGATGGGATCTTCCTGCTCTTATCCCGCATGGGAAGCTCAGGTTCCACACCGTACGCCTCCACATCTTCCCGTCCCACTTTTGTGGGATGACCTGTCTTCATATCGAGAAATGTCCAGATGGAATATACTTTTACCAGATAATTTCCGCTGCCATCTTTCATGAAGAAGTTACGGAAGCCGTAAAAACCGCGAAATCCTACGGCAAACGTACCGATTTCAATTTCATCACCCAGTGCAGGAATATGATCAATTTCCAGCTTCCAGGAAGAAAGAACCCATATTCTCCCTTCTGCCTCCAGTTTTTCCACACCCTGCCCCACATATTCAGACTGAAATACAGAACAGTCCTGAAAATAATTGATCATATTCGCCAGCGACAGCCGGCCGTTCCGGTCGCATTCGCTGTAACGGACCCTGCTTTTAAACGTATAATACACTCTCTGCCTCCTGCAAACATTTCCGGGCCGGGCAATTCTTTCGGGGCCGGCCCGGAAACGTTACTCTTACTTCAATATTTCCCGATATACACGGGCTGCGTTTTTATATGTAATCTTATCCACTTCATCCCAGGTAAATCCGCTTTGGTGCAGATACTCCGGCAGATTCCTCATATCCGCAGCAGTGCGAAGCTCCCCTTCTCCCTTAAAACCATCAAAATCGGTTCCGAGAGCCACACAATCCATACCGCCTGCATCCGCCATATGATGCGCATGCTTCATCAGATCCGCAATCCGGCAGTCTGTTTCACCGGAGATCAGCATGGGATTGACAAAAGAACCGTACAGATTAAGACCGGCCGCTCCGCCTTTTTCACCCAGAATCCGCAGCATCTGATCGGTCAGATTCCGGGGATGAGGACAGATTTCCCGGCTGTTGGAGTGACTGGCCACAAACGGAACCTTCAGCTTCGACGCCACATCCATGAATCCGGCATCGGAAAGATGCGAAACATCCACGATCATTCCCATGCTTTCCATGGCTTCCAGAATTTCAAAACCGGCAGGCTTCAGTCCCTGATCTTCATTGGCAAAAGGTTTCCTTTTTCCGTTATGATCGATGATACAGTTGGGAAAGCCGATTTCATTTTCAAAATTCCAGGTCAGCGTCATCATGCGTACGCCTTTGTCGTAGAACTCCTGCAGAAGATCCGTCCGCCCCCGGCAGACAGCACCTTCCTCGATGGTCAGCAGCGCAGAAAGTATTCCTTCCCTGTGATTCTGTTCCATCTCTTCCACCGTGGTCACCTGACGGATTTCTCCTCCCGCAAGTTCCATCTGCTTCCGGAAGCAGTCATACAGTCCGAGACAGGTTTCGTAGGGATCGGAGCCTTCACGATTGTATACAAACAGGGCAAAATTCTGCAGCAGATAGTTCCCCCTGCGAAGCTTACTCACATCGATAGCCAGCTGATTTTCCAGCAGAGACTGATCCGTGTGCGTGCTCAGCTCAAGGATGGTATCACAATGCATATCAATCAACATCGGCATCGCCTTCCTGATTCTCTTCAAATGCAGTCATGGGGATGAAACGCCTCGTATCCGCTGTTTTCTCCGGATGCATCACCCGTTCGGCAGCTTCCTTTACGAAATAATCCTGAGCGCAGAAGGGTGTTTTGCCTCTGCGGTCCATCTTCTCATAGGAGCCGTCAGGCTGCAGGAAACGCGCTTTCAGGTTATCCCGCAGAGTAACCCGCAGAATCTCCTTCACTTCCTCTTTCAGTGCCGGATCTTCCACAGGGAACATGATCTCCACGCGGCGGTCCAGATTTCTCGGCATCCAGTCAGCGCTGGCCATATACAACTCCTCGGCACCATTGTTAAGGAAATAATAGATGCGGCTGTGTTCCAGGAAGGTACCCACAATGGAGCGGACCTTAATATTTTCGCTGACTCCGGGGATACCTGTTTTCAGACAGCAGATACCGCGGACGATCAGATCGATCTTCACACCGGCGGATGATGCCTCATACAGCGCCCTGATAATAACCGGGTCGCTTAATGAATTCATCTTGGCTACTATGCGTGCAGGCTTTCCTTCCAGCGCCAGATCCCGTTCCCTGCCGATCAGATACAGGAACTTATCCTTCAGCCACAGGGGAGCGACTGCCAGTGCATTCCAGTACAGCGGCTCCGAATAACCGGACAGCATGTTGAATACCGCTGTGGCATCCTCGCCAATCTTCTCGTTGCAGGTCATCAGACCGGTATCCGTGTATAATTTTGCTGTAGAATCATTATAATTGCCGGTTCCCAGATGGACATAACGGCGAATGCCGTCTTCTTCCATGCGGACAACCAGTGTAATCTTACAGTGTGTTTTCAGACCCAGCAGGCCATAGATGACATGGCAGCCGGCACGCTCCAGCTTCTTCGCCCAGTGAATGTTGTTCTCCTCATCGAAACGTGCCTTCAGTTCCACCAGAACCGTAACCTGCTTGCCGTTCTCCGCTGCCTTTGCCAGCGCCGCAATAATGGGAGAATTGCCGCTGACACGGTACAGGGTCTGCTTGATGGCCAGCACAGTGGGATCATTGGCCGCCTGACGGACAAAATCCACCACATTGTCAAAAGTCTGATAAGGATGATGCATCAGAATATCGCCTTTGCGGATGTTGGTGAAGATATCGTCGTCATTCTGGAACTGAGGAATGGGCTGGGGCACATGCTTCGGATCCTTCAGATGGGCAAATTCATCACCTGCCGCACCGGAAATTTTGGACATCATGGTAATATCCAGCGGTCCGTTGATTTTGAAAATATCCTCCTCATGAATGTTGAATTCCTTTTTCAGATATTTTAACAGGCGCTTGTCCATATCGGCCTGAACCTCCAGGCGGATAACTTCACCCCAGGCCCGCTTTTTCAGCTGTTTCTCGATGGTGCGGAGCAGATCCACCGATTCTTCTTCATCGATGGCCAGATCGGAATTTCTCATGACACGATAGGGATGTGCGCACATAATATCATAATTCAGGAACAGTTTGCCGATATTGCGCTCGATGATTTCCTCCAACAGAATCAGTCTGCAGCCTTCCCCGGGGAAACGGAAGATCCGGGGCAGCACGGAAGGAACCTGCACCGTGACAAATTCCACTTCCTTGGCATGATTTAAAAGACTTCCCTTACCGCTGTTTTTCTCACCTTTTTCACCTTTTTCGCCTTTCTCTCCCTTTTTATCGTCTTTTTTCTCCTTCTTATACTGAAGAAGAACCGCAATATTCAGAGATTTATTGCGAACCAGCGGGAACGGGCGGGACGGATCCACTGCCATGGGAGTCAGCACAGGATACACCGATTCCATAAAGTATTTGTCCACAATGGCACCCTGCTCCGGTGTCAGATCTTCGTGGGCCGTGATCACTTCAATACCGGCCTTCTTTAAAGCCGGAAGAAGGGAACGGTTGTAAACCTGATACTGCTGTTCCGTAAATTCATGAATCGCGGGAATCAGCTCCGCCAGCTGCTCTCTGGCGTTCATGCCGGCAATGTCGCGCTTATCATATCCGGCGCTGACCTGATCCTTCAGAGAAGCCACGCGGACCATGATAAATTCATCCAGATTGGACGCAGTGATTCCCAGGAATTTGCAGCGCTCCAGAAGAGGAATCGTCTTGTCCTTTGCTTCGCTGAGCACCCGCTCGTTGAAAGCCAGCCAGCTCAGTTCCCGGTTTCTGTAATATTCATATTTTGTAAAATCTTTTTTGTTTTCATTTTTTGTTTCAACCATGAATTTTCCTCCATATTAAAGCCGTGATGTACGCTTCCGTCTGAGGACAGGACGGATGCCATACACTTCTTCAAAAAAGTCAGCCTTGGAAGACAGCAGATTCTCTTCCAGAGTGATATCTTTTACCGCATCTGTAGTCAGAATCAGCTGGTCACCCTTGATGGTACAGCGGATCGAATCGATTTTCTGCCTGTGGCTGCGGTCCAGCACACCGGCGACCTTCAGAATTGCCACCAGTTTTGCTATGATATTGCGCTTTTCAACGCCTTCTTCCTTCAGTACTTCATAATCAAAATCCTGCGGATAATATTTAACAATATTGGCAATCAGCCGCTGCTCTGCCTGAGACAGACCGATGATTTCCGTGGACATGATAATATAATACGCACAATCTGCAGGGTCTGTCATGCTGACAAACTTGCCGCAGTCATGGAGAATTGCCGCAATCCGCAGCAGCAGGCGCTCCCGCTTTCCGAGACCGTGATATTTTCTGATACTGTCAAATATAACCAGAGCCAGCTTCTCCAGACTCTGCGCATGCTTCTGATTGGATTTGTAGCGTTTTGCAATATTTCTCGCGGAGTACAGGATATCTTCCGTAAAATCATGGTTAAAATGAATCAGCTTTTTATTCAGTGCAAATTCCGCTACGATTCCGTCTGACAAGGACACGCCTGGAATCCACATCAGCTCTGCACCGGTGATATCCAGAATCTTTTTGTAGATCATAACGCTGGGCAGCATCAGACTGGCATGCTCGATGGAAATATCGATGGCACGGCTCAATTCATAGGGTGTCATGGTAATGACTTTTTCGTAAATTTCATTGAATTCACCGGCTGTCAGGCGATCCTTCTGAGAACCGTCAGTCCGTTTTCCGAGAAACGGTGCACACATCCCCGTCACGATCAGATTCTGAATCTTTCTGTCCTTCAGATACAACCGTTTAAACGTCTCCATATCGGCATCGATCAGTTCCGCCGTCAGGTTCTTGCGGTCCTGCAGATTGGTTCCCACAAAATCCAGCATGTCCTGAGAACGTACTGAGCCGATCTTCAGATACTGGGTCGTAACCAGCGCATCCTTGTCAAACAGGGACAGCTGCGTACTGCCGGAGCCCACATCCGCAATAGCAGTACCTTTCTGGATGATCGCCTCAAACTCCGTCTCTTTCATGGCAATGGCCTTATAGCAGAGAAAACGCTGCTCCGCGTTGCCCAGAACAGTGACATCGATACCGGTCCGGATCTTGATCTGATCCAGAACGATTTCCCGGTTTTCCGCTTCTCTGAGGGCACTGGTGCCGTATGCACGGTAGCTGCTGATATGATAACTTTTCATCACCTCAGAAAAATCCTTTAAAATACCGCATATTTCATTGATGTGCGAGTAGCTGATACGTCCCTGTCGGTATGTATCATGCCCCGCAGCAACATTCTGCCGTAAATGTTCAATGGCCTTGATGCCGCCCTTTTCCGATATCTGGTAAATCGTCATCCCCAGATCATAGGAGCCCACATCAATCGCTGCAAATAAATATACTGCCATTGTTTTCCTCCTTTTCCTTTGTCCAGGCGGTTAAAAACTTCCCAGAATCTTGAAGCTGACCGCTTCCTCGGAGATTCCTGTCAAAGCATTTTTAACACCTGACTGATTGAAGTTTCCATCAAAGTTCATGAAGAAACGATATTCCCAGGTCTGGCCGGGCACCGGTCTCGATTCCAGCTTGATCATATTCAGATTGTTGTAGATAATGTGGGACATGAGACGGTACAGAGAACCCGGATCATGCTCACTTTCAAAACAGATACTGATATGCTGCGCATCTTTCCTGAAGATTTTCTTGTTGGAAATAATCGCAAACTTCGTCATGTTGGCCAGATTATGGTTCAGCGGAGAAATCAGTGTTTCCAGTCCGTACAGTTCACCTGCAACCTGACTGGCGATGGCTGCGTGGCTGCGGATGCCTTCCTCGGCCACCATCCGTGCCGCCAGAGCGGTATTGCTTTTCTCAATGGCATTGATCTCCTTATGCTCATTGAGGAACTTGTTGCACTGAGAAATTCCCTGGGGGTGGGAATAAATGGTATCGATTTCCTCCAGCTTCGTACCCGGAACCACCAGAAGAGACTGCACCACGGGAAGGTCCATCTCATCCACAATATAATTGTCGCATTTTACCAGAAGATCGTATACGTCAGCCACCACGCCCGCCGAAGTATTCTCAATGGGAATTACCGCAAAATCGGCACGTCCCCCGGAGAGGGCATTCATACTTTCTTCAAACGTGGGAACGTGGAAACTGATTACATCTTTTCCGAAATATTTCAGAGTCGCTTCATGAGCAAATGCACCTTCCACGCCGGTATAAACCACACGGCAGTCTTTCACGGGCAGTTCGTCCACTTCCTGAAATGGAATGCGGCAGCCGCCGTTGCTGTATTTGCTCATGAGATGGTACTGGTATTTTCTGCTGGCCGACATGAGCATGCGGAACAGCTCTTCCACATTTTTCTTGTCACTGCCCTTCTGAACCAGAGATTTTACCATCTCCAGCTTCTGATTCTCCCGGCGCACATCGCGGATCGGACGGTTGGAACGCATCTTGCTTTCCGCCACCTGGATGGACAGATCCATTCTCTGCAGATAAAGCTCGACAATCTGCCTGTCTACTTCATCCAGTCTGGTGCGTACTTCTTTCAGGCTCATCTCCTTGTCAAGTACCGTTTCTTTTTTTTCTTCTTCCTGAACCTTTTCCTGAATCTCTTCCTGAATTGATTCCTTCTTCATTTCTTCACTCATATTTTTCACCAATCATCTTTTTACTTTTTATCAGAGCATGATTTCAGATAAAGCAGCTGTGTCAAGCCTGCCTGCAAACAGCTGTTTCAGCCTGAAATCGTATTCGCTTATTATTTTCCCGATACAGCTTTCTTCACAACGCGACAGGCTTCTCCGATGTAGGACAGGGAGCCGAATATGATGATGCTGTCATCCTTTTTCGCTGCTTTTAATGCAGCTTCCACAGCAGTTTCAATGGTTTCGCAGGCCGTTACATCATTGTGGAATTCACCCAGAACTTTCGCCAGCTTTTCCGCCTCCAGAGCCCGCGGATTATCAGGCGGGGTTACAGTAAACATCCTGTCAAACAGAGGTGCCATCATCTCACACTCTTCATCGTAAGCCTTATCGGCCAGCACACCCATAATTCCGATCAGATGGTTTCCGGGGAAATAGTATTCCAGCGATTCCTTCAGCTGCTTCATACCGTGGGGATTGTGCGCACCATCCACAATGATCCGGGGATTCATGGAAATCGTATCAAAGCGGCCGGGCCACGTTGTTTTTGCAAGTCCCTCACGGATCCGATCTGTGGAAATATCCAGCCCCCAGTCGTCAAGTGCTTTCGCCGCTTCGATAGCCAGACACGCATTGTCCACCTGGTACCGTCCAATGAGGCGGATCCGCATATCAGTCAGGTATTTGTAATCAAATCGGATCATCGGTGCGCCGTCTTCGGCATATTCCATCTCATCATATATGCGAAGTCTGCTGTCATCCGTCATGATCAGCGGACAGCCCATCCGGCCGCATACTTTTTCAATGACAAGACGCGCCCGCTTCTGCTGTCTTCCTACACAGACCGGAGCACGGTTTCGGATAATACCGGCTTTCACCTCCGTGATTTCTTCCAGGGTATCCCCCAGAAATCCCATATGATCCATACCGATGGGGGTCAGCACGTTGCAGAGGACATTCTCCACCACGTTTGTTGCGTCATCACGTCCGCCCATACCGCATTCCAGAACCACGACGTCACATTCCATCTCTACAAAATACAGAAATCCGATGGCTGTTTCGACCTCAAACAGAGTGGGGCGCTGCATGCCTTCCGCTTCCATGGAAGCAATCGCGTCCATAATCTGTTTCACATAGCGGCAGAAAGCCTCCCTTGCTATATTCTCACCGTTGACCTGAACAAACTCTTCATAATTAAATACACGGGGCGAAGCGTAACGCCCTACTGTATATCCTGCACACTGAAGGATCGTGCTGATAAAGGCCAGTGTTGAACCTTTTCCGTTCGTCCCTGCAATGTGAACAAATTTTAATTTTTCCTGAGGATTGCCGATTCTTCCCAGCAGTTCCTGCATAGTATCCAGTCCCAGCACGATTCCGCTGTGAGACACTTCCTCCAGATATTCTTTTGCTTCTTCGTATGTCATCACATACCCTCCTGTTTTCGTTTGTTTTTATCTTATCATTTTTTCACAATATTGCAAGTGCGACAACGTATCTTGCTGTTTGATCCGGTATATTTCCATGACTTCTGCACATACTGACCGCATGGAAAATAATAAATTCTCATTCAATTACTTCAGGAAAAACTTTATCCGCTGCGGTCTGATCGGATGGTCCATGGAGCTTTTTGCCTCCTGCTTTCAGAATCTGGCCGCCACCAATGATAAACGGCTGATCGGTCAGACTTCCCTGCTCATGTTCCCTATCTACGGCCTCGGCGCCATGATTCCGGTGATTTCATGCCATCTGAAAAAACTGGGCGTATTCCTGCGGGGCACCATTTACGCCATCCTGATCTTCATGATGGAATACGTCTCCGGCAGTTTTCTCCGGCTTTTTAATGCATGTCCCTGGGACTACAGTCAGAGCCGTTTTCAGATTAACGGTCTGATCCGCCTTGACTTTTTTCCGGTCTGGTTCCTTCTGGGGCTGCTGTTTGAAAGCACCGGATCCGGCAGACGAAGGTGAAAAAGCATCTGCCTTGCATAAAAATACAATTTTTATGCATAATAAAATCACGATTTGTGGAACGAATCGCACTTTTTTACCGAAAAATACGCCAAAAAACACAATTCTATTTGAGACGCTTGCAAAGACGGTATCCTGATGATATAATCTTGTCATTCGATTATTTTACAGGGTCTGTGAGCCTGCCAAAAGAAGGGAGAAATTGATATTGGATAACATAACAGAAACTCAGGTTAATATACTACAGGAAAAACTCGACCAGCTGGTTGCATTCTGTAAAGAATCCGGTCACATCGATCCGAACCTCTATTCAGAGTACGATGTAAAGCGCGGTCTGCGTGACTCCACTGGTAAAGGCGTTTTGACAGGTCTTACCGAAATCTCAGACGTTGTTGCATATAAATACGAAAACGGTCACAAGATTCCCGCGGACGGACAGCTGTTCTTCCAGGGCTACAATGTGGAGGATCTGATCGAAGGAGCCCACGGTAAACGCTTCTGCTTTGAAGAAGTTACCTATCTGCTTCTGTTCGGCGAACTTCCCAACTCCCAGCAGCTGAATGATTTCATCGAATTGCTGACAGCAGAACGGAATCTTCCTTCCAAATTTGTCCGCGATGTCATCATGAAGGCTCCCAGTGCCAATCTGATGAATGCGCTTCAGCGAAGCGTGCTGACGCTTTACTCATACGATGAAAATCCCGACAGCATCGAGATCGGCAATGTGCTGCGTCAGTCTCTTAAACTGATTGCCACCTTCCCACTGATTGCTGTTTACGCATACGGCGCCCACAACCATTATCACAATGACAACGCTCTGGTCATCCGAAACCCTGATCCGACTCTTTCCATCGCGGAAAATCTGCTGCAGATTCTCCGCGTAGATGGTAAGTTTACGGAACTGGAAGCGCAGGTTCTCGATGTCTGCCTGATTCTTCATGCAGAGCACGGCGGTGGTAATAACTCCACCTTTACCAACCACGTGGTATCCTCTTCCGGTACCGATACATATTCTGCAGTGGCTGCTTCCCTTGCTTCCCTGAAAGGACCCAAACACGGCGGCGCCAATCTGAAGGTATGCCAGATGTTTGAGGATCTGAAAACCAACATCCACAACTGGGAAGATGAAAATGAAATCCGGGAATATCTTCTTAAGATTCTGGACAAGCAGGCATTCGATCATACC
Source organism: Lachnospiraceae bacterium (assembly GCA_051879195.1). Classification (GTDB taxonomy): domain Bacteria; phylum Bacillota; class Clostridia; order Lachnospirales; family Lachnospiraceae; genus TWA4. The sequence continues at coordinate 11,988 of JBJELO010000047.1, forward strand.
GGCCTGATCTACGGTATGGGACATGCCGTTTATACCCTGTCCGACCCCAGATGTGTAATTCTGAAACGGTACGCACGTAAGCTGGCGGAAGCCAAGGGCCGCACCGAAGAATTCGAATTCATGTCCCGTGTAGAGAATCTGGCAGGAGATCTGGTTGCCCAGAAGCGCAACGTGTTTAAGAAAATCTGTGCCAATGTGGACTTTTACAGCGGATTCGTTTATTCCATGCTGGATATTCCGTACGAACTGTACACTCCCTTATTTGCCATCTCCCGTATCTCCGGCTGGTGCGCACACCGCATGGAAGAGCTGGTAAACGCAGGCAAGATTATCCGTCCCGCATACAAGTATGTGGGCACCCACAAAAACTACTATCCTCTGGAGGACCGTTTCTGGTAAACAGAGGATACGGATACAGATATGACTCATACCAGGCAGAACCTGCAAAAGCTTCTTGCTTTTTGCAGGCTCTGCCTGATTATGTACAGACATTACCGTACAGGAGTCAAATCATATACAGAACCGCTTCCACAGCCTCAGCAGATAATCCCTGTAAGAAGCTTTTTCCACTGCTTCCGCTGCTGTAATCTTTACAGTACCCAGCATTTCTCCATCCTGATAATACGTCAGTGTCCCGGCTTCTGTCCCCTTTTCCACCGGAGCCTCCAGAGAATCACACAGCTCCAGCTTTTTTTCCACATTGCTGAATTCCTTTCCGTCCGTGCGGATAATCGAAAAGGAACCGTCATATTCCAGAGCTGTCGTTTCCTCTTTTCCCCCCGTTACCTTCATCTCAGGCAGCTGCGGCGGATCCGTATCCTCATAACGCCTGCACAGAGAATAGCCGTAATTGAGAAGCGACCTTGCCTCGACAAACCGGGTTTTATAATCCGGTGCTGCCATCACCACTGCGATCAGATCCGTATTATCCTTTCTTCCTGTGGCAGACAGACAGCAGCCCGCCTTGCTGGTACTTCCCGTTTTCAATCCGGTTACTGTAAAATCCGTTTCCATTTTCAAAAGCTTATTTGTGTTGGTAAGGCCGAATTCACTGCTCCCCCTTGCCGTATTGTGCACAATATTTTCCATCCAGATGGTGCTGTAATCGGTAATCTGCGGATATACGGTGATCAGCTCCCTGCTCATCAGAGCCACATCTCTGGCAGTGGTCAGATGTTCCGGTGATTCCGTCAGGCCGCAGCAGTCCACAAAATGTGTCTGCGTCATGCCAAGGCCTGCAGCCCGCTCGTTCATCATGGCAATAAATGCTTCCTCCGTTCCCGCAATATGTTCCGCCATGGCCACCGAAGCATCATTACCCGAAGCTACCACGATGCATTTTATCAGGGTTTCCACCGTCTGCTGCTCTCCTTCTTCCAGAAACACCTGAGAACCGCCCATGGATCTGGCATGGGCGCTGGTAGTCACCATCTCGTCCAGTGTAATTCTTCCATCCTCCAGCGCATCAAAAATCAGAATCAGCGTCATGATCTTCGTGATACTGGCCGGTGAACAGCGTTCATCGGCATTTTTCTCATAAATCACTTCGCCGGTGGAAGCCTCCATCAGAATCGCTGCTTTCGATCCGATTTCCGGCGGCTGCGCCTGCGCCCGGACAATGAACGGATTCAGCGCCGTAATCAGAAGCAGAAGTATGACAGATGCTGTTCGTCTCCCTGCTGCCCCGATTCCGGCTTTTCCATATATTTTCCTGTGTCGGTACATAAAAATACCCCCCGCATCCGGTTTACTAATATTCTACCGGAGCGGGGGCATAATTATGATTGTAAGTAATTACTTTTTATTGAAAAGCGGCTTGTTGTATACGCCTTCCTCTGTCATCTTCTGCAAAGACTCACGAACCAGCGGAGCATCTTCTGAATAGGTCAGACCGAACCAGTGCGCATCTGTTTTAAGTACTCTGACTTTCGCACTGCCTTCCTTCAGCATATCACCGATAATAGTGGGAAGCAGATATTCCGACCTCAGATCACCTTCCGGAACTTGCTTCAGAAATTCTACAAACTTTTCTTCCAGCACTTTCATAAAATCAGGTGTCAGTCCCCACATGTTCATGGAAACCAGTGAATTCACATCCAGTTTTCTGCCATTAGCTTCAGCACCGTCTGCTGTCTTCGCAATATTGTGAGTCTCCTCGATATTCTTCAGATATCCCTCTTCATCCATGCAGCACACACCGCGTGTTACAGTTCCGTGATCGCTGAGTGTGTTGCCCAGTACAAAACCGGGCATACAGAAACAGGACTCCTCCAGCGTTCCTGCCAGCCTTGCTTTTTCCTGTGCCACCAGATAATCATGAACACTCACAAATGCTTCCTTACCGTAATAGTCATCAGCATTGATCACAGCGAAAGGCCCATCGATAAACTCCCTCACAGCAAGAACCGCATGCCCGGTACCCCAGGGCTTTGTCCGGTCTGCAGGACGTGTAAATCCCTCAGGCAGATCATCTATATCCTGAAATGCATAATCCACTCTGCAGAGACCTTCCAGCTTGGATCCCAGTTGTGTTCTGAAATCCTCTTCCAGACTCTTTCTGATGATAAATACAATATGATTAAACCCTGCTTCCAGAGCATCATAAATGGAGTACTCCATAATCACTTCATCAGCCGGTCCCACAGGAGTCAGCTGCTTGCAGCCATCTTTGAACCTCGAACCAATCCCTGCTGCCATTATTCCTAAAGAAACTTCCATAATTCCTCCATACTTCCTGTCTTCATGTATACAGCCATTCAGAACCTTCAATCCGTCCGGTTTTTCTGAACAGATCCGATTTTTCTGTCATATTGTATCCGTATTGTAGCACACTCTCTTTCGTTTGACCAGCACAACTTTCTCTTTTTTCGATTATTTCAAAAAAAATTAAGAAATATTTTACATACAAATTACATTCTCTATTGTCCCATCACCTGAAATGTGCTAAACTGAAACGTAATAAACCATCCCGCAGACGTACGGCGTCACTGCTGCTTTACGACGGGACATTTACGTTGGTAACGATATCAGAAAGCGAGGTAATCACATGAAAAAGCAATTCAAAATTGTTGCAGCTGTATCTGCTTTGGCTGTAGCGGCTGCTGCAGGTATCACCTGTGTACGCAAATATCTGAAAAACAACGCAGAAGACGATCTTTTTGAAGATGAAGATGATTTCGATTTCGAAGATGAGGATGAAGATGAGGAAGCAGTTGAAGAGGAAGCTCCTGCATCAGAAGAAGCACCCTCAGAGGAACCTGCCGTAGAAGAAGAACCTGTGGAAGAAGCGGAAGAAACCCCTGCTGATCCGGAGATTCCTGCGGAAGACGAAAAAACAGAGTAAAAAACAGCTGAGCAGGTTTCCTTCCGGCTGAGTTGTTTTTTATAAATCCATTTCTCCGTTTTAACGGATTTATAACGAATCACCAATGAGAAGGGGCATATCACCAATTTTGTGATATGCCCTTTCCGCTGTTTTATTCCCATATGAATGTGATAATATTAAAATCTTTATTTTGAAAATAGGAAATCTGTGCCGGCACATCCGTATCTGTACGGGATACGCAGCTCTCCAGATAATCAAATATTTTCCGGTCAGAAATCAGAAGCGTCTGCAGCTGTCCGTACAGATCGGCATCACTGCATCGTATACTCAGATACTTTTCACCGGATTTCATACGGTCCGACAGAAGCGATACAAACTGTTCTTCGTCCCACTCCGTAAAATAGCAGTTCTCATGCACAAAATAATTGTCATCCACAGCAGTACATTCCGGCAGTTCCAGATCACTGCCGATCACATGGGTTCTGGAAATATCTTCGCCGGTTACGCAAAAATAAGAATAATTTACAATGTTATCCGGCGTGTCCTGACTTTCTGCATAACTGGGATCTCCCCAGGTTACATCAAGATAATACCAGGATCCGTCCGCCTTCACCAGATTCCATGCATGGCTGGTTCCCGTATCCTTTGTGGTTCCCGATACCGTAATACTGCTGATTCCCTGATACAGAAGCAAATACTGCATGGCAACTGAATATCCCTGACAGACAGACTGTCCCTCTCCGAACACACTGCAGATATTCTGATTATAATCCGCCGCTTCGTTGTATTCCGTATGTTTTACAATATAATCAAATGTAAAACGTATTCTGTCATAGTCTCCGGAATCAGAATTCAATCCCGCCTCTTCTGCCGCCTGCGTAAATTCTTCCAGATAAGCTCCGATCACGTCCTGCCATCCGGCAATTTCCCCGCTGTCCATAGTCTGCTTCATGGAAAATTCCAGAGACAATATCTGATCCCCTCTTCTGGTCGTATCAAGACGATATCCGTCCACCCAGAATATCTCCGGATGATCGGCCAGAACGCTGTAATACACTTTCTTAACCAGTTCAGAGTCGCTGCTGCTCAATCTGCAGGACTCCCCTGTTCTTGTCAGAACAGTATAAATTTCCTCATAAACCACCTGTTCCTCTTCCGACAAAGTTCCGTAGCAATACCCGTGACTTCCCAGAAGAGAGGTTTCCGATTCCGGCAAAAAAGAAGGAATCACCGGGGAATCCTCGCAGGATTGAGACTCACCCTGAAGAATTCCGGAAAAAGAGCCGGCATCATGTTCCTGATCTGAAAAAGAAACGGAAGAAACACCGGAACACCCGCTGCATATCCCTACAACAGCAGCAAGCGCTGCTGCCAGAAAACAGTTATATTTCTTTCTATGTATTTGTTTCAATCTGAACATCCACAATCTCCAGTACTATGTATTTATGATCTCCCAGTCGATGCACCTTTTCCAAAACAGAAAAATAAAAGCACCGAAATGTGTTACCAGTATAATATAGTAAATTTCTGCCTGTCAATCCATTTATTTTCCCTGCTCCGCATATAATGTATCGATTATTTTCAAACTTTACCGGAGAACCAAACGTGCTGTTTCTGCAAAACCATTCTGTTTCTGATTTTATCAAAGGTATTTTCATGGGAATTGCCAATATTATGCCGGGAGTCAGCGGCGGGACTCTGGCCATTTCCTTTGGCGTTTATGACCGTATGATCGGTGCGGTCAGCAACATTTTCCGGGATTTCAGGAAAAGCTTCCGGATCCTTTTTCCTCTGCTGGCGGGAATGTCTGTGGGAATTGTATGCTTTACATACGTGATGGAATACCTGTTTGCTGCATACCCGTTTTTCTCCGCAATGGCATTTGCCGGTCTGATTCTCGGTGGAATGCCTGCTCTGTGGAGAACATGGAAGGAAAGTCTTCCTGTAAAAAACAGCGGTGATAAAAACGTGATTCCGACCCTGCGTTATCTCCCCGGATACGCCGCTCTTTTTCTCTTTTTTGCAGTCATAACCGTGTTCACATCTTCTGCCCGCACGGCTCATCAGGGTGCTGCATTGCTGCAGGCAGATGCCAGAACTCCGATCATCCTTTTTCTTCTTGGAATCATCTCCGCAGCAGCCATGATCATTCCCGGAGTCAGCGGCTCTCTCATCCTTATGGTTCTGGGATATTATTACGGGATTCTGCATGCGGTGCGGTCCCTTCTGGAAGGAATGCGAACGCTGGACTCTGCCCTTTTCATACAGAATTTTTTGCTTCTGCTCCCCTTTGCTGCGGGAATGGTACCGGGAATCTTTCTGTTTTCCAGGCTGCTGGAATACCTGTTCCGGACTCATGCCGCCGCTGTTTACAGCGCCGTCCTGGGATTGATTGCCGCTTCACCTGCTGCCATTCTGATCCGGACCGGAGCACTGTCCAAAATCCCGCCGGAAAAATTCCTGCCGGGAATTGCAGTTTTTATTTTCTGTCTTTTCATTTCAAAAAAACTCGAAAATTAAATATTCAGTTTTTTTATAAAATTTTCATTAATTTTTGTAAATCATCATTTACCGATATCTGTTTTTAGAATATAATGAAATTAATAAAATGATTCGAGCTATAATTTCTTGTCTGGCTATAAATATTACAGTAACTGTTTCTTTGCAGCAATCATTCAGCCGCAATAAGAATTAATTGCAGTAACTGTTTAAAGGGGGTTTTTCTATGCGTATTACATTTCTTGGTGCAACACACGAAGTAACCGGAAGCTGCTTTTACGTGGAGGGTGCAGGAAAACGCTTTCTTGTGGATTATGGTATGGAGCAGGGACCCAATACTTTTGAAAATGAGGAGATACCCATTCCCGCCTCAGAACTGGACTTTGTACTGCTGACACACGCACACATCGACCATTCCGGTAATCTCCCTCTGCTTTATGCCAAAGGATTCCGCGGACCGATTTACACAACTCCGGCTACAGCAGCCCTCTGCAGCATCATGCTGAAGGACAGCGCTCATATTCAGGAATTTGAAGCGGAGTGGCGCAACCGTAAGGGACAGCGTGCCGGCAAAAAGCGTTTCATACCGGTTTACACCATGCCCGATGCCATCGGCGCGATCAGCCTTCTTCAGAGCTGTCCTTATAATGAAATCAAACCTCTTTGCGAAGGAATCCGCGTCCGTTTCCTTGATGCAGGCCACCTGCTGGGCTCTGCCAGTATCGAAGTATGGATCAACGAAAAGGATGTAAGCGGAAATTTCGTTGAGAAAAAGCTGGTATTTTCCGGAGATATCGGCAATATCAATCAGCCGTTGATCAACGATCCCACCTATCTGACGGAAGCCGATTACGTCATTATGGAATCGACCTACGGCAACCGGAATCATGAACATGTTCCTGTCGATTACGCGGCTTCTCTGGCGGAAGTAATTCAGAGAACATTTGACCGGGGCGGCAACGTGGTCATCCCTTCCTTTGCGGTGGGACGTACGCAGGAGCTTCTGTATTTTATCCGCCAGATTAAGAATCAGAACCTGGTTCACGGACATGACAATTTCCAGGTGGTCATCGACAGTCCGCTCGCCATGGAAGCAACGGAGATTTTCCAGAGCCATTACAAAGACTGCTACGATGAAGAAGCCCTGTCCCTGATTGCCTCCGGTATCAATCCCATCACATTCCCGGGATTGAAACGTGCCGTAACCAGCGAGGAATCAAAACAGATCAATTTCGATAAAAACTGCAAAGTAATTATTTCCGCCAGCGGTATGTGCGATGCAGGCCGGATCAAGCATCATCTGAAGCACAATCTGTGGCGGGAAGAATGTACCATTTTATTTGTGGGCTATCAGGCGGTCGGAACACTGGGCCGTGCTCTGGTTGAAGGTGCAAAGGAAGTGAAGCTGTTCGGTGAAACGATCTGCGTCCATGCCGAGATTGCACAGCTTCCCGGCATCAGCGGACATGCCGACCAGAAGGGGCTCATCCGATGGGCCTCTTCCATCGCGGAAAATTCCAGCCCCACTCAGTTCTTTATTGTTCACGGAGAGGACAGCAGCGCCACCGGTTTCGCTGCTGTGCTGGAAGCCATGTCCGGCTGCAAAGCCATGGCCCCCTACAGCGGTACCATATACGATCTGGCTTCTGCACGTTTCATCAAGGTTACCACCGGTATCCCGATTCTGAAGCCGGAACTGGCTTCCGTGCCCGGTCAGTCCTCCCAGAAAGCATTTGGTATCTATCAGCGGCTTCTGGCGGCAGGTCAGCGGCTGTTAACCGTCATCAAACACAATGAAGGCGGTACAAATAAAGATCTGGCCCGCTTCGCAGACCAGATCAACTCTCTTTGCGACAAATGGGACCGGTAAATGCAACCCGTAATTCAGGATTTACCGTTTCCCGCCCGCCGCGGTTTTAATTGTGCTGTTTCTGATTTTTGACGAACATGATGACGGAAGCACCGCAGATGATCACATAGCCCATAAAACTGTAAGCATCCGGGATCTGTCCGAAGAACAGAAATCCCATGATGGTGGAGAATATAATCTGCGTGTAATCGTAAACTGATATTTCTTTTGCCGGGGCGTAGGTATAGGCGGCAGTAATGGAGAACTGACCTCCCGCTGCTGCCAGACCTGCGCCAAGCAGCGTCAGAATCTGCGGCCCGGACATGGGAGTGTGGTAAAAGAGTATGATCAGCGGCAGCGTCATGAGGCAGCTGAAGCAGGAAAAGCAGAATACGATCACAGGACCTTTTACACCCCTGGAACCCAGCAGCCTGACCATGGTATAGGCAAGCCCTGCTGCCATACCACCGCAGACACCGGCCGCCATGCCCACCGCATCAGTACTGGCAAAACCAGGCTTCACCACAAACAGACAGCCCACCAGCGCCATCACCAGACAGCCCACCTGATACTTCTTCGGTATCTCTTTCAATATGAAAATCGAAAAAACAATGGCAAAAAACGGCGACAGCTTATTCAGCATGCTGGCATCCGCCACCAGCAGATGATCCACCGCATAAAAATTGCAGAGAATCCCGATCGTCCCGAAAAACGCTCTGCAGAACATGGGAACATAATTCCCCTTCCCGATCACGAAAGGAACCCGGTTCTTCACCAGAATCACCGCCGCAAAAATCATGGCAACGAAATTCCGGAAAAAACTCTTCTCAACAGACGGCAGATCACCCGACATCCGCACAAAAATATTCATCAGCGCAAAACAGAACGCCGACATAATAATACAGCATATCCCTTTATTCTTCTTACTCATAGCAGCATCTCCTCACAATATATTCTCTTAACAGTATTTTTGCTCTTTATAACAACTCTCTTCTGCCGCATTCCTTCACCGGATGCATGCATCGAATATCCGTTCCTAAAAATATCACAAAATCCCCCCGAAAGCAAGTACAATGGCAGGTACAATCTTGACACGGCCAGAAGGCGATGATATGCTAAGGTTACTGTTCGGGTTTCTGCGGAATGAGAATGTTGTCAGGCGGAAGGGGGTCTTCTCAGAAATCCGCAGAATAAACACCGAACAGTATGGGGAAAAGCAGCACATATAATGCAGCCACTACATGCAGAGCTGCAGTTTCAAATTAATATGCTGTCTCTCCCATGTACAGTTGACTGCTTTATGGGGCAGGTATCGAATCGAACTGCAGCGGCTGCATTGGTGACATACTCTGTCAAGGGGACCGTTGACAAACGCCGGCACTTGCTTTTTTAAGCGACAGCGCCGAAAAAGCTTAGTACCGCTGCGTTTGTCACAGAGCGAGAGCGCGTCCCCGGACAAAGTATATCACCAATGCAGCTTCACCACCTTTCTTTATATCCTGCACAAAGCACCAACTGTAACCACCGACAGTTCGATGGCACCATCCTGTCGTTAATTAAAACCAGGGCTGTCCCGCGCTGCTTTGCAGCGCCTCACATCGATTTTACGCGTTTCTATGTCTGTAATACTCAATGTCTGCAGTGGGAAGGCCTCTGACAACTACCATTTATGAGAAGAGGTTTATATCCATGTATCTTTTAAAAACTGAAAAAAGCTTTGATGCGGCTCATTTTCTGAAAGGCTATAAAGGAAAATGCAGCAATCTCCACGGCCACCGCTGGCGTGTTGTGATTGAAGTCCGGGGCGATCATCTGATTTGTGACGGTCAGCTTCGTGATATGATTGTAGATTTTAAAACATTAAAAAGAGACCTGAAAGAAGTAACAGAATATTTTGACCACAGTCTGATTTATGAAGAGGGTTCTCTGAAGCCTGCTACTGTAGCTGCGCTGAAGGAAGAGAATTTCCGTCTGGTTACCGTTCATGGACGTCCTACTGCTGAAAATCTGGCTGCTTACTTCTGCTCCATGATGCAGAAAAAGGGGTACGATGTTTACGAAGCTGTTGTTTATGAAACGCCTGATAACTGTGCGGTTTACCGTCCCTGAGTCCCGGCTTTTGATATTTAACTATTGAATTTAGCCGTTACATCTGAAAAGGAAGTTTTTACTATGGCAAATGAATCAGCTTTTTACAATCCCTATTCCTATCCGGTGACAGAGAAATTCATCAGTATCAACGGAGAGGGACAGCGGGCCGGACAGACAGCCGTTTTTATCCGTTTCCGCCGCTGCAACCTGAACTGCAGCTACTGTGATACCCGCTGGTCCTGCATATCCAACGCCCCCTGTGAATTTCTTCCGGCCGACAAAATTGTTGATTTCATCCGCAGGTCCGGTGTCCATTGTGTGACTCTGACCGGCGGGGAACCGCTTTTACAGTCTCATCTGAAAGAGCTGCTGCAGTCCCTCTCTGCCATCCGGAATCTGCATGTGGAAATTGAAACCAACGGAAGTCTCCCCATCAGGCCTTACTGCGGTCTGAACTGCCGGCCCGATTTTACACTGGATTACAAGCTTCCATCCAGCGGTATGGAAAAGCATATGCTTCTGGAAAATTATGAATATCTCCGCCCCGGCGACACAGTCAAATTTGTCGCCGGCAGCGCAGAAGACCTGCTGCGCATGGAAGCAGTCAATAAAAAATACCGGCTGGATGAAAAATGCCGTGTGCTGGTAAGTCCGGTATTCGGTCAGATCGAACCGGCCGAAATTGTAGATTTTCTGATTACACATCACCTTTCAGAAATCCGTCTGCAGCTGCAGCTGCACAAGTTTATCTGGGATCCCGACAAACGCGGTGTTTAATTAAAAGAATATGAAAAGGAGTATTATATATGAAGAAACTCGTTCTTGTCAGCGGCGGTGTGGACTCCACCACCTGCCTTGGCCTTGTTGTAAAAGAATTCGGAAAAGAAAATGTGGTTGCCCTGTCCATTTCCTACGGTCAGAAGCATGACAAAGAGCTGCGCTGCGCGAAAGCTGTGGCTGACTTCTATCAGGTGGAATTCATTCAGATCGACCTGGCCCCCATGTTCGCTTTCAGCAACTGCTCTCTTCTGTCCCATTCCACAGAAGAAATTCCAAAAGAATCCTATGCCGAACAGCTGGAGAAAACCAACGGCAGTCCGGTTTCCACCTACGTTCCCTTCCGCAACGGCCTGTTTCTGGCCTCCGCGGCCAGCATCGCTCTGTCAAAAGACTGTGATACCCTCTACTACGGAGCACACGCTGATGACGCAGCCGGCAATGCCTACCCCGACTGCAGCAGGGCCTTTGCAGATGCCATGAATACCGCCATCTACGAGGGAAGCGGTCGGCAGCTTCATGTTGCGGCTCCCTTCGTATCGGTTCCCAAAAAAGAAATCGTACGCCGTGGACTGGAAATCGGCGTTCCCTACGAGCTGACCTGGAGCTGCTATGAAGGCGGTGACAGACCCTGCGGCACCTGCGGTACCTGTATTGACCGTCAGGCTGCCTTTGAGGCCAACGGCGTGAAAGATCCCCTTCTGTAAGGGATTATATATGGTAACTGTTCAGAGCCGACTCTGAACAATTGCAAAAATATACATAACATAAAGGAGACATATTTATGTGGGCTTATGAAAGCGTATTTTATCAGATCTACCCTCTGGGCTTCTGCGGAGCGCCCTTTGAAAATGACGGAGTGCTGACGCACCGGATTTCCAAAGTGATCGACTGGATTCCCCATATCCAAAACCTGGGAGCCGATGCCATTTATTTCTGTCCGTTATTTGAATCCGATACCCACGGCTACAATACGAGAGATTTCCGGAAAATCGACTGCCGTCTGGGAACCAATGAGGATTTCGCCGAAGTGTGCCGCAGCCTGCACGAAGCCGGCATCAAAGTGGTTCTGGACGGCGTCTTCAACCATGTGGGCAGAGGCTTCGGACCGTTTCAGGATGTACTGGAAAAGCGCTGGGACTCTCCCTACAAGGACTGGTTCCATATCAGCTTCGACGGCAATTCCAATTACAACGATGGTCTGTGGTACGAAGGCTGGGAAGGCAATTACGATCTGGTCAAGCTGAATCTGCGCAATCCTGAAGTAAAGCAACACATTTTTGACAGCATCCGCCTGTGGGTGGAACTGTTTGATATCGACGGACTGCGTCTGGACGTGGCTTACTGTCTCGATCATGATTTCCTGCGGGAACTGCGCAGCTTCTGTGACAGTCTGAAGCCTGACTTTTTCCTGGTAGGCGAGGTACTTCATGGTGACTACAACCAGATCATGAACGATTCCATGCTGCATTCTGTCACCAATTATGAGTGCTACAAGGGGCTGTTCTCCAGCTTTAATTCCATGAACATGTTCGAGATCATTCATTCTCTGCTGCGTCAGTTCGGTCCTGAAAACTGGACCCTGTACAAAGGGAAACACCTGCTGAATTTCGTGGACAATCATGATGTCAGCCGTATCGCCAGCAATCTGAACAACGAAAATCATCTTCCCCTGATCTACGCACTGTGCTTTGGTATGCCCGGTATTCCCTGCATTTACTACGGCAGCGAATGGGGCGCAAAAGCCGGCAAAAGCGAAGGGGATCCCGCCCTGCGTGCCTGCTTTGAACAGCCTCAGGAAAATGAACTCACCGCATGGATCCGCCGCTTAAGTGCTGCCAAAAAAAGCAGCAAGGCACTTTGTTACGGCAGTTTCCGCTCTGTGCTGCTGACCAATAAGCAGTGCATTTTTGAGCGCAGGACGGACAGCGAACGGGTTCTCATTGCCATCAATGCAGACAGTGAAGCCTATACGGCACATTTTGACGCGGGATGCGGACTGGCTGAGGATCTGATCACCGGAGCAGTCCATGATTTCGGCGGCGGCAGCGAACTGCCCCCTTACAGTGTATATTTCTGGAAATGCGAACGCTGAAACAGTATTGTGGGAAAAGATTTATCTGAAAATCAAATAAAAATCAGGTAAATAATAAAATGAAAGGTAAGAGAGAAGGAATAATCTGTTATGAGAACCAAAGAAGAGATGGGCGATGTGACCCTTCTTGGAAACCGGCATACCCGTTATCCGGACAATTACGCTCCCGAAGTGCTGGAAACCTTTGACAACAAACACCCGGGCAGAGATTATTTTGTAAAATTCAACTGCCCTGAATTTACCAGCCTGTGCCCCATCACCGGCCAGCCGGATTTCGCCACCATCTACATCTCCTATGTGCCGGATATTAAAATGGTGGAAAGCAAATCGCTGAAGCTGTATCTGTTCAGCTTCCGCAATCACGGTGATTTTCACGAAGACTGTGTCAACATTATTATGAATGACCTGATCAGGCTGATGGATCCCCGCTACATCGAGGTATGGGGAAAATTCACGCCCCGCGGCGGTATTTCCATCGATCCCTACTGCAATTACGGAAAGCCGGGAACTCCCTGGGAAAAGGTGGCCTGGGACCGCCTGACACAGCACGATATGTACCCTGAGAAAATCGATAACCGGTAATAAGGACAAACATTAATAAGGAATCATGTGAAAAAGAACAAGTTAGTAACTGAAAGGAGGATTTTTCATGAACCCTGCAATGAAACTGAGAAACGAAAAAGCCGGTCAGAAGCTGGTCGACTCCCTGAAAAAACGTCATTTTGATGCATATTACTGTGCTACAAAGGAAGATGCCCTGAAGCAGGCGCTTTCCCTGATTCCGGACAATCACACCGTTTCCTGGGGCGGCTGTACATCCGCTGAAGAAATCGGTCTGATCGACGCAGTGAAAAAGAATTATCAGGTAATCGACCGTGATACTGCTTCCTCACCCGAGGAACGCGGCCGTCTCATGCGTCAGGCACTGCTGGCCGATACGTTCATCACCGGCACCAACGCAGTCAGTGAGGACGGTCAGCTGGTCAACATCGACGGCAACGGCAACCGGGTGGCCGCCATGATTTATGGTCCCACCAATGTCATCGTTATCTGCGGTATCAACAAAATGGTAAAAACCGTGGAGGATGCCTATAATCGTGCCCACACGGTGGCAGCACCCATCAACGCCCAGCGTTTCGGCGATCTCGGCACACCCTGCTCCAAAAACGGCACCTGCGGTGAATGCATCGGTGACAGCTGCATCTGTTGTTATGCCGTTACCACAAGAGTCTGCCGCCCTGCAGGCAAGATCAAGGTAATCGTAGTGGGAGAAGAAGTGGGCTTCTGATCAATCTGAACAGTTAAAAATCTTTCAAAAAAGCTGCCTCATGGACTGATATTGGTAATCAATCGCTGAGACAGCTTTTCTTTTTAAACTTAAAACACATTCAATATATTTTAACCTGTTTTCAGCCGTTTGATTCCGCTTCCTGTTCTCCGGCTACATAAACGTAGACATTGTACAGGCGCTCTTCGTCGGCTGCCATGGCCTGATGCCTGATCAGTTCCGGCGCCATCATCTCATCCAGCAGGGAAAGAAGATTCTCATCCAGCTGATACAGTTTACCCGCCACTTCAGAAAAGCGCGACCTGCGCACCGCCTGAAATCCCCCGGCATCGCAAAGCTCATAGGAGGGAAGAACCACATCACATACAAAGTCCTCCGGCCCCAGAAGCGCCGGCTCCCCGCAGCCGAGCATCCGCTCCTCATCGTAAATGGCAAGATAAAAACGGTCATCCATAGCCTGTCATCCCCGGTGACAAACTACATGTTCAGCAGCTTCTGCAGGATCTCATCCAGCCATTCGCCGTCAAACATCTCGATCATACCCTTATCGCAGGCAGCTGCCAGCTTTCTGTTCATGGGAATCTGCGCGATCAGATCGATACCATGCTTCTCAGCCACTTCCGCGGTATTGCTTTCACCGAAGATCTGTATCTTCTCACCGCAGTGAGGACATTCCGCATATGCCATATTCTCAACGATACCCAGCACGGGAATATTCATCATGGTTGCCATATTGACTGCTTTTTCCACGATCATGGAAACCAGTTCCTGAGGTGATGTTACCACAATAATGCCGTCCACAGGCAGAGACTGGAATACTGTCAGCGGAACGTCGCCGGTTCCGGGAGGCATGTCCACAAACATGAAATCCACATCGCCCCACAGTACTTCAGACCAGAACTGCTTGATCACGCCTGCGATCACCGGACCTCTCCATACAACAGGTGCGGTTTCCTCCTCCAGCAGCAGGTTGATGGACATGACCTTTGTACCCATTGCACTTTCTCTGGGATAGATCTCTGTCTCACTGCCGGTTGCTCTTCCTTTGATACCAAATGCCTTGGGAATGGAAGGACCCGTAATATCCGCATCCAGAACAGCCGTGCTGCGGCCGCATCTCTGTGCCAGAACAGCCAGCATGGAAGTAACCAGTGACTTGCCGACACCGCCCTTACCGCTGACAACACCAATAACCTTCTTAACATTACTGTTGGGATTCATAGGCGCCAGTAAACTCTCCTGAGTTCTGTCTGCGCAATCGCCTTCCCCACAGCTTCCGCAATTTCCATTACAATCACTCATTGCTCATACCCTCCGTTTGTAAAATACCGTAACTGCCCGGAACCGGCAGCGAAAATGAACATCGACTGCCCCCGACAATTACAAATTGCCATTCTATCCAAATGAACGGCCTCTGAGAAAATATTATACTCTATAATCCGGAAAACGTCAACATTCTTGACATATGTCAGAAAAAATTGAGCTGTTTTTTATTTACGGAGAGGGGAATTGGTTAGGCGGAAGGTACGTGGTATCCTGCACGGGGACACGCTCTCGCTCAGGTGGAAACGTAGTGGTACTAAACTCGCAGGCCTTCCAGAAAAGGCCCGCTCGTTAAGTGCCAACGTTTCCAATGGTCCCCTTACCAGGATACCACGTACCTTCCGGCGCGCAGATTTTCTTTCCTCCCCCCTTCTCCTGAATGTAAAGTCAAAAACAGTCGGGTGAAACACGCATCAGTGCTGCCCGCTGCGTTCTAACCACAGCCAGCGATACAGCGCCCGAAATGTAACAGGCACATACAGCAACAAATCAGATGTCTCCCTTCCTACATACAGTCTGCTTTTCCATTGCCGGATCAAAACAGTCTGTGGCGGCGGAATGGATGACAGGACCTGTCATCCATTCCGCCTCATATACTTTTATCCGGCTGGAAATCTAACTGTAACTGTCCTCTTTATTTTTTCAGAAATTGTCCATTTTCATCCGGCCACTTTTGCGTTATGATTGCTCCGTGTTACAGATATGGAATCTGAATACTACAGTCTGATATCAGGGATGAAAATGAAAAAAGAAATGAGGATGAGACTATGAGAAATGAACGTACTTTGAAGCTTGTTACGACTGCGCTGATGGCGGCGTTGTCTTATGTAGTTTTTACTTATCTGCAGATTAAGGTGACTCTGCCGGGCGGCGATGCGACTTCTTTCCATCTGGGCAATGCTGTCTGTGTGCTGGGTGCTCTTTTGCTGGGCGGTGTTTACGGTGGTATCGGCGGTGCTATCGGTATGACCATCGGCGATCTGCTGGATCCGGTTTATATTGTTTATGCACCGAAGACTTTCCTGTTAAAGTTCTGTATTGGTCTGATCACCGGTCTGGTGGCTCACCGTTTCGGAAAAATCACACATACCTCCGATACAAAACACATTTTCCGCTGGACGCTGATTGCTTCCATCTGCGGTATGGCCTTTAATGTGATTTTTGATCCGCTGATCGGCTATTTCTATAAGCTGGTATTTCTTGGAAAACCGGCTGCTGAACTGGCTCTGACATGGAACATCACTACCACAAGTGT
This sequence comes from Lachnospiraceae bacterium, assembly GCA_051879195.1. Taxonomy (GTDB): domain Bacteria; phylum Bacillota; class Clostridia; order Lachnospirales; family Lachnospiraceae; genus TWA4. Next base: position 28,490 of record JBJELO010000047.1, read on the forward strand.
AAATGCTGTTCTTTCCGTGATTGCCGCATCTGCTATCTACATGGCACTGCGTCCGGCACTGGTTAAGTCAGGTCTTTTTATTAAAATCGGCAAATAGTACCGGATTAATAACCTTTGCATGTAAATTGAGCCCCCATGGTTTCTGATTTCTCAGAGAATCACGGGGGCTTATTATATGTTACCGGTTTATGAATTATGCCAGGTCTTCTCCGTTGGTTGCGATTACTTTCTTATACCATTCGAAGGAGTCTTTCTTTCTTCTTGCCAGGCTTCCTGTTCCGTCATCGTATTTCTCCACGTAGATGAATCCGTAGCGTTTTGCCATCTCACCGGTGGAGGCGCTGACCAGATCGATGCAGCCCCAGGGAGTGTAGCCCATGAGATCCACGCCGTCTTCTACTGCTTCACGCATCTGCTCAATGTGCTGACGCAGATAATCGACACGATAACTGTCATGAATGGAGCCATCGGGTTCCAGCACATCTCTTGCACCCAGACCGTTTTCCACTACCATCAACGGAATCCGATAACGGTCATAGATTTCGTTCAGTGTGTAGCGCAGACCTTTGGGATCGATCTGCCAGCCCCAGTCACTTGCCTGCAGATAGGGATTCTTCAGACCGGAAGCGATGTTGCCGTCTGTCTTCTCCGCAGTGGGATCACAGCTGACACAGTTGGTCATATAATAGCTGAAGGTGTAGAAATCTACGGTTCCTTCCTTAATAATCTCCAGATCACCGGGCTCCATTTTGATTTCGATGTTGTTTTCTTTCCAGAAACGTTTTGCGTAGGAAGGATATTCTCCGCGGACCATGACATCGGAGCAGTACCAGTTGCTGATGCGCATCTGCTGCTGATTCAGCACGATATCATCAGGGTTGCAGGTGTAAGGATAGGAGGTGATAAAACAGATCATGTTGCCCATCTTAAACTGAGGGTATTTTTCATGAGCCAGTTTTACAGCCTTTGCACTTGCAACGAACTGATGGTGAAGCCCCTGATAGCGCAGCTGAGGGATATCCACCTGATTGGTAAAATCAGTGGTTCCTTCATTTAAAATACCAAGTGACAGGAAATTGCCCATGGGCATGGTGCCTGCATTGATTTCGTTGAAGGTCAGCCAGTATTTTACCTTGTCTTTGTAGCGTTCAAAGATGACTTCACAATATCTTACGAAACAGTCGATGCATTCTCTGCCTGCCCAGCCGTTGTATGCTTTCGTCAGACCGTAGGGCATCTCGTAATGGGAAATCGTTACCAGCGGTTCAATACCGTATTTGCGGCATTCGTCAAAAACTTTGTCGTAAAAAGCAAGTCCTGCTTCATTGGGTTCCGTCTCCATGCCTGTGGGGAAGATACGGGTCCACGCAATGGACAGACGGAATACCTTGAAGCCCATTTCCGCAAACAGTTTGATATCTTCTTTATAGTGATGATAGAAATCAGTTGCCTCACGGCTGGGATACAGGGTACCCTCTTCGAATTCTCTTGTAATTCTCTTAGGCTGCGTATGCGTACCATTTGTACACATATCGGAGGTTGACGGACCTTTGCCGTCCACATCCCACGCACCTTCATACTGGTTTGCGGCTGTTGCGCCGCCCCATAAAAAGTCCGGTCTAAATCCCATGTTTTGCCTCCTTATTATTTAAGCAGAGTGATAATGGTTGAATTCAGGTCAACTTTTCCGTTTCCTTCCGGAATTACATCGGTAAAGTCATCGGAATTGGATACGATGATGGGAGTCACTACGGTGTAGCCTTCCTTTTTGATCAGATCCATATCAAATTTCAGCAGCAGCTGTCCTTTCTTTACTTTTTCGCCCTGTTTTGCCATGGGTTCAAAGCCTTTTCCTTCCAGTTTTACCGTATCCATGCCCACATGGATCAGCAGCTCCGCTCCGTTGTCAGCCTGCAGGCCGATTGCATGTCCTGTGGGGAAGAATGTGGTGATTTCGCCGTCGCAGGGTGCATAAACTTCACCTTTTTCGGGAACAATGGCAAGGCCCTGTCCCAGTGCACCTGATGCAAATACTTCATCTTCAACTTTGCTTAATTCAATTGCTTCACCAACAATGGGAGATGCGATGGTGCCGCCTGTTACTGCAGCATCGCCTGCTGCGGGAGTTTCTGATAATTCTTTCTTAACCGGTTCGTCATCCTTATAGGTAACGAATACCAGGATGAAAGCTACTGCCATGGCAATAACAGAACCGATTGCCACAATAATCATGCTGTAAAGAGTACCTTCGCCGATGTAGCTGGGAAGACCGAACACACCGAGACCGCCCATCTGATAGGATTTTGCACCCATTAAGCCGATGAAACCGCCGCCCACAGCACCTGCGATACAGGACATGATGAAAGGTTTCTTCTTAGGCAGTGTGATACCGTAAATAGCAGGCTCCGTTACACCGAACATACCTGAAATAAATGCAGGCAGTGCATTGTCTTTCAGTTTTTTGTCCCTGGTCTTCAGGTAAATAGCGAGAACTGCCATGGACTGACCGAAGGATACGCAGAAGTAAGGAGAAAGGATCTTATCAAATCCCAGTGATGCATAATTCATCATGCACAGAGGAACCAGGCCCCAGTGAACACCGAAGATAACCAGTACCTGCCAGAAAGCACCCAGTAAAACGCCGGCAAGGAGACCACCGATCACGGGAATTTCATACAGGGCACCAAATACCATACCGATAACGCTGCAGAGCAGAGAGGTGATTGGTCCGATGATCAGGAATGTCAAAGGCAGCATGATTACCAGAGTAAACAGAGGAGCCAGGAAGCTCTTTACCACATCGGGGATGATCTGTTTTAATTTCTTTTCCAGTTTTACTGCAAAATAGGTTGCCACGATAACCGGAACAACGGTAGAGCAGTATCCGCCGGCAGGCATGATGATCGGAATACCGAAGAAGGTATAGGCATAATCCATCTGGAAGGATGTTCCTGTGAAAATACTTCCGATTGCTTCTGCACTGGCCATGGCTGATGTTCCGCTGTAAGTCAGAGCAAAGCCCATGGACATACCGAGCCATTCGCTTCCCTTAAATTTCTTTGCTGCATTGTAACCCAGAACAATGGGCAGGAATGCGAAGAAACCGTCACCGATGGAATACCATACATTGTAAGCACCGCTTCCCGCAAAGCTGGGGAAGAAGAAAGCGAACAGTGCCAGCATACCCTTGATAATACCTGCTGCACACAGATAGCTTAACATGGGCTGGAAAATACCGGAAATCATATCTACAAATGCAGCACCCAGGCTTAACTTTTCTTTGGGACCGTCATCCTCTGCCGCTGTACCGGCTGAGATGTGAGCCTTTTCACATACAACGGCATATACATCCGGCACATGATTGCCGATAACTACCTGATACTGACCGCCGGACTGCATAACAGTTACGATACCGTCCGTATTTTTCAGTACATCTGTATTTGCTTTGGATTCATCTTTTAATTTAAAACGAAGTCTTGTAACGCAGTGCGCAAGGCTGATGATATTTTCCTTTCCGCCCACATTCTGGATAATAATTCTGGCCAGACCGTCATATTTGCTTGCCATATGGAACCTCCTGATATAAAATCTTTTCTCATTAAAAAATCTTTTTCATTGGTTGTATCTATACACGGATTGCTCCGCTCTTGAAGAGGATCCAACTGCTTTTTCTGACAACCGTGCCGGCCTCGCACTGCCGCCATGCGCATCCGTCCATTCTGTGCACCTCTGAACGTACGTTTCTGCATATGGGATTCTCATTTCAATTCTGAATTGTCAATCTCTCGTCAGCTTTTCAATGTGGATGGTCAGATATCCAAGCTCTTCCTCCACCAGTGTATAATTGATTTTCTTTTTAATGTAATCCTGAATCTTTCTGCTGCAGGCTGCTGCTTTGGGATACATGGCGGAAACCATACGGTACAGCCCTGTCTCCTTTTCATAGCAGCTGTTGGTAAAAATCCGCTGCAGGAAAAATTTCAGGTGGGTAACAAAACGGATATAATCCAGCGAACTGTCATCCAGTTCAATACTGTAGGTATACCTGACAATATTGATAATATCCTGTATCATCATAATCATCTGCTGTGATGTTTTTGAACTGGTACCGTACTGTGCATTGAGAATATGCAGGGCCATAAAGCCCGCCTCATCATCAGCAAGACGCACACCGGTTTCCCTTTCAATCATATCCACAGCGTCCATTCCCAGCTGAAATTCATCAGGATAAAACTTTCTGATCTCCCACAACAGGGTATTCTGCAGCGCCATTCCTTTTTTCTGGCGTTCAATGGCAAAACTGATATGATCGGAAAGCATCAGCACCAGATTTTCATTGAGCGGTTTCTGAATATGCTTTCTCACATGCTCCACGATCTGCATCCCTATGGAAATGTGTTCCATGGGAATCCTCTCCAGCAGTTCTACCAGCTGTTCTTCGTATCTGCAGTCCGAAAAACCGAAAAATCTTCTCTCGATTTTGGCAGGATCCGCTTCCATCCCGGGTTTCTTCCCAAATCCGATTCCACGTCCCATGAGGATTATTTCGTGATTCTGGTCATCTGTCGAAATAACGATATTATTATTCAGTACTTTTAAAATCTTCATCGTGACATTCTCTCCTCTCATCCTTTGACTGCGGAAAGATGGAAATAAGGCAAAAAAATAAACCACATCTATAAAAATCACGTATATATCAATCCATATACCTGAATCTTATAAATCTGGTTTTGCCTGCCGTACAGTAACACCCCTGTGCAATCTTCAACTGTGAATAAAGCATAACATTAATTCAAAAACTTTGCAATACTTTTATAAAGTTTCGTTTTTTTTAATAATTCAGATATATTTTTTTAGTTATTTTTTACACATATTACACAGCCTGCGTCTGTTTCTTTGCCTGCGGGTTGTCATGCGGCCCCTGTATACCCTTTTTCCCCTGAAACCCGTGTTCCTTTTCCGGACAGCATTCCTATCACTTTTTTATTCTGTCATTTTCCGGAACAGCATCCGGCAGTTTTCCTCATACCTCTGCTGCTGTCCCCGTTCCTGAAACAATCCTGCGAAGCGGAAATATTCCTCCGACCGGCATTTCAACAGAAATTCCGTACAAAATGCGGATTCCTGAATCTCTCTGATAAAAATCTGCATCTCCAGACCGGTTCCGTAACACATTTCCAGAAAATCAAATACTGCTTTCCAGGCCCGTTCCGCTCTGTCCTGTGCGTGCTCCGTAAAATTGAGCAGTGCTTCAAACAGCAGATGAACCAGCGTTACCCGTTCTTCATAGGTGGCCCCTTCAGCGCGCTCCCTGATTTCCCCCGGACACCGCCCCGCCAGAATGTCCATAATCTGATAATCGGACCGGTATTTTTCATACAACGCATAATAGGCGGCAAAATCTCCCGCCACCATGGGATACTGCAGAAATTCCTGCACAAAGGGAGCCGATACCGGCAGTCCCAGTTCCTCATATACCACAATCATCCGTGAAAGATCCTCCCACCCTCTTGCCGTTACAAAATACATTCCTTCTTCAAATGCTTCCATCCGGTAAAAATCCTGGGGTTTGATCTCCAGAAATGATAAAACAGCCTCATGAATCCCTGCTTCCCGGGCAAACTTCTGCCAGACCTGAAGATCTGCCTCCACATTCAGAAGACGGACCCGGTCCAGTGTCACCACATCAAAATCCCGCACGGATTTGTTGTATCCCGGCGGGTTGCCGGCTGCCGCAATGACCCAGCCCTCCGGTACGTGATGGCTGCCGAAGGTTTTGCACTGCAGAAACTGAAGCATGGCCGGCGCCAGTGTCTCCGATACGCAGTTAATCTCATCAATAAAAAGAATCCCTTCCCTTTTTCCGGTCTCTTCCATACAGTCATAGACGGATGCAATGATTTCACTCATGGTATATTCCGTCACCGAACAGACTTTTCCTCCGTAATTCTTCTCCCGGATCACCGGAAGACCGATGGCACTCTGTCTTGTATGATGGGTAATGGTATAGGCCACCAGTCCCACACCGCACTCCTTTGCAACCTGCTCCATAATGGCCGTTTTGCCGATGCCGGGAGGACCGATCAGCAGCACCGGACGCTGCTTCACCGCCGGAATCCGGTAAGTACCATCTTCGTTCTTTTTCGTATAGGCCAGAACCGTATTGCGGATTTCTTCTTTCGCCTCCTGTATATTCATGCCGTATCTCCCCCCTGTATTCCTGCACTCTGTATTCTGCTTTCTGCGCTCTGTATTCCATATTCTGTTTTCCCCTGCTTTACCGGAGAATATTTCCCCGGAAACCGCCTGTATATTCCGGTTCCCAGTCGGCTCCCTCCGGCAGCTCCAGAAGCAGTTTGTCCGCCCACCAGGGAACCTCCACCTGTCCGAACCGGCTCTTCAGAAATATAAAAGCAGTCCTGCACCCGGGCGCCTGAGCCGGAAAGGTGCCGAATCCGTCGGTAAAATACAGTATTCCTTTCAGGTGCCTCAGCTCGCCTTTTCTCTGCAGCTCTCTGATCCATGAAAATGCTGCCCGGAAATCCGTACCGCCCCCGCCTTTAATCACCAGATTTTTCATATAAAGCTCCGCTTCCTGCAGATTTGTCAGCTTCACATCCTCCTGCACGGCGGCGTCACACTGGAGGATTCTTACATGAAACCGATTAAAAAAATTGCCGCTCTGACCGAAAACCGACCATGTCTCCTCCAGAAAAAAACGCACCAGTCTGCCGGAACAGGAACCGGAGGTATCAATAACGATTACCAGCTCCATCAGCCGCATCACTTCCTTTGTCTCCAGCGGCTCCACCAGAGGAATATTGCCATAGGCATTCAGCCCGTAGGTGTAATAAACCGGATCATAACTGTCCAGATCCAGAATCCGGTCTTCCCTCAGAACCATAAACTGCCGGAGAAAATCACGATAGTCATGCCCTTCCCGCTTTTCCAGCTCTGCCTTCTCCTGCTCATGACCTGCTCCGGGAGAACGTTTTCCGGCCTTTTTTTCACCGGCCTGAAGAAAGCCATCCCCCGCCGAACTCCATTGATCTGCAGCGGTCTGCCATATTTTCACGTCTTCACCGGCAGTCCCGAAACAGATCCCACCCGCATGATAATCCATCTTTTCATCCTGTGCTCCGGGCCAGAAAGCATGACTGTCCCGGACGAACCACTGAACAAGCCGTCTCTCTGTTCCTTCATCCAGCCGTAAGATCCTCCTGTAAATCCGATCCGCCGTAAGCACCGCATCCTTTCGCAGAAGAAAGTCGTAAACCTGCTGCCTTTCCTTCATCCACCTTCCGTCCGGACCGAATATCTGATCCGTCACATACTCCGCAGCAATGTCACAGGCAAGTGAGAAAGCCGGATTTGCAGAACTGCCGGAAAAAGGGTGAAGGTAAATGCAGTGAGTCAGCATATGCGTATACAACCTGGCAAGTTTCCTGATTCCGGCAGGAATTCCCGGATCTGCAGATGGTTTCAGGTCATCGATGATTCTTTTTTGCAGCGCCTGCTCCATGTAAAAGATGTTCTGTCCGTCGGTTCCCGCCCAAAACACCTCACATTGCCCGGCGTGATCCCGCCTCTGCATATCAGACGGCAGCTCCGTCATCGGTATAAAGGATAAAATACCGCAGAAAGCTTCCATCTCCGGTTTGCACCGGTACAGCTCCTGCTCTGCCAGCTGCCATAAAAGCTGGTTCCTGTCCGGCTCCTGCCGGAGCGCCTGCCCGTATGCGCTGAAACCGCTGTCTGTCCCCGGTTTATCGCTGCACCTTCCTGTTTTCCGTTCGCTGCTGCCGCTTCCTGATTCCATCTCAACCAGTAATGCCGTGAATTCCGGCTGTCTGCAGGAAGCGGACTTTTCCAGAAGCTCTTTTTTCAGGAAACGGTCCATTGTCTTCAGCCGGAGCAATTCACCCGCCCTTTGCGGAATCCTGCCATACCAGTTCCATTTTCCGCTTACCAGCCACAGCATGGCGGGACGGAACCGGTTTTTTACCAGCTGTTCATACCTGATTTTTGCTTTTTCCGACAGCTGTACGGGATACAGCAGACGGGACAGGGCTATCTGAAGTTTCAGTTCCCGATCCTGAATCGATGGGAACCGGCTGTCATATGCGTCAAAATCAATTATAATTCCGCTCTGTGCGGACAGAGCAGTATCAAATCCGCCCGTATGGGACAGCGGAAGCCAGATACGTTCTTCTTCATAGGGGCTGTAAATCCTCAATTCCGATCTCTGTGCCCGCAGCAGCGGTTTCCAGCTTTCCACCTGATTACGATCAAATGTTTCCAGGCTGATCGTTCCGATTCCATTTACAGCATCATCCGCAATCCGGCGAATACCGGCAGGAAGTCTCAGCTTCCCGCACTTTTTATCCAGCACCTCCAGCAGCACATCCCCCTGTATCACCAGATTACCTGCATAACACACCTGCTCCGGTTCTTCCGTCTGTCCCTTTATCCGAAAAAATCAGCTGTATCACGGTCCTTTTCTTCCCTCTGCAGGGCAAACAGCAGCTGCAGTACCAGCTGCATCCCGGTCCGCTGTCTGTGAAGATCTACCCATTCCTCACGGGTATGAGCCTTTCCGCCCACAATCGTTCCCAGAGTAACCGCCGGAATCCCCAGTGAAAGCGGGATATTGGCATCCGTGGAAGCAGCCTGCGGGGACACTTCCAGACCTGACACCTGACGAATCACCTTTACAGCCGTTTCCACCAGCTGATCCTGAGCAGCTCCGGCATCTTCGTCCATCTGCCCGGCACAGGGGCGCTCCCCCACCTGACGGATCTGCAGCCGCATCCCTTCTGCCGAAAACTTCCTGACCGTATCCTCAAATGCCTGCCGCATTTCCTCCATACAGTCTGCATCCACCGACCGGATCTCATAAAGAATCCGTGCTTCCTGCGCAATGGTATTGACCGATGTTCCGCCCTCAATGGTACCCACGTTGTAGGTAGTCTGCGCTCTTTCCGGCACCGGCTGCTCATACAGAGCACATACCAGACGTGAAATCTGGTGAACTGCACTGGGACTGCCGAATGCACTGAAGGAGTGTCCGCCCTCCGTCTGCACCGTCACTTCGTACCGCAGAGAACCCACACACCGGTTAAAACACTGCCCCAGATACAGATCCAGGGAAATTACCCGTACCAGCCGGTTTCCGAAATCCTTCACCAGCTGCCTGCAGCCCTTCAGATTACCCAGGCCCTCCTCCCCGGTATCGGCGGCAAACAGAATTCCCATCTGCAATTCCGGTTTCTCCTGTGCAAAAAAAGCCGCCGCCATAAGAAGACTGACCAGATTGGCGGTATCATCCCCCACACCGGGTCCCGTCAGCAGATGACCGTTCTGGCGGATCACCAGCATGTCCTCATCGGGAAATACCACATCAAGATGAGCCATGCACAGCGTAATCCTGCTGCGATGACGAACCTGATACGGATAGATGATATTTCCTGCGCTGTCCTCATACACGCCTTCTGCTCCATGGGCCTCCAGCCATTTTCTGCAGAAATCGCCTCTGCGCTTTTCTTTTCCCGAGGGAGCCGGTATCACAGCCAGCTCTTTCAGAAGCCGCTCCGCCTCCGGTGCATGCTCCTCCACATAATTTCTGATTTTTTCTTCCCAAACAGCATCCATCATCTTCCGGTCTCTCCTCCGTCTCCTGTCACACTCTCTTCTTCTGTCTCTTATCAGTTTTTTCTCTGCCTCGCCGCTAATCCTTCTGAAATGTTCTGATGCTTTCCAGAAACCGCTCTCCGTATTTGCTGAATTTGAACTCTCCCACGCCGGACACCCCAAGCATCTGCGATTTATTTTCCGGTTTTATGCTGCACATATGTACCAGAGTTTTATCGGAAAATACAATGTACGGCGGGACATTTTCCTCTCTGGCGATCTGCATGCGCAGAGTACGCAGGTGCTCAAACAGCTCCTGCTCCGATTCGCTGAGCATAACCCCGGCTGCCGAAGCTTTTGCAGGTTTCTTTTTCGTTTTCACCGCCGACGGCTCCTTTTCTTTTGCCATCTTCATGATCACGGTTTCGCCCTGCTCCAGCACCCGGGAGGCCTTCTCCCCCAGCTTCACAATGGAATAGCCGTCATTTGTCACCGTCAGGTAATCCTGAAGCTGCAGGTAATTCATCACCTGGCGCAGACGGTAGACAGGCTCCTTCGGCAAAGATCCGTAAAAAGGGTTGCCGTCCAGACGATACTGGCGTATCTTTGCCGTATTGGCGCCATGCACGGTATCAATGATCACCGCCGCCCCGTACCGCTGTCTGCTGGTCAGGATACACCCCAGCAGCCTGCGGGCAATCTCTGTCACATCCACATTTTCAAATTGTGTGATACAATTGATGCAATTGCCGCAGTAGTTGGATGAATACTCCCCAAAATACCTCAGAATATAGTCCCTCAGGCATTCATTGGTAAAACAGTAAAATGTCATCTTCTTCAGGCGTTCGTGATCCCGCTCCATAACCAGCCTTCTCGTAAAATCATCCAGTTCCTGATTCTCCTGATTATGATCGATAAACCACTGATTGGTCACCACATCCTGTCCGCTGTAAAACAGGATGCATTCCCCCGGCTCACCGTCACGGCTGCACCGGCCGATTTCCTGATAAAAAGCTTCTATGCTTTTGGGCATATTGTAGTGAATCACGTATCTGACATTCGATTTGTCGATTCCCATACCGAACGCATTGGTTGCCACCATGATCTGACACCTGTCATAGATAAAATCGTCCTGATTCTGCCGCCGCTCCTCATCACTCAGTCCTGCATGATATCTTGTAACGGAAAATCCGTCATCCCTCAGCCGGTCACTGATCTCCTCCACCAGTTTTCTCGTCAGGCAGTAGACGATCCCGCATTGTCCCGGGTGCGTTTCCGCAAAATTCCTCAGTGCCGCATATTTATCCTTCGGTGTCTGGACACCCAGAAACAGATTGGGTCTGTCATAGCCTGTGGTGACAACCACTGGATCCTGCAGCATGAGAATATCCACTATATCCTCCCTGACTTCCTTCGTCGCCGTAGCTGTAAAAGCACTGACCACGGGGCGCCGGGGCAGCTTCTGTATAAAATCCACGATTTTCAGATAATTGGGGCGGAAGTCCTGTCCCCACTGGGATACGCAGTGGGCCTCATCTACTGCCACCATGGAAATATCCGCATGAAGGGCAAAATCCAGAAATGATTCCGATGCCAGTCGCTCCGGCGCCACATAAATAATGGGATATCTGCCGTTTTTCGCAAATTCCAGTGCTTTGAAGTACTGATTTACCGTCAGCGAACTGTTCAGATAAGCCGCATGGATTCCCGCCTGATTCAGCGCTGCCACCTGATCCTTCATCAGTGAAATAAGCGGCGAAATTACCAGCGTAATTCCCTTCATCATCAGCGCAGGGATCTGAAAACACAGGGATTTCCCCGATCCTGTGGGCATGATCCCGAATACGTCGCGCCCTTGTAGAATCGCATCGATCAGAGTCTCCTGCCCTTCCCGAAACGTATCATATCCGAAATACTGTTTCAGCACTTCATATTTGTTCATTTCCTTCATCTCCAGTCCCTTTATTTCTGCAAAAAAGGCCGGGCCGATTGATTCAGGCCCGGCCTTTCCGGTGATCTGCCATACTTGCCATACAAAAAGATTACCGCAGCGGCTCACCCATGGCCTGCAGCCACTCCACGGCAAGCTGTTCTCCCGCACCGGCTGCTCTGCGCATCCAGCCAACGGCCTGAGCATGGTCGGCTTCTACCCCCTGCCCATCCTCATACAGTTCGCCCACACGGAACTGAGCCACCGACATACCGGCCTCTGCGGCTTTCTGATACCATTCAAATGCCAGCTTCAGGTCCTTATCCGTACCGGTTCCGAAATAATACATGTTGCCGGTCACAAACATCCCCGGCGCATACCCCTGCTGTGCCGATTTCAAATACCATTTGAACGCTTCCTGCGGATTCTCCTCCACTTCAAAGCCAAAATACAGACATTCTCCATACGCATACTGTTCCTCCGGTGTAACCGGATTCGTATTCACACCCATAACACTTTCCTCCTGTGTAATCTCCCCGGCAGTCTCCCGGATATTCAGTCCGCTGCTCAGTGCCTTCTTTTATATGCGTTCCAGCAATAAAATGCAAGTATTGCCGCAATGATCAGCAGTGGATACGCCGCGATAAAGCGAACCAGCCATATGGCAACTGCCAGAAATACAAATACCATAACTATGGTAATCAGAAAACACCCGCTGCTTCCCATATTAAAATGGAAAAACCTGCCGCCTTCCATCTCCTCATCTTCGCCCTGCCTTCCGTCTCCCTGCTCATTATAAGAAGCATAAGAAGCACTTTCATAAACTCCATGTTCCGCTTCATATGCGTCGATGATCGTACGCGCAATCAGCTCCGGAGGGCCCAGCTCATCAATAATGTCCGCTTCCGTTCTGCCGGTCTCCCTGGCCCGGTCCGTAATATAGCGGCGATAATAATCCGCTTTCTCCGAAACCAGAGCCCCGGGCACTCTTCCCACCAGCGTATCCGTTAAAAGCTCAACAAATTCCCGTCTGTTCATCTATCCACACCTTTCACTGCCTGATTCATCCTATTACAAAACGGCCGCCGGATGAATCTGTTATTCATCGGGCGACCGCGGCAATCATAGCCGCCATGCGGCTATTATATCATATGTAACTGTTCAGAGCCAAGCAGATTTGCACAAAAAGTGCGGAAAAGAAGCTATACGCCCCCGCCTTTTCTTATATAAGGATGATTGTAAAATGCCCACAGCAGCTGAAGACACATCAGACACCAGATCACCGGTTCACATATAATGACACCAAAATAGCCCAGCACCGGTATCAGGAAAATGACAAACAGAATCTTGCCGATCAGTTCTATCACGCTTGAAATCAGAGGAACCAGCTTGCTTCCCAGTCCCTGCAGAGAATTCCGAAGATTAAACAGCATACCCAGTACCATATAAAACAGGCTGTTGATCCTCAGATACCGGGTGCCATTGTCAAGAACTGCCGCTTCAGATGATCCTGAGATGAATTTCATCATCCATCCGGCCGCAACAGACAAAACCAGCAGCACAAGCAGTGCCCAGCCAACGGACAGCATATTGGCATACCGCACCGCCCTGCGGATCCGTTCCTTCTGACCGGCTCCCCGGTTCTGAGAAACGAAAGTAGACAGAGCAAGTCCAAGACTGGTAAGCGGCATATTGCAGAAGCTCTGCAGCTTCCTGGCCGAAGTCTGGGCTGCAATGAGCCGGTAATCTCCCAGATTATTAATGCCGGCCTGCAGGATCACGGTTCCCGTAGACACAATTCCCACCATCAGTCCCATGGAAAGCCCCTGACCAATCAATTCTTTGTAAAGTCGGACACCTGCTCGGAAATGACACCGTTTCGGAATAAGAATCGGACACCATTTTGCAATATACAGCACACAAAGCAGAGCAGAAACTCCCTGTGCAATAACAGTAGCTGCTGCCGCTCCGTTGATCCCCATATGAAGTCCGGCGATAAAATACAGGTCGAGAACAATATTGAGTACCGAAGATAACATCAGAAATATCAGCGGCACGATGCTGTTTCCGATTGCCCGCAGCAGTCCCGCCAGCAGATTATATGCAAACATGACTCCCACAAACAGGGTAATCAGCGATATGTAGGACCAGGATTCCTCCAGAATATCTGCCGGCGTTCCCAGCAGTACCAGCAGCGGATGGAGACAGAGACGGGAAAGCGCCATCAGAACCACTGTCACTCCGGCTCCGACCACAATGGAACCGGCTACCGATTTTTTCAGAAGTTCATGATCTCCCGAGCCGTATCCTCTCGACGCCACAATACTCAGGCCATTGCCAAAACCAAGAGCAAAACCCACCATCAGTTCATAAACAGCCGCGCACGCACCAATTGCCGCAAGAGATACATCTCCCAGATATCTTCCCACGATCATGGTATCCACCGCATTGTACAGCTGCTGGAAACCATTGGAAATAAACAGCGGAATGGCAAAAATCAGAAGAGACTTCACAATATTTCCATTCAGCAGATCAACCCCTGCTCCAACATTTTTATCAGCTTTCATTTCAGAACAAAATCCTTTCAGTATAAATATTAAGCACAGAAATCAGGCACAAATAATCGGCAGACAAAATAAATTCTGTCTGCCGACCACATTCTACCATACTCCATTTCGCGGAACAAGAGGTATTTTACCGTATAAAATTAATATTACTGCATATGTTCTTTAATATACCGATCTGTTTCTTCCTCTGACATGTGAAGTGCCACGGACAATTCTTCCAGAAGCAGCTCCTGTGCTGCTTTCTGATAATGATCGTCTATCGCCGTGCTTTTCTTTCCTTCTGCATATCTGCCCTGCCTGCGCAGATAGATTGTCTTTACGATACGGATCCATTCCCGGCAATCGCAGCTTTTCAGCGCCTTTTTATAGGTTTCCTCCCTGTACTTCTCATTATCAATTTCCAGCTCGGGGATGTCTGCCATGGTTTCCACCATATTTCTGGCTTCCTGTTCTGTCATAATCGGCCTTCTCGGAATCATGGTATTATCTACTGCAGAATAAATTTTCAATCCCGAATCCTTCAAAGGACTCATCACGTAGTAAAGTTTTCTCTGTCTGTCTTTCGGAAAATTATCCATAGTGGTAATCTGGTCTATCCTGCAGACGCCTTCCGTCTTATACATTACATAATCGCCAACTTTAAACATTGCAGCCTCCCTTTCGGTTTATTGCAGGCAATCAGTCGATATACCCATCTGTTTTATAGCTGTTATACTGTTTCTTAATTCTGATATACAGATTCCCGTTTTCTCCGGTAAACTTTTCTACAAGTTCATATTTGGTACGTTTGCGATTCAGCTGATCGAGATACATGCTCAGTTCCTTCTCAGGATCTGCTCCGTTCAGCGTATCAAAACGAATAGTCTGTTCCAGACATGCACTTGTAATTCTTCTCATTATAGTATCCTCCCTTTCAATTCTGATATTTGAATTATAACATAAAAAAAGAGGCTTCGTAAGCGAAACCTCTCTAAAAGTTGTAAGTTTGTAACAATTGCAGAGACTGTGTGCTCTGTAATTTGTTCACTTTTACTAATTTTCTATTGTTGCTGCCGCAGAACTTTCTTCAAAACCTTCTTCATTTTTCCCACTGCGCGCACAGATAAACTCCTGCTGTTTTTTCGTTCCCTGCGCAGTTCTTCCTGCAATTCCCTGATTTTATTTTCATAGGAAATCTTCATTTCCTCATCAATTATGGGATACTCCCTCCAGTTATGAATCGTTTTTGGGGCAAACAGTGCATTTTTCAGCCATTCACGGGAACGAAACCGTTCTTTCTCCATAATTTCATAAACCGCATCATAATCGATATCCGACAGCAGGTTTCTGTTTCCCGGCTTCATGATTTCAGAAGGATCCGTTACATAACGGTCTGTCAGATGAAACAGGGACAGCAGAGATTCAAACCGTGATAATCCTCGGTGTTTATTCGCAATACATATAAAAGGCCGTTTAAAAATAATGGCAAAGCTTGCGCCGTGACAGGAATCCGTAATGATAAACCGACTGTGTTTCAGATAATACAGCCAGTCTTCCACCTGCAGATTTTCCACTGTATTGGGAAGATTCATTTTTTCCTTATTCTCCCGGAATTTCCAGGGAATTCCATCCAGCATGTTGACCAGTTTGCATTTGTACTGCTTTGCCACATACTGCAGAGCCTCTCTTTTTTCCGGTGTGGGGTCAAGAATATAGGAAACCACATATTCTTCCTGTTCATCGGCAGAAGAGCGGGCAGCCAATTCATCATAAATTGCAGGATCAACCATGAATACCGGGTCCAGCACCTGAACGGCTTTGACGTGAAACGTATCCCTGCAGATGGATACTCCCTTTGCTTCTCTCACGGAAATTGCATCAAAACGGCGCAAAAGATGAGCGGTTGTTTCCTTTTCCGATCCGGAAGCAAAAAATCCATCATGCCCAAACGAGGAAGCATATGATATTTTTTTCTTATCTTCATCCACAAAATCAAAAAAATAGCTGCGGCCGAAATTACGGCTGATTCCATAATTCCACACCTGATCAGATCCTATGATGAACGTGTCCGCCTGCGCATTCAGAGCTTTCAGTTCTCCCACAGGATAACTTCTGCTGATTGCTTTGTAATTTTCCCGGGCAAAACGACGCGAATGATTTTCCTTCAATTCCGGATCATCCTTGCCCAGTTTCGGTTTATCCACCATCAGTACCGACAATCCAAAGGATTCCACCAGCCTGCAAAGCGCATAATATGTCATAATGCTTCCGTAATTGCAGCCGCACCAGACTCCCATGATGGCCACATCGTATTTCCTTTTAATTGCGTATTCATAGGCCTTGTCGATGGAATGATACGCTGCCATATCCAGAAAACGCGCTCTTGCAGGACTTGACTGAAAGCAATGATCGAAGGGCTGACCCGTTTTGTAGATATAATCCGACGGGATCTGTCCATAATCTTTCAGCTGGTCTTTTACCGCATCCAGCAGTTCCTGGCCTCTGGAATTATTGATTGAAATAATGGATGTACCCTTTCCGTCGCTGAAGCGCTTATCATACCGGTCAATTCCCCAGAAGTCTCCCATGGTGATATCTCCCTGTCTGGGAACCCGGGAAAATTTACATTGACCGCAATGGGGACGGGTTGACATGAGAAAATTAAAGGCTTTCAGATAAACATCTCTGCTTCTGGAGCAATGCTCCCACGATCCGTCCGTATACTGAACCGACATGCCGGCAATCCACCCGTAGTAATCCTTATCACGGAAACCTACATAAGCAATCGGTTTGCTGCCGTATTTTTCTTTCAGATATTTCTCAAACAAAACAGGGGACGGCGCGCCATGACACAGCAGATCCAGCGTATACAGAAGCTGTCCGCAGTTTTCAGTACCTTTCTCTTTCAGGAATGTTTTCAATCCCGCAACCTGACAGGGACAGCCGCAAAACAGAACCGGACGCCCCTCTTTCAGGATTCCTTCGATTTCCGAATACACTGTGCCAGTATCACTTTGTACATATTTTGACTTTTTCAGCTTCTCCAGATCACGCGCACTGTGAATCACCATATGCTTTACTTTGAAATTTTCATCATAGGCAGCTCCGCAGACTGCCCCTCCCCGATTCAGCACATACTGCGCAAAAAGCGTAAACATCCCGCCGGAAGAACTGCTTTTACGCACCTCATCACTGCCCAGCGCCGCATAACAATCCGGCACGGGATCATTGTCATACCATCCGCTGACAGACGGACAGGCTTTCCGGCATTTCCCGCAGGAAATACATTTTTCTTCTTCGATTTCCGGATACAGAAAACCTTCCCTGTCATAATTCATGGAAATTGCTTTCTGCGGACAGATATTATAACAGGAACCGCAGCCGCAGCACTCAGACTTCGGCAGCACAGTTATTGTTTTTTCAGCATTCATATATTAATTCTCCCCAAGATGTTATTCTGCTTCCCTGCTCCATCTGACAGGCAGTTTTACTTCTTTTACATTACTCTGCAGTCCAAGGTGCTTTTTCCAGAATTCAATGGTGGTCAGTTCCTTTCCACGTGTCCTGTATTCCTGCGCTACCCGGTCTCCGCAGAGAAGATACTTTACGTCCAGCCGGCACATCCTGATAAAATATTTCCAGAACAGTCGGTTGGAAGCAGTTGTCACAGCTCCTTTCTGTTCACCTGAATTCCACATCAGAACATGCTTTCGAAAAGCATAATGACAGGGATCGCTGGCCTGCATATCCACCACATTCAATTCTTTCCGGTAAAAACAGGTGGGAACCAGATTCCCGTACAAAGTAAGATAGTTGACTATTCGTTCCTTTCTGTTCGTCACCCAGCTGCAGCTTCGCTCATACCTGCTCCGGTCAAACGGGTATCCCATTTCTTCCAGTTCTTCCCGGGTATACTGTTTCATGTTATGAGCCAGAAGATCCTTCAGAAGCACATCCTCCTGCTGATGCATGAGAAAGTCCACTCCTTTGAGATAATCCTCCATTCCGCGAAGTTTAAAATATACCGCTTCATACCGCTGCATAAATAAATGTCTCAGAATCCAGCCTGTAAAATGGACAATCACCCGCCGTTTGCTTCCAAGTATTCCATGATATGCCTCAATCACCATATCATTACGGGAAAAGAAATACTCCAGATGAGCACTGTATTTTTTATCAAATGCCTCATGCCATACACCGATACCATTTAATATCAATACATTTTTCTCATTTCGAAGACCATACTCCGTATCATCACATTTGATAAAAAGCGGAAAAGGAAGTCCGTTTTTTTCCACCACATCAAGAGGCATACAAGTCAGCCACCACCCGGTATAATCAAAGGGTTCCTCCGCCTCATTCATCAGCAGATTGAAAGTTTCCCGCATTTCCAGAGGTTTCCGCGGCAGCCCTTTATGACGCCAGAGTGCACTGGCTTCCGTCTGAAAGGTGGGTTCATCCAGTGCAAACATCCCACCATGTATATGAATATCCCTGTATTCCGGTTTTACAACTTTTAAGAAATTGATCATCTTTTCCAGAATATACGGATCCATATACAGATCATCATCGCACATAATCACGTGTGTCAGAGTATCTCTGCGGTCCCATGCTTCCAGAATCCCTCTGGTAAAACCTCCTGACCCGCCGTAATTGGGATTGGGAAAACAGTGAATATGTTCATGCTCAGGAAGCTTCCCTTCCAGCGTCTGTCCGTTATCCACCACAAAAATTTCCAGAGAATCCCTGATGCTGCTTTTCTGGTTGTCCAGCAGTATTCTGCAGATATCGGATACATTGCGGAGTACGTATTCCTCCCGTTTGAAAGTGCAGATATTCAAAGCCGCTCTGACACTCTGATCCGGCATTGCACCGGTCAGATAACGCCCTCCGTAAAAACAGCTTCCATCCTCCAGACTGACCAGTTTCAGATAATAAAACGCACTTCTTGTTGTCTTTCTGCTCTCCACATTTTTTCCATAGCTGCTCTCATCCATGTCTCCCGCCGGAATCATACTGACCATTTCATTGGAGAAATCGTGACAATGCCGCCATTTCCCCCGTTTTTCCCGGCAGATTTCTTCAGAATAGATTTCTTCTTCTCTTTCTACAAAATGCATGGGACGGCGGGAATGTGCCCGCTTCTGCTGATACATACTTTTTTTCATCACATAAACCCGGAACCGCCCTTTGAATTCCAGTTCAAAGTACACATCCTTCACCCGGGTATATCGCAAATATTTCGCATAGGAAAAACAGTTGAAATATGTATCCAGTGATACGCTTCTCCCTTTATCCATCAAAAGAAAATCACCGTCTCTGCTCTTTTCTCTATGAACAGAACTGTCCGCACGATAATACATGAGTTCCACATTTCCGGCTTTCTTCACCGGAGACAATGTAATCTTTGATAATTCCATCAGTCTTTGCTCTGAACCTGGTTCTCTTATGCCCCTTTGTGCTGCATTCGGTTTCTGATACTCCGTTCTTGATCTATTCTGTACTGCTTTCAGCTGCTGCATTCTTTTTTCTCCCTTCAAACTCTGTGTCCGTCGGCAATTGTTTCTATTTCCGGATTAAAACAAAGGCCGGCGAACATCTGAGACAGTACAATCCAGCTCCTGCGCAGGCGGTAACTGTCACTTTTTATCCAGATTTTTATTATATTGAAAGCACATTTTGCCATGTAATAAAAAAAACCGCTTATTCCTTCATACCGATATGCAAAATTTTCATTCCGATAGGCATAGCGATACCGGTCTATGCGATCCGGAACATCCGTCGCAATACAGCTCCCATTATTGGTACGCATGGCATGTACCACCTGACTTCTGCCCACCAGGTAACAGGGCAGTTTCATCCGTACTGCCATTCTGCGGGTATATTCCAGATCATCTCCCCAGATAAAAAATTCTTTCACGGGAAGCCCTACCTGTTTCACTGTTTCTGTTCTCATAAACAGTGAAACAAAAGTCGCCTGCTCTACCGGTATCAGGCTATTCGTCAGCAGACCAACATCTTCATAAAAACTTTTTTTCACTTTCTGACGGTTCATTTTGCAGCCCCTGCCGTCTGTCCAAAGTACTACGCTGGATAAAAAACCGTAATTCCCACTCAGGTTTTCATCCGCTTCCAGAAGTTTTCCCAGTGTATCCGGTCTGGGCAGTGTATCATCATCCATAGTCCATATATATTCATAACCATATTCTACTGCTTTGCGTATCCCCAGATTAAAACCGCCGGCGCCCCCCAGATTCCGGGATAATTTTATTACATGTACCCTCTTTTCTCTTTTCAATGTTTCCAGATATTCTGCAGTTCCGTCAGAACTGGCATTATCCACCACCAGCACATCACAGGAAGCTGTCTGGAGAAACAGCTTTTCCACACATTGTTTCAAGATATCTTTCCGATTGCGTGTTACAACAACGGCAACAGTCTGATTCATAATCTCCTCCATCATCGCAGCAGTATTTCATGCGGCAATGTCCTCGTAAAATCATGGTAAACAATATTGTTTGAATCGTTTCAAAAATATTTTTTCTGAAATCTTTTCTGAATACCATTGTATGAATGAAATGTAAATTTTTCTTTCTTGTTATTGTAAAATTCATGCAATCTTCGTATGATATCCATACACAAAAACAGCAGCAAAGTCAGGGACCAAATCCCCTTCCTGCTGCTGTCTTCCATTATTTTCAGTTTTCTGTTTTCAATGTTCTGCGCTTCAACCCGGCATATTTTTTCTGACAGTTGTTCTTACTGTCTTTTCCAGAATGCAGCGGTTACACATACCGCTCCATGAAAGCAGCCACACCGTCTTCTTCATTGGTCAATGTTTCATATTTTGCTGCTTTTTTGATACAGTCCATGGCATTGCCCATGGCTACGGTATATCCGAAATCCATCTCGATCATGGACAGATCATTGTCACTGTCTCCCACCGCCATCACCTGACTCATGGGAATATTCATCTTTCCCGCATACCATGCCAGCGACTGTCCTTTCTGCGCCAGACAGTCCGTAATTTCCACATTATCAGAAAAAGAGGAAACTGCAGTCACCTTCCCTGTCTTCCGGAAATATTCTTTAATCATCTCCGCTTTCCGGGGAGAAATACCACTGGATGAAATTTTAAAAACTTCATTGGCATATCGATAAACATCTCCCGCCTTTTTCAGACGCACCGGTGCATCTGATTTCTTTTTTCCCGTCAGATTTCTTTTTAAAAACGGAAACAGCCTTCCCTGCTTCCAGGAATAATACGCTTTTCTAACCATATCTTTCCATGTCCGCACCACATAAAACCGATTCTCTGTCTGTATGTCCATGGGAACCTTCCATTGTTCAAACATGGACATTACCCACTCGGCGGTCTCTCTCTCCAGGGGAATGCTCCGGATCACCTGCCCGTTTTCATCAATGATCTGTGCTCCGCTGTTGCACAGGTAACTGCAGTGAATTCCATGACGCTCCAGTTCTTTTCTGGCAGAATTGAAAATCCGCCCGGTGCAGATGGCAAAAATCACGCCTTTTTCCTGAACCTTTCTAATCTGGCAGGCAGTTTTCTCACTGATCTTTCCCTGATTATTCAGCAGAGTCCCATCCATATCCGATGCAATCAGTCGAATCATATATCACCTCTGCCTGTCATCCGCCGGGAAATGGATTCCTGCTGACTGTCTTGCCTGATCAAGAACGCTGCAGACCAGAAGAGTCTCTTCCTGTCTGGCGATACACTGCTCATAATCATTCTTCTCCAGCATACGGGCCCAGGCCTGAAATTCAGGTACCATCCGGTGTTCCTGCTTTTTGGTTTCAATCACTTTTGTCTTCCTGCTTTTATTCTCATAAAAAAGAATCGGTCCCTCCAGCAAATTGGCCTTTGTCTGCAGAAGCAGGTAACCCTTTGTCCCCTGAATCACAAGCTCACCGGGTCCGGAACAATCCTTTGCACCGGTACACAGGCATTGAAATCCTTCATACTGCAGATGCACGATCCCGCTGGTATCTATCCCACGGACCATATTTGCGTAATATCTGACCTGTTCCGGCTTTCCGAAAAGACCGACTGCAAAATGCACATTATAGCAGTTCAGATCCATCAATGCACCGCCCGAATGATTCGGATCAAAAGCTCTGGGACATTCTCCTTCCAGAAAACGATCATATCTGCTGGAATACTGTGAAAAATTACAATGTACCGCCCGGATATCGCCCAGCTTCGGAATCAGCCCGCGAATCGTTTCATAAACCGGTGAATACTGATTGGAAATAGCCTCCGCGAGGAACAGTTTCTTCTTTCTTGCAAGCGCAATCAGCTTTTCCGCTTCTTTCCCGTTGGAGGTAAACGGTTTCTCCAGAAATACATTCATGCCGGCTTCCAGAGCCTCGGCCGCCATACTGTAATGCATGTCATTCGGTACCGCCAGATATACGGCATCAATGTCCTTCAGTTCTTCATTACCCAGCATATGTGAGTAATCTGTAAAACTCATGGGAATATCATACTGCCTGCAAAGTTTCTTTACCGTATCTTCAGAACGCACCGTTCCGCAGAGTGCCGTAACCTCAATTTCTTTCATTTCTGTCAATACCGGAAGAATCTCCTGTACCAGCATACCGGTACCTGTAACTGCAAGTTTAATCATCTGGTTACCTCCTGTCTTATCTTTATGTACCATTCGTTTCGTCGTACATAAAAAGTATAGCATAAACCGTTTACACAGGTATCACAAAAAACTGCAGCAGGCATTTCCGATTTTTATCAAATCGCTTTTTTTCGTCCACGTCCTGTGTTAGAATATTGTAACAGAAAGATAGAAAATGGAGGAATACAATGAGTGTAATCGTCAGTATTATTGTTCCGGTATATAACTCAGAAAAATTTCTGAATCGATGTGTTGACAGTATTCTGCATCAGGAATTCACTGATTTTGAATTAATTCTGGTAGATGACGGAAGTACAGACTCTTCCGGAGATATCTGTGACCGGTACGCTGCCGAAGACAATCGCGTGATTGTCATTCATAAAGAAAATTCCGGCGTTTCCGACAGCCGTAATGCCGCACTGGACCGCGCCTGCGGAAAATATATTCAGTTTCTGGACAGTGATGACTGGATCACACCGGATGCTACCAAATTGTTCGTACGATCTGCAGAGACCTGGAACTGTGATCTGGTAATCGCGGACTTTTACCGGGTAGTGGGGGAACGTGTCTCCCACAAAGGCGATATTGAAGAAGACAGTGTCATGACACGCGAACAGTATGCTGCTCATATGATGGAAAATCCTGCGGATTTTTACTACGGTGTCATATGGAATAAGCTGTTCCGAAGAGATATCATCGAAAAATATCATCTTCGGATGGATACCGAGCTGAACTGGTGTGAAGATTTCCTGTTCAATCTGGAATACATTCGTCATTCCAATGTCTTTCTGGCCCTGCAGGCCCCTGTCTACTATTATGTAAAAAGAAAAGGAAGTCTGGTCAGCCAGAGTATGTCCATTAACAGAGTCATTAAAACAAAGCTGCTGATTTTTGAATATTACAATGAATTCTACAAATCGGTCTACGAGGAAGAAGATTACAGCAAGATCCGACTGCAGGTCTACAGCTTTCTTCTTTCCACAGCCAAAGACAACATGGTTCCTCCGGCACCTCTGGCAGGCAGCAAAAAACTGGGAAAGGAGCGGATCAGCACTTTAAATCGGGAAGCTGTCGCCGGAGACGGAATTCCCATGGAATTATACCGCTATCGGAAGCTGCTGGAACGTCACTGCGAATCAGTTGCTCTGAAACACGATCTGTCCATGGCTGAAACCCTGATTCTCCTTCATCTGAGTCAGCCCATCGAAATTGAAAAAACAGAGGACCTGGCGGATTTTGCAGGACTGAGTACCCGCAAAACCTACCGTATTCTCCAGAGACTGACCCGAAAAGAACTGCTTCAGATCAAAAAACCGAGAACCGATGAACTGCAGCACTTTGAACTGCTCCCTGCGTCAGAACCGATCATTGAAGATCTGAGACTGGCACAGGAAGACTTCAACAGACACCGCTTCCAGGATCTGACCGAAGAGGAACTGCACAGCTATAAAAAACTGAACGCGAAAGTCAAAAGCGGCATGCTGAAAATACTGAAATAAATGCATCTTATAAGACACTGTTGTTATAAAATACAGCTGCTGTAAAATATAACGGTTATAAGATACAGCTGCTGCGAAACATAACCGTTAGGAAGCATTCTCAAACTGCGAATTATAGAGGCCGGCATAAAAACCGCCGGCCGCCAGCAGTTCTTCATGCGTACCCTGTTCGATAATGTCGCCGTCCTTCATAACCAGAATCAGATCGGCATCGCGGATGGTTGACAGACGGTGGGCAATGATGAAGCTGGTTCTGCCTTTCATCAGATTGTCCATGGCTTTCTGAATACGCACCTCGGTACGGGTATCCACCGAAGAGGTTGCTTCATCCAGAATCAGCACCGGATTATCTGCCAGAATAGCTCTGGCGATGGTCAGAAGCTGTTTCTGTCCCTGAGATACATTGCTGGCATCTTCATTCAATTCCATATCGTAACCGCCGGGCAGCGTCTGAATAAAATGATGCGCATGCGCTGCTCTGGCAGCTTCTACCACTTCTTCATCTGTTGCATCCGGACGTCCGTATCGGATATTCTCCATGATACTTCCCTTAAACAGCCACGTATCCTGCAGAACCATTCCGAAGGCATCTCTTAACTCCCGGCGGTCAAAATCACGGATATCATGACCATCCAGGCGGATACAACCGCTGTTTACATCATAAAAACGCATCAAAAGCTTCACCATGGTAGTTTTGCCTGCTCCTGTAGGACCCACGATGGCAATCTTCTGCCCCGGTCTGACACTGGCAGAAAAGTCTTTAATAATAATCTGATCCGGATTGTAACCAAATCGAACATGTTCGAATTCCACAGCACCATGAATTTCTTCCGGATGAACCGCGTGTTCTGCGAACTGGTCTTCTTCTTCCTCTTCCAGGAATTCAAACACCCGCTCTGAAGCCGCTGTCATGGACTGCACCTGATTGATAATCTGCGCCATCTGCTGAATCGGCTGCGTGAAATTCTTTACATACTGAATGAACGCCTGAATATCGCCAATGGTAATTGCACCGCGAATTGCCAGCAGACCGCCGGAGATCGCCACCCCCGCATAACCCATATTTCCCACAAATACCATAATAGGATGCATGATACCGGAAAGAAACTGGGACTTCCATGCTGATTCATACAGAACCGCGTTGGTTTCATCAAACTGATGAATCGTCTCTTCTTCTTTATTGAACGCCTTCACTACCAGATATCCGCCATAGGTTTCTTCCACCTGTCCGTTGATATGTCCCAGATATTCCTGCTGGGTGCGGAAATGTTTCTGTGAAAAGCGAACCACAAAAGAAATCAGAAATACAGATACCGGCAGAATTACCAGCGCAATCAGCGTCATCAGCGGAGATATGGAAAGCATCATAACCAGCACACCGATAATCGTCGCCGTTGAAGTAATAATCTGTGTAATACTCTGGTTCAGCCCTGTTCCCAGAGTATCCACATCATTGGTAATTCTGGAAAGCACCTCTCCGTAAGTACGGCTTTCAAAATACTTCATGGGCATACGGTTGATCTTTTCGGAAATCTCTTTGCGCATGCGGTAGCATATCTTCTGTGTGATTCCCGTCATGATCCATCCCTGACAGAAACTGAGAATCGCGCTGAGCAGATAAATTCCCATGGTAATCATAAGAATCCTGCCGATATAACTGAAATCAATTCCTCCTGTACCTGCAATCTTTCGCATCAGTCCTTCTGACAAAGCTGTTGTAGCCTTTCCCATGATTTTGGGGCCCAATACGGAAAATACAGTGGAAGCTGCTGCGAAAATCATCACCAGAAAAATCAGAAATCTGTATCTTCCCACATAGGCCACCAGCTTTTTTATGGAACCTTTAAAATTCTTCGGCTTTTCAACCGGCTTCATTCCCCGCCCGTGACCCCGTTTTACAGGCCGCGCAGACTGCTCTGTTCCCGGATTATTCATGACCGACACCTCCTTCTGATTCATTCAATCCCAGTTCTGCGGCAGAAAGCTGGGATTTTGCAATCTGCTGATAGACTTCACAGTTTCTCAGCAGTTCCTCATGTGTACCTTTCCCAACAATCCTGCCTTCATCCAGAACCAGTATCTGATCGGCATGCAAAATGGTACTGACACGCTGAGCCACAATCAGAACCGTACTGTTGCTGATCTTCGGAGCCAGTGCCTGACGCAGCTTCGCATCGGTCTTCATATCTAGAGCGGAAAAACTGTCATCAAAAACATAAATTCCGGGATTTTTGGCAATGGCACGGGCTATGGCAAGGCGCTGTTTCTGACCACCGGATACATTGCTGCCTCCCTGGGCTATGTTGCTGTTATATTTTTCATATTTTTCTTCGATGAATTCCGATGCCTGTGCAATCTCTGCTGCCTCGCGGATTTCTTCATCCGACGCTTCGGAATTGCCGAAGCGCAGATTGGAAGCAATCGTACCTGAAAACAGAACCCCTTTCTGAGGTACAAAACCAATCCGGTCTCTCAGCTCATGGAGCCCGATTTCACGGATATCCCGCCCATCCAGCAGAATCCTTCCCCCTGTCACATCAAAAAATCTGGGAATCAGATTCACAAGCGTGGATTTGCCGCAGCCGGTACTTCCGATAATGGCTGTTGTCTTCCCTGGTTCTGCTGTGAAATCAATATCATGAAGTACATCCTCATCAGCGCCGGGATAACGGAAATTCACATGATCAAAGGTCAGCACCTGGCGATGTGTATCCAGCGGCCGGGGATTCTCTGCATCTTTAATAGTAACCTCTGTCTTCAGTACTTCATCGATACGCTCTGCAGCCACACCGGCTCTGGGGAGCATGATGGACATGGCTGTCAGCATCAGAAATGCCATAACAATCTGCATGGAATACGTAATAAATGCCGTCATGGCACCCACCTGCAGATTGCCCGCATCAATCTTCTGCGCGGAAACCCATACGATCAGTACTGTAACGCCGTACATAATCAGCGTCATCCCGGGCATCATAAATGTCATAACACGATTGGTAAACAGCTGCGTCTTCATCAGATCGGTATTGGCTTTATCAAAACGCTTCTCCTCCGTCTTCTCACGTCCGAAAGCGCGGATAACGGAAAGTCCTGTCAGGATCTCCCGGGAAACAAGATTCACTGCATCCACCAGGGTCTGCATAATCTTGAATTTCGGCATGGCAATGGAAACAAGAAGCAGCACAAAGCCCACGATCATAAGAACAGCCAGTGCAATGATCCACTCCATATGAGCGCCGGTCTGCATCACTTTAAATATACCTCCGATGCCCAGAATGGGGGCATACAGAACCATACGGAGCATCACCGCCGTCACCATCTGAATCTGCTGCACATCATTGGTACTGCGGGTAATGAGAGAAGCGGTAGAGAACCGGTCCATCTCCGCATTGGAAAAACCAACCACCTTTTTAAATATCCTGCCGCGCAGATCCCGGCCCACACCGGCTCCTACTCTCGATGCCAGATAACCCACACCAACGGATGCCGCCAGCATGAGAATCGCAATCAGAAACATATATCCCCCTGTTTTCCACAGATAAGATGTCTGAATCTCTTCCATATCAAGGCCGGCTGCTTCATCACAGCTTATGGCATAGGCAACACCCATGGACTTCAGAGTGCTGCTGCCGATAGCGGAAATCATCTCTTCCATGGAGTCTCTGGAACTCTCCACAGCCTCCTCCGTCATCTGTCCCGATGCAATCATCTGCTGCAGCAGCGGGCGGATATCCACATAGGTGTCCGTTTCCCCCGTTTCATCCTCCGCCCGGAATACATGAAGCTCCACCTGCAGCATCTGGCAGATCTCCTCCACAGACAATTCATCTATCTGCTCCGCAGCGGCGGCTGTCTGAGGATTCCCCGCCATAACACCGCCAATCAGGTCTTTGAAATCCGATTCATTCATATTGGCCATGCGGTACGTCAGTACCACCGGCGTCAGCAGTTCCTCATCCAGTTCATCCAGTCTCTTCTCACTGTCCACTGTACAATCATAATAATCCCCATCTTCCGACAGGGCATAGCAGTCCTCCCAGGCGTTCTTCTCCTTCTGCGTCATGAACATCTCTGCCAGTTCATACTCCTGTGCCGGCAGCTTCTCCGGAAGAATGTGTTCCACACCGCCGTTCTGAATACCTGTATCGATAATATCCGAAGTATACTGCGGCAGTGACAGATCGCAGAAAGCCTGCACGATCAGCAGGCCGAAAATGGCAATCAGCATATACCAGTAGGGAAGCATATTTTTAAAAATCTTCTTCACGTTTCATCGGATCCTTTCTCGTCTTTTATATATCTTCGCTTTTCAATCTCTGTCTTCGCCACATTCTGAAACTTTACAAAATAGGCAATCATACGCTCCATATCCTCCTCACCCATCTGACGAAATACGGCATCCCCCAGATCGCACATAATCCCCATGGACTCTTCAAGGACAGCTTTCCCCTGATCAGTCAGTTCCACACAGGTATTGCGTCTGTCCTTTTTATTGGTATACCGCAGCACATAATCCTTCTCCTCCAGATTTCTGAGACTTCTGGAAACAGCCGGTGCCGGTACATTCAGTTCTCCCACAATCTCGGAAACGGACACTCCGCCTCCATCTCCCACATGACTCTGCTCCAGCTTTTTCAACGTCTTCAGCGTACTCAGATCCGCCACATTGATTCCCGGCAGTATACTGGAAATATGCAGCTTTCTGAACGAGAGAAATGCACGAAAAAGTCTGTTCTGCATCTCTTCCATCCTTTTCACCTCCGGAATATGCAGATACTGAATACGTATCTGCAGCATCTGTGCTCATTCAAAACCGCCCCAAAGCAGGGTTCGGCTTCGAACAGACAGAAATAATTAACATACACAATAATTAACACTGTTAACTATTATATGTGTCAAAAATAATAGCACTGACATATTATGATGTCAATGCTGTTATTGTGAAAACATTATTAAGAAACTATAAACTGCCGCGTTGTCGTCAATCGCCGCAGCCACCGCTGCGACTCATTCCCCTGCCTTGCAGACCGAAAATTTATCCTGTATGAAACAGTTTGTTAACTGGTGTGAGTCATACTAGAGATCCCTCTCAAACTCTCCCGCATATTTTCTGAAAAATTCGTAATACTGCCGCACATTGGACAGTTCCGTCCATCGTTTTACATACACCGGGTTATCATCCAGATCGTAGATTTTGGCTCCTCTCATGGCCAGCAGAAACGGTGAATGAGTAGCAATGATAAACTGACAGTCAAAATCTCTGGCAGACTCCACAAGAAAATCGGCCAGATCCTGCTGTCTCCCGGGCGACAGGCTGTTCTCCGGCTCATCCAGCAGATACAGCTTTCCGCCCTCGATTTTCTCCATGAAATATCTCCATGCACTCTCCCCGTTGGAATACTCCCGTACATTATCCATGAGGCTCTTTCGCACAAACTTCGACTGGGTTCTGCTTTTGGCAAGATTGACCCGTTTCAGCTGTTCGTAATCTTCCAGGGATTTCATCTGAAAGGAAGAATATTTCAGATCAAGATATTCATCAAACAGCTCCTCCCGCCGCCTGTCGATTCCCTCATTCAGACTGCGGATATTCAGCATATAATCAAAGATATCGTCACTTGTGATAACACAGGTGAGACGGGACAAATCTGCCGGATTGTGCCGTTCCCCCATCTCCTCTGCCGGAGCAAACCGGCAAAGGTCCAGGTACTCCTGAAAAAAGCTGGAGCGATTATATGACGCTTCTCTTCCTGCACCCAGTTTTCCGGCAATCACATTGAGCGCTGTCGTTTTTCCCGAACCGTTGCCCCCGTACAGAATCGTCACCGGTTCGAAATCGATCCGCTCAAACCGGTGCTTCGACAGAATCTTAAACGGGTAAAACGTATCGTAGCACTGCCGTTTTACTTTATACAGAAAAAAATCAAACTCCTGCTCATCATTCGGAAATGTAATCCAGTCCAGAAAACGCATGCAAATCCTCCTCCTGTCATATGATACACCAGTCCTCAGGTTCCGAAACCGCCATTGTACATTTCCAGTATACATCACAAATATAAAGGAAAGAAGAGGATGTTTCTAAAAATTTCCTTACAGAACAATACTTGTTACTGTTTCAGAGCCCGGCTTTAAACAGTTTCATAAAACGCTTCTATCGCCTGTGCAAAGAACTCTGCGGTACCTTCTCCATACTCGGCATCTATGATTTCACGGCACCGTTCATCCCGGTAGGACCGGGCCAGCTGGAGCATGACACCTTTTTCTTCTTTTACCTGTGTCAACTGTTTCATGACAAATCCATACTCACCAATAATTTCCCTGACCTCAAAGGAATGAAGGTCGGCACCCCGTTTTTCAATCAGTTTCCTGTGCACGGCATTTTCCCGGTTCTGAAATGCCTCCGCAACTTCTCTGCTGACCGGATGTTTCACAGCATCCAGATAAGCATCCCTGCCGCCGTACCATTCCACGACTTTCGCATAGCTTTTCTGCATTTTCTCCGATGATACCACTTCCAGGTAGTGCTTTTTCCACTGTTCCTTTCCGCCGAATTCACTGACCGCTGTCTCCCGCATCTCCGCGGGCATATGATCGTACATGACCTCAAACATTTCTTCCATCTCGGTTTTGTTAAATACGGTAAAATCCATCCTGCTGTCTCCTTTCAGAATACTATCAATGCCGGCAATCAGACGCTCCATGCGCTCCTTTTTCGCCACCAGCATCTTCCTCTGCATCTGCAGAATCTCATTTCTGTCAGAATCGGGACGACTCATAATCGCTTTGATTTCTTTCAAAGGAATGTCGAACTCGCGGAAAAACAGGATCTGCTGCAGCCTTTCCAGTGCCCTGTCGTCATAAAGCCTGTATCCGGCTTCGCTTTTGCAGGTGGGAACAAACAAGCCGATCTCATCATAATAATGCAGTGTGCGCACACTGACCCCCGTCCGCTCTGCCATTTCCTTAATCGTCATCATATCGTCCATGCCCTCCCTCTCCTGATGAAAACAGTTTACACTATCACGTTCCGTGAAGGTCAAGCGTTTTTTACAGAATGCAGCAGCAGCCGGCCTTTGCAGGAAAGTCCGGCTGCTGTCCTCATATTTTATATCATTTACTTCTTTTTGCAGCTCTGGCTGCATGCGCTGCAGTTGCCTGTGCATCCGCTTCCGCAGTCACAGCCGCAGATGCATCTTCCGTTTTTCTTATTTCTTCTCAGAATTGCGACAGCAATTGCTGCCGCTGCCACAACCGCCAGAATAACAATCATGTCTGCAGGATTCATTCAGCATCTCCTCCTCTATATCATATCTGACTACGTTTCAGTTTCTGCATCTATTTCAGTTTCTGCATTCATCCCAGTTTCTGCATCCGCTCCGATTCCGGTGTCTGTATCCGGCTACATTCCGATGCCCATACAGATCAGCCGTGTGATAAACGCAGCGATCCAGGCAACCACGCACTGCC
>JBJELO010000048.1:0-4251 GCA_051879195.1 Lachnospiraceae bacterium
GAACAGAAGCGAGCGGAGAAAGAGGGATTTGAACCCTCGCGCCGCGTGAACGACCTACACCCTTAGCAGGGGCGCCTCTTCGGCCTCTTGAGTATTTCTCCGAACTTATAAATGCTTCTATTCAATTACGCCATCACATCAGACGCAAGATGTATTATATCTGACTTCCCCTGATTTGTCAACAGCCTTTTTTAATTTTTTTCACACATATTTTTCGTTTTAATTTCCTCTGTCATTTTTAACAGCTGTTCAGAGCCGGCTTCAAAACACTGCTGTTTTCCTGACACCGCGTATCTGCCCGCTCTGAACAGCTGTCATTTTATATCTCTTTGCTCCACTGTTTTACAGCAATTTCGTATTGGTTTCTGCCTTCCGCGTCGATTACCACGATTACAGGAAGATTTTCCACTTCCAGTTTTCGGATTGCTTCCGTCCCCAGATCTTCATAGGCAATTACCTCCGCTTTTTTAATGCATTTTGATAACAGTGCGCCTGCTCCTCCTACTGCTGCAAAGTAAACGGCTTTATTCCTTACAATTGCATCGATGACCTGTTCATTTCTCTTTCCTTTTCCAATCATTCCGCGCAGTCCCAGATCGAGGAGACCGGGAGCATATTTATCCATACGGCTGGATGTGGTAGGGCCTGCCGAGCCGATCACACGCCCCTTCCGTGCCGGTGACGGCCCCAGATAATAAATCAGCTGTCCCTGAATGTCAAAGGGCAGTTTTTCTCCTCTGTCCAGTGCTTCCATCATACGTTTATGTGCCGCATCACGTGCTGTATACACTGTTCCTGTTATATATATATAATCCCCCGCTTTCAGCTGTGCGATTTTTTCCTCTGAAAAAGGTGCTGTAAGATATTTTTCCATAGTACTGCCTCCCTATATAACTCTGGTTACATGACGATTTACATGACAGCAGGTGTTGACTGCCACCGGAAGTCCTGCAATGTGGGTCGGATACGTTTCAATATTGACAGCAAATACGCTGGTTCGTCCGCCAAGACCGGCAGGTCCGATTCCCAGCTGATTCATCTTTTCCAGAAGTTCTTCTTCCATTTCCCGGACGTAAGGAATCTCCGAATGCTGATTCACATTCCGTGCGAGCGCTTTTTTGGCCAAATAAGCGCATTTTTCAAACGTACCACCAATTCCTACCCCTACCACCATAGGAGGGCAGGAATTGGGCCCTGCGTCCCTCACAGCCTGCAGAACGGCGTTCTTCACACCCTCGATTCCATCCGCCGGTTTCAGCATGAAAACACGACTCATATTCTCACTTCCAAATCCTTTGGGTGCCACTGTGATTTTCACCTGATCTCCGCTTACGATGGAATAATGAATCACCGCCGGCGTGTTGTCATTGGTATTTTCGCGGATCAGCGGATCCTTTACTACGGATTTGCGCAGATATCCTTCCGTATATCCCTGTCTTACTCCCTCATGAATGGCATCCTCCAGCAAACCGCCTGTAAAATGAACATCCTGGCCTGCTTCCACGAAAATAACAGCCATGCCCGTATCCTGACAGATGGGAATCATATCCTCTGCTGCAATCTGCATATTTTCCATCAGCTGTCCAAGAATCTGACGTCCCAGAGGAGACTCCTCCGTCTCCAGAGAGCGCTGAAACACCTCTTTCATATCATCTGAAAGAAAATGATTGGCTTCGATACACATTTCTTTGATATTCTGTGTGATTACATCTACCGATAATTCTCTCATTTTCAAATATTCCTCCTGCTCCTTATCCGATGTGCTGAGACATATCCGGCAGAACAGCAGCGAACCAAAGAAAGGAAAGGGTGAAAAATCTTCACGCTTTCCTTCCCGGTCAACTGTCCTATTTAGTTATTCGCTGTCAGTCTCCGCATCAATTACGTCTTCCTGCTCATCTGCTTCCGAATCTTTTTCTTCTGAATCTGTTCCCATTGCAGAATCTGCAAAATCTGTTTCTGCAGACTCCGTTTCTATATCCGACTCGTCTTCATTCTTTTCGGCTTCTTCATTTTTTACTTTTGCAATACTTGCCACAAATCCTGTTTTTTCATCCACACCGATCAGTTTTACACCGGATGCTACTCTTCCCAGCGTGGAAACTCCGTCAATGCTGATACGGATGATAATGCCGTTTGTGGTAACGATCATCAGTTCCTGACCATCTTTTACCGCTTTTACGCCTACCAGATCACCGGTTCTGTCATTCAGCTTATAGCATTTGACACCTTTGCCTCCCCGGTTCTGCACATTGAACTCACTGATTCGGGTTTTCTTGCCCAGACCGCGTGATGTGGACAGAAGCAGATATTCACCCTGGCTGTCCATCTGCATGCCGATGACAATGTCGTCTTCGCCCAGATCCATGCCGCGTACGCCCATGGAACTTCTTCCTGTGGGCCGCACATCCTTTTCATGGAAACGGATGCACATGCCTTTCCGGCTGACCAGAAGCAGTTCCCGATCTCCATCGGTATATTTTACCTCGATCAGCTCATCATCTTCACGCATGTTGATGGCCTGCAGGCCGGTTTTACGGATGTTCATGAAATCCTCCATGGGAGTCTTCTTGACCATGCCGAACTTTGTAGCCATGAAAATGAATTTGCCCGGCTCCAGCTGCTTCAGTGGAATAATGGCAGATATTTTCTCTTCCGGCTGAAGCTGAAGCAGATTCACAATGGCTGTTCCTCTTGCCATCCTGCCCGCTTCGGGAATTTCATAGGTTTTCAGACGGTATACCCGCCCTTTATTTGTAAAGAACATCAGATAGCGGTGATTTTTCGACATAATCAGTTCTTCAATGAAATCCTGTTCAACCGTCTGCATGCCCTTGATGCCCTTGCCGCCGCGGTTCTGTGCACGGAAAGTATCGGCACTCATACGTTTGATATAGCCCAGATTGGTCATGGTAATTACAACCGCTTCGTTGGGTATCAGATCTTCATTGTCCAGATCAGCAGCATCCATACTGATTTTTGTCCTTCTTTCATCACCGAATTTATCACGGATCGCTGTAATTTCATTGCGGATGACTGTGAGAAGCTTCTTTTCATCTGCCAGGATTGCCTTTAATTTTTCAATCTGAACCATCAGTTCCTTGTATTCCTGCTCCAGTTTTTCCCGTTCCAGACCTGTCAGTGCACGCAGACGCATATCCACGATAGCCTGGGCCTGCGCATCAGAAAGCTGGAAGCGCTCCATCAGGTTCTGCTTTGCTTCCTGCGTATTGCGGGATGCGCGGATGATCTGAATCACTTCATCGATATGGTCCAGTGCAATCAGCAGACCCTGTAAAATATGAGCTCTTTCCTGAGCTTTGTTCAGGTCATATCTGGTTCTTCTGGTAATTACCTCTTTCTGATGATCAAGATAATATCCCAGCATATCCTTCAGGTTCAGCACCTTCGGCTCATTGTTGACCAGAGCCAGCATATTGACACCGAACGTATCCATCATCTGCGTATGCTTGTACAGCTTGTTCAGCATAACATTGGCATTGACATCACGACGCAGCTCAATACAGATGCGCATGCCGCTGCGGTCGGATTCATCCCGCAGATCGGTAATTCCATCAAGTTTTTTATCCTTGACCAGCTCTGCAATTTTTTCAATCAGTCTGGCTTTGTTAACCATATAGGGGATTTCCGTTACCAGAATCCGTGATTTCCCGTTGGGCATCGTCTCAATATCGGCGACCGCACGAACCTTGATTTTGCCTCGTCCTGTCCGGTATGCCTCATCAATGCCGCTGCGGCCCATAATCTCCGCACCTGTGGGGAAATCAGGTCCCTTGACAATCTGCATCAGTTCCTCGATGGACGTTTCCCTGTCCTCCTCGATCTGGTTGTCGATAATCTTCACAACAGCATTGATGACCTCACGCATGTTATGAGGCGGAATGTTGGTTGCCATACCTACCGCGATTCCGCTGGTTCCGTTGACCAGCAGATTGGGGTAACGTGAAGGAAGTACAACCGGTTCTTTCTCCGTATCATCAAAGTTCGGTGCAAAATCCACCGTGTCTTTATTGATATCGGACAGCATTTCCATGGAAATCTTACTCAATCTTGCTTCCGTGTAACGCATGGCTGCCGCGCCGTCCCCATCGATGGAGCCGAAGTTGCCGTGACCGTCAACCAGCGGATAGCGCGTATTGAAATCCTGTGCAAGCTTTACCAGTGCTTCATAGATGGAGCTGTCACCATGAGGGTGATATTTACCCATGGTATCACCGACAATACGCGCAC